>CAMJFD010000020.1 GCA_946404845.1 uncultured Butyrivibrio sp. | reverse complement strand
ACCATTGCACTGTCAAGTATTCCAATTTTCTTTCCTTCAAAAGACAATGGATTTGAAGTTATTTCATCATCATAACTATGCTTTATCAGATTATATTTTTCATTTCCCATTGGCTCATTAGGATAGGCAATTATATCCATCCTATCATCAGCTTTTGCTAATCCAGCCAAAAGATCAATTTCTCCATTAACAAGCTTCTGATATACCTCACTGAATGTACCATAAACATATTCATACTCCCATCCAGTATATTCAGATAGTTTACGATAGTATTCATAAGCGTATCCAAATATAGGTTTTTCCCCATCAGCACCTTCCTGAAAAATCTCATTCTCATAACAGCCTATTTTTACAACGTGCTTTTCATCAGCAGATACCGGAATGTAGCATACAAAAGCCATATTTAGAAATAATATTAAAAAAATAAAAAAATAAGTCGGTTTAAATCTTTGAAACATTTATTGCTCTCTTAACTATTTATTGTGTTTAATAATCACTATGAACTAACTAATTATACTAAATAAAACCTATTTATAATAGATAATCTCAATATTTTCAAGTATTTGTAGAAAAAAAGGTTGCTACACTGATAAGTGTAGCAACCTCTTGAATGTTTATTATTAAATATCAAAGTTTCCTTCATCAGAACCATTGACTACAAAATAGGCTTTTGATTCTTCCGGCTTAACATATAAATCAAGTGTCTTAATCTCAGAAAGCTTTCGATTCATATCATTTTCCCATACGCTTTTAGCACTGGCAACAAGTGAATCATATGAAATCTGCTTATCCCCGAATTGCAATTCAACATTAGTCTTTTCTGTCTTCTTGGCCATATTTCCTCCCTCAATATTAGAATTAATATAATAACGAAATCTTAGTTAATTATAAACTTAAAACCCTTTAATTACAATACTATTTCGAATATTTATTCATTAAATAATACGATTTATAAGTCCTCCGAGCGTCATCTCACCCCAGGCATATTGAATCATATACTCTTCATTAAAACTATTTATTGAATCCCTGTCACCATCTAGAAAATCAAAATAATCGCAGCTCACTTTGTTCCTGTCTATACCACATTCTCCTCTTCTTTTTATAAGAATATCTTCACACCCTTTTTCTTTTAAAGTCTTAAATATATCTGCATAAAGATTCCTAATATATGAATCATGTTTATTAAAATCATCATCAGGCCACATTTTTTCTATTATCTTAGCTGTTGAGCACATTGCTCCATTAGCATCAACAAGTATGGCAAATAACTCTTTAGACTTAGCATATGCAAATTTCAGTGGTATATCATCAATAAAAACTTCAAAATCGCCAAAAGTATGTATCTTTATACGGCTATAATATTTTCCACGTATTGGATTTCTAAGATTTTCCAGTTCCTTCTGAACCTTTTCTTCTGTTACAGGCTTGGTTATATATCCACTAACATGCAGATTAAATGCATCTTCCATATATATCTTATATCCTGTAACAAATACAATATTAACTGCTGGATTGATTTTCATAAGCTTTTTTGCATAATCTATACCATTCATTGTTCGCATTTCAATATCCAAAAATGCAATATCAGGTGGATTATAATTCACCAGTTCAAAAGTATCTTCAGGATCCTCATATCCTCTTAACCTGGCATTCGGACATAACCTCTTTAAAATAGCCATTAGACCTTCTATAGCTAATAGCTCATCATCAATGACCAGTATTTTCATAGTTCCCCCTCGTGTGACAGTTTTGTGACACCTCGTATGATATAATTTAGTCATAAATCAGATGGAAAGTTTTAATTGCCCTCAGCAGTTGCTTCCAACTGTTCTACATCATTCGAGACCATATCACCCCACTAAAGGTATGGTCTCTTTTTCTGTCTATTTATTCATTCCCCATTATAACATTCTGTATCATCTGTATATCATAATCTGGAAAATCAGGATCATCACAGCTTATATCGCTAAGGACCGTAATCATCTGGCTTCCAACCTTAATAGCATCCTGCATATATTCAGAATGATATAGAATATCAAGTCTGTCTACCAAATCCCACATCGCTTCTTCAAAGCCTGGCAGCTCATCCTCATCCATATAATTGTCATCATCTGTAAATATTTCAATCATACCATAAAAATCGTCAAGAAGATTTCTGGCAGTTACTCTAATAGCTACCAGAAAATCATTTTTTTCCAAAAGAGGCTCTGTTATATCCTGTATCTGATAGCATAACTGTGCACCAGCATATGGTCCAAGCATTTTGGCAAACTCATCCGGTTTAAAAATCTCACCATCTATGCAGAAATTAACACTACCTTCACCATCATCTCTAATCTCGATATTCCCACGCATACCAAGTGAATAGTCATCGCCATTTCTTTCAAGAACATTTTTGGCGTGGTGCTCAGGGTGCTTTTTCTTAATGGATTTATATCCTATTCCTGCAAGTATCTTGTGTTGGAAATTTGCTACTACCTCATCAGTGTTGTCGTTTATCTTAGAAACATAACGAAATCTATATTCTCCATCTATTTCATCAGCTTCCCAATAAACATTTGCCCCAACAATTTTATGTTGCAGACGGAATTGTCTGAGCCTTCCATCTTTTTCATACACATAAATTTTCTCAGGATAATAAAATCCTTTTCCATCGGTCGGTTTATGCATAGGCAAATCTCCTTCTATTTGATTAAATTAATTATATCATGAATTCAATATTTTATTTAAATATGCCACAAAAAACTAATGCATTTTCAATAATCTCGATATATAATAGTATCGTTTACGGTCAGTTTGAACTTGACCGAAGATGGGAGAAATTTTATGGATAAAACAAGTGTTTTGTTGCAACTTGCTATCATTTTGATAGCTTCAAAATTCTGTGGATTATTAGCTAGAAAATGTAAAGCTCCACAGGTAGCGGGACAGATTATTGCTGGTCTATTAATCGGACCAAGCTTTCTAGGTCTTATACAGCCTTCAGACTTCCTGACAGGTGTTGCAGAAGTTGGTGTTATTCTGCTAATGTTCGGAGCTGGCCTTGAGACAAATCTCACCGAGCTCAAAAAGACAGGTGTTAAATCTACACTTATCGCATGTTGTGGTGTATTCGTTCCTCTTATATGCGGAACATTACTGTACATGGCATTTTATGGTGTTTCAGCTGTAGGTTCTGAGGAATTCTACAAAGCAGTATTTATCGGTACAATCCTCACAGCTACATCAGTTAGTATTACAGCTCAGGCTCTTCGTGAAATGGGTAAATTATCTGATTTTGTTGGAACTACAATTATGAGTTCTGCCATAATTGATGACGTAATCGGTATCATCGTACTGACAGTAGTTATTGGATTCAAGGATCCATCATCTGATGTAAAACAGGTTATTATTAACACAGTACTGTTCTTTGTATTGGCTGTAGTACTTGGTGTAATCGTATATCGTATATTCAAGTTAATTGATGTTAGATATCCACACACAAGACGTATTCCAATTCTTGGTATGGCTCTTGCATTCTTCCTTGCTTATGTAGCAGAAGAATATTTCGGTGTTGCTGATATTACTGGTGCATACGTTGCTGGTATTATCCTGTGCTCACTTGATGATTCTAAGTACATCTCAAGAAAAATGGATATTAACTCATACATGATCTTTGGACCAGTATTCTTCTGTAGTATAGGTCTTCAGACTCAGTTTGACGAACTCAACGTAACTATACTGTTATTCTCACTTGCATTCGTTGTAGTAGGTATGCTATCAAAGGTTGTTGGATGTGGCGCTATGGCCAAGGTTCTGGGATTCTCAGGACGCGATTCTCTCAAGATTGGTTCTGGTATGATGACACGAGGAGAAGTTGCTCTTATCGTAGCGCAGACAGGTCTTGGTGTAGGTCTTCTGGAAGCCAAGTTCTTCACAGCAGTAATCCTTCTGATTATAATAAGTTCAGTATCAACACCTATCATTCTGAAATTATTATATAGCGAGAAAAAAAAACTGAATAATGACATTGCAGCGTAAATAATCATTACTAAAACATAAATAATCGAGTAGGCTGACTCCTACTCGATTTCGCACACGAACATTCCGCACTTAGTGCTCCATGTTCTTACGACCGGCAAATGAATTTGTATGCAAGCATCCATTCGCTTGCCGGTCTTGTGCAACAAAAAGAACTATAAGCAATATTTTCATCAAATATGGCTTATAGTTCTTTTTTATGTGTCACATATCTATTACCAGTATGGATTCCAGTCTTTGGTTAGTCTCATTAAAGCTTCCATATAGAAATAGTCGCCCCAGCTGGTATATTCATCAACACCCTCAGGTGTACAGGTGTTGTATGGACTCTTCTTACTATAGGTTCCATGCATTATCTGACCTTCTCCTGCAACGGGATTATTCTTGGTATAATTCCTGATAAGACTTCCTATCATCTGCTGTGCAAGGTTTTGGCAATATTCCTGCTCATCTTCTGGAACATATTTAACTGCTTCCAGAAGGCCACAGGCTACGATAGCTGCAGATGATGAATCTCTAGGCTCATCTCCCTCTGTGAATATCATATCCCAATAAGGAATCAAATCCTCTGGAAGCTTGTCCAGATAGAATTTGAGTGCTGTTCTAAATACATCAAGATATTCATTATTATGAGTATATTTATATGCAAGTACACTTCCATATATTCCCCAGGCTTGTCCTCTTGCCCAGAAGCTGTCATCTCTATATCCCTGGCAAGTTGCGCCATGACTTGGAGTACCATCTGGATTCATAAAGAATGTATGATAAGTAGAACCATCTGGTCTGAATGAATTGTTCATGCAGGTTGTCAGATGCAAAAGTGCTTTTTCCTTATATTTAATATCACCTGTTGTCTCTGTAGCCCAGAATAATAAAGGAATATTCAGGAGACAGTCTATAATATATCTGTAGTTTCCAGGTTCACCCATTTCACCCCATGCCTGCAGGAAATTTCCATTTGGCTGAAATCTTGTAAGCAGCTGATCAGCGGCTTTTATTGCTGCTTCTTTGGCATCTTCATTTTCTGTTAGTTTCCATGCTGCCACGCAGGATGGACTGTATAGAAATCCCATATCATGGTGATCTACACTTATTTTCTGCTCAATTCTGTTTTTAAAACTATCTACGAGTTTTTCTGCTGCTCCTCTAAAGCATTCATCACCTGTTTTCTCATAGGAAAGCCATATCTCTCCTGGCCAGAATCCGCATGTCCACTGATTATTTTCACATGCTGGATATATTCCATCTACAGATGAATGATTCTGGCACTTATCTGTATACATTGGAAGGTTCATCTTTACAACATTAACAGCATTATCCAGTGCATCTTGTACTTCCTGACTTGTTGCAGGTTTTATCTTTGATTCAAATTTCATAACCTTTTTTATCCCCTTTACTTAAATAAAGAGTCGCTTGCGACTCTTCGCGCCCGAGCGGTATTGCGAAGCAATTAAATTCATTTCCGCGAGGTGCGCATCCTGCACGGAGTGCATTTTGTTTAATAGGAAATTTGCAGAGCAATTTCCTATTAAACAAAGTGCATAGCCTTGGAAACCTTCATATCCAAAGCTATGCACTTGTATATTATTATTAACCTTTAAGGCCTGCAGATGCAACACCCTGAACGAAATATTTCTGTAATGACAGGAATATTATAAGTACAGGTATAAGTGCTACTACAGATGCTGCCATAATAAGTCCATATTCTGCTGAATACTGGCTGATAAACATTCTCAGACCAATCTGAATAGTCTTAAGTTCATTCTTGGTCAGATAAATCAATGGACCAAGGAAATCATTCCAGGTATTAACAAATGTGAATATTGCAAGTGTTGATAGCGCTGGCTTAGATAATGGAAGCATTATTCTAAGATAGATTCCATATTCAGATAATCCATCAATTCTGGCTGCTTCACACAGTTCTGTAGGAACGCCTTCGTAGAACTGCTTCATCAGGAATACGCCAAATGCACTAAATGCCTGAAGGCAGATAATTGCAAGATGTGTATTATTAAGTCCCCATGAACGCATGATCATGAACTGTGGTACCATGTATGCCTGCCATGGAACTGCTATTGTTGCGATATATCCAAGGAAAAGAGCTTTTTTGCCCTTAAATTCCATCTTGGCAAAAGCATAAGCTGCAAAGCTTGATGTCAGCAACTGAAGACAGGTAACGATTATTGTAAGCTTTGCTGTGTTTTTTACAAATGATAAAAGAGGAATCTTAACCCAGATATCAATGTAATTCTGCCATCTTGGATTCTCTGGTATCCACTGTATAGGGAATGAGAATACGTCTTTATTCATCTTTAATGAAGCTGATAACATCCATAAGAATGGTAAGAGCATAAGTGCTGCTATCAATATCAGCAATATATATACGATAGCCATTGCAATCTTGTGATTGCCTGACTTTGAACTCATTTTAATATTAGTAGTCTCTTTTGCTGCCATGATATCCTCCTTAATTCTCGCCCTTTGAGCCCTTGAACTGTATCAGTGTTACGATTAGGACTAGCAGGAACAGGATCATTGATATTGCACTTGCATATCCGTATTTAGGAGTATTAACAAATGCTACATTGTAAATGTAGTAAACCAATGTCATAGTTGCATTACCAGGACCACCCTGTGTAATCATGTACATCTGATCATATACTTTGAATGAACTGATTGTTAACATAATTACTACAAAGAAAGTTGTTGGACGCAGCTGAGGAAGTGTTACATTCCAGAATATCTGCCACTTACCAGCGCCATCCAGTCCGGCTGCTTCGTCAAGTTCTGGGTTAACACCCTGAAGACCAGCCAGGTATATTACCATGTAATATCCCATATTCTTCCAGATACTGAACATAATTACTGTGATCATAGCTGTTTCCTTACCAGCTGCCCATCTAGGAAGATTAGTCACGCCAAGTGATGAGAGTATCATATTAACAGGTCCCATACTAGGACTGAAGATCATATTCCATACTGCAGCTACTGCTACGAGAGATGCTACATATGGGAAAAACGAAACTGTTCTGAAAAAGTTCCTGCACTTAACATTCTGGTTAAGCAGAATTGCAAGTCCCAGACTGCATATAAGAGTAAATGGAACTGTACCTAGCGCATAAACTATTGTATTTACAAATGCTATTTTAAAAACAGGATCTGATAATAAATTTGCAAAATTCTCTAATCCAATAAATTCTATCGGATGTACTCCATCCCAATTACAAAAGGCCAATCCGATTGCGAATACCATTGGTACAAGAGTAAATACACAGAATCCTATAAAGTTAGGAGCAATAAATGAGTATGCAACAAGATTATTTCTGGCAGCCTTTGACAGGCCTTTCTTTTTACTTGTTACCTGCATAGTATCTTTGGCCATATTTACCTCTTTTCTACTAACTATCCCTTTAATTAATGTACCTTTTTCATTCCAAATTATTATTACTACTTATTTTTGAGCATAAAGATAGCGGGACGGGTAGAATCCGCCCCGCCAGATTTATTCTAAAAATTACTGAGCAAGGATTGCACTAACCTGTTCATTCATATTAGCGATACCTTCTTCTACTGTTTCTGCACCAGTCATGATTGCATCATGCTCTGTGTTCAGAACTGTTTCAATCTCACTTGCCTTATCTGTAAGTGGCATTTCAAGATATACAGCTGCTGTGTTAAGAGCTTCAAGTGATGCCTCATCTTCTGGGAATCCTTCTGTAGCAGCAATAATGCTATTTGTAGAATCTGTTGCTACTGCTGGGAATGTGCCTGTTTCTGCAATGATCTGAGCACCTTCATCTGATACGCACCAGTTAATGAATGCTTCTGCAGCTTCTTTGTTCTCTGAGTTAGAGTTAACTGCAAGTGATGTAACTGTACCAAGTGTTGTACCAGCTTCTACTCCTTCTGGATGAGGATACTTAACCATACCCCAGTTAACTGGATCTACGCCGTTTGCTTCTGCTTCTGCATTGTACTGTTCAAGTGTTGCGATGAACCAGCTACCCATGTTAACCATTGCTGCCTGACCGTTTTCAAATGCTGCTGAATAGTGAAGACTTGATGTCTTAAGTTCACCGAAGTCCATGCATATACCATCTGTCTGCTCACCAAGTACTAATTCGTAATATGGCTGTAAGAAGTCATAATTACCATCTATTATTGAATGCTCCCCATCAAGAATACCGAAAAGTGATACTGCTGATCTCCATGTGTGATAGTGACAGCCATATACCTTTTCTGCACCTTCACCTGATGTCATCTGTCTTGCAAGTGCGTCATACTCTTCCAGTGTCATGTCGTTAGTAGGATAGTCAACGCCTGCTGCATCAAACAGATCTTTGTTATAATATACAACCCAGAAATCATTTCTGAATGGAACAGCATAGAATGTTCCATCTTCTGTACTGAGCTGATCAAGAACGCCATTGAACTTAGATGCGTCTGTTTCAAGAGCATCATTAAGTGGCTCTAACATATCAAGATTGATAAGATTTGAATATCCTGGGATATCCTTAATTGAGAGAATGTCGAGTTCTCCGTTACCACCAGCAAGCTGTGTTGCAAGCTGTGTCATGTAATCTGTAGATCCAAGATCCACCATGTTGATTGTAACCTCAGGATGTGCAGCCATGTAACCGTCTGCCATAGCCTGCCAGTATGCTGTACTCTCTACATCCCATACTGCCCAGTCAAGTGTAACAGCTTCGCCAGATGCTGTATCCTCAGCTGCCTCTTCTGTTTCTGCACTTTCTTCTGTAGCCTCTTCTGTAGTTTCTTCTGTAGCCTCTGCCTCCTGTGTTGTCTCAGCAGTGTCTGTAGTTGACTCTGAAGATGAACCTCCACAAGCAACTAATGAAAAAGATGTTGCTGCTGCAAGTGCCAATGCCAAAAACTTTTTATGCATATTACCCTCCTCTACTATATAGTCGTATGCACGACGTTTATTGTTATATTTAGATTATCGTTATTATGACATTTTTCGAATGGAATTTCTTTTTTATAATTTGTCTTTTTTTATTAAATAATATTTTTTCATGCACTTTTTTTAGATACACATGTAATATTTTTAGATATTAGTCTGCTAACTTTGATTTTCATAAGTTATATCCCTATAATGATATAGGAAAAGAAATTACATCATAGATTCTACAATAATTTATAAAAGGTATGAAGTTTGGGGTTATTAAATAAATAAATGCAAAAGCTAAAACATCATCGCATACAGGCGATTCTAATTGTATTAACACTTACAACATCATTATTGTCTGCACTGATTATCGGCATAACTTCCATTGTTAATCTGTATAATTCCACCAGAACAACTATGCTCAGATCAGCTGAATACAATCTGCATACTGCCGCAACAGATATCAACCAGTATATAGATGAAATCAATTCACTTGAGAACTGGTGCCTTGTTAATTCTAACATCAGATCATATCTAACAAGAGATATCAGTATACAGAACGTAATTGCCAACCTGTATCCATCAATATCTTCCAAATATTCATCTCTTAACTCATTAACATACATTCAAAGGTTTCTGATATCAGATGGAAATTCCAAGAATATACAGTTCGGTACATCAATTAACGAATCTTTGGCACTTACTGCAGATACAATAAGTCTTCTCCCTGGCGTAGACGGGCTTAGTGATGAGACTGCCGCGACTATATCCTGGAAAAAAATAGGCGTTGATCCGCTATTACTCTATACCCAAAATAATTCCATACCAGTAATAAAACCTATCAAAAATTCCGGAAGCATAGTAGGTTTCGTTTATATCTCAGTTTCAACTGATCTGATAACTAACATAATAAAAGAGTATGAGCAAAACAGCGACGGCGATTTATATCTGCGAATTGATCGTAATCTATATTCTCTTGGTGCTAACGGATTGGAAATCGCATATAACCTTGATGAAATAGAATATAAGCCTTTTGATCTTGATAATGGATTTGATTTATCAACAGAAATATATACTGTCAATGATAAGAGTATGTATGCAATATCTTATCCGCTTACAGAAAGTGGTCTGTATCTGGTTCAGACAATTCCAACATCTGTATTCAGACACGATATTCATTTCCTACAGGAATCTGTAACCATCAGTATTATATGTATTCTGATGTTGGGACTGATTATGGCATTTATACTTAAGAAAACCATCGCGAACAGAATTCTGGCACTTAATGACCGTATCAATAAGATATCCGCCGGTGACTTCAGCTATGATCCACACATTGAATGGGACAATGAGCTGGGTGAAATAGGTCGTGGTATCAACAATCTCTCATTTGGTGTTACAACTCTTATGGAAAAAAGGCTTCAGGATGAAAAAGAGAAACAGGATCTGGAATACAGAATGCTTCAAAACCAGGTAAATCCTCATTTCATCTACAATACACTTAGTAGTATCAAATGGATGGCTACTATACAGCACGCTCCTGGTATTGCAGAAATGACTACTTCTCTTGCAAGGCTTATGAAAAGCGTATCTAAGAGTAATGAGAGACTTATATGTCTAGAAGATGAATTTGCACTTCTCACAGACTATTTTACCATTATGAAATACAGATATGGCGGCACAATCACCTTTAATATTGACTGTCCTGCAGAGTACAAGAGTGCTGATAAGTGTATGATTCCACGATTCACTCTGCAGCCACTTGCTGAAAATTCCATTCTACATGGCATAGAACCAAAAAATAGTGCCGGTAATGTAAATGTATCTGTAGAGCAAATTGATGATAAAATTATAATAACTATGACAGACGACGGAATAGGTATAGCTGAAGATAAATTAAAAAGCATTCTGGACGAACCTCCAGATGATGAAAAAGAGGCTAAATTCAGGCACGTCGGACTATGGAACGTTCACAAACGTATTCAGTATAGCTTTGGAGAAGACTATGGCCTTAAAGTTGATTCGGTCTGGAATGAAGGTACAAGCGTCAGAATCATACTGCCTTATGAACCTTCTAATGTTAATACCAAATACACAGAATAATTATTATAAATTGAGGTTAAATATGTATTCAGTTTTATTAGTAGATGACGAGCCACTTATTCTGATAGGACTTCAGAGTATGATTGACTGGTCATCAAATGGTTACAAAATAGTAGGAACAGCAAGGAATGGTAAGGACGCGCTTGAACAAATAGATTCACAGCATCCTGATATTGTAATATCTGACATCAAAATGGCCAATATGGATGGTCTCGAGCTTGCAAGTGCATGTCGTGACAAATACGAAGGACTTCCTGTATTCATAATGCTTACAAGCTATGAGAATTTTGATTCTGTTAGAAAGAGTATGTCAGCAGGTGCTGTAGATTATCTGACCAAGATAGACCTTTCTCCAGAAACTCTTATAGAATCTCTGGAAAGAGCAAAACAGCATGTTGACAAGGAACGAGCACTTCTAAATATTCCTGCAATTCAAAATGCTGAGAATCAGATCAAAGCATATAGGGACATTTTTTTCCTGCAATTATTCGGCGATAATTTTCCATCAGAAGATATTATTATATCTCAGGCCAGGGAACTGGAACTGGATCTAAGCGCTGATCATTACTACGTTGCTATCGCAAGACTATTACATAAGAGCATGGATACTCCTCAGCTGGCTACACTAAGTGATGCTGTTACCCGTACAGCAGCAGTCACACTTCCTAAATATACTTCTGCTAAGGCACTTTGCAGTACTATTCTTAAGTAAAGACGGCAGCGAAATATCAGAAGACCGAATTAAGGAAATACTGGAAACACTTAGTGAAACAATATATAACTATTTTTCAGCTTCGCTCCTATGGGCTATAGGTGTACCGGCAGATAATCTGATGGATATATCAAAGAGTGAGCAGACTGCATTTGCTGCCCTTCCTCTTCTGTCGCAAAATGATCCTATTGTATTCTGCCGTAAGGTTGCCAAGACACAGCTGGATCATAAAGCCCGCGTAGTATCAGAAGTACAGGATTATATCAGAAAAAATCTGAGTCAGAAGCTGTCTCTAAATGAAGTTGCTTCTACATTCGGATTCAGCGCCAGTTACCTTAGTCAGCTCTTTTCACAAAGCGGAGAGACTGGATTTGCGGGATTTGTAACAGCGACTCGTGTTACAGCTGCCAAGGAACTGATGGCAACTACTGACCTGAAAATCTATGAGATAAGTGAAAAAAGTGGATTTGAAAGTCCATTCTATTTCAGCAAAGTATTCAAAAAATCGGAAGGAATGAGTCCAAGAGACTACATGAGACACCTACGCGGGGAAGAAGACGATTCTGCTATGGAGGAAGAAGAATATGAAAAATAAGATGCTGACATTTCAAGATTTTAATTATTCAAATAGAGAACTTTGGGATAACATATATCAGAAAGACATGCTGATAAAACAAGGATTATGCGATATTGAAGAATTAGAAAAAAATGGAATTCCTTCAATTCCACTCTCTCTTTGGTGCGATTTTAGATATACAGGTAACAGAGTAAGATTTGAGCATAACTTTTTTATGAGACGTAAGTTTCTGGCTAATCTGGTAATATATGAAGGCATTCAGCAGGATAAAAAAGCTCTTTCACTCATTGCGGATCTCATATGGGCTATCTGCGAAGAAAGTTCATGGTGCCTGCCAGCGCATAATAGCTACAAAAGGGATACTCCTCAGCTGCCTCTTCCAGATGTATCATCTCCTGTTATCGACCTCTTTGCAGCAGAAACAGGTGCATTACTATCTACTGTATATGCCGTGTGCAGAGAAGAACTTGAATATGAATATCCTGGAATCTCAGAGCGAATCAAATATGAAGTAACCCGCCGCGTACTGACTCCATATCAGAATATGCATTTCTGGTGGATGGGAAATGGCGATGAGCCTATGCTCAACTGGACAGTATGGTGTACTCAGAACGTACTGATATCAGCTGCTATAATAAAATCAAATGATATTAAATACCTTGACTTTGCTCTTGATAAGGCTAAAAAGAGCATTGGATTTTTTCTAAAAGATTATGGTCAGGACGGTTGTTGTAATGAGGGATCTCAGTATTACAGACATGCCGGTCTGTGTATGTTCGGCTCATTCTATATAATGGAGCTCATCAAAGAGGGTTCATCTACAATATATCAAAATGATGAGAAGATAAAAAATGTCGCTGAATACATAGCTCATATGCATGTAGCAGGTGACTATTATATAAATTATGCAGACTGTTCGCCGCTTTCAGGTCACAGAAGTGTTAGAGAGTACTTATTTGGACAGTTTGTAGGCAGTAACCTTCTGTCAGATTTTGCTGCAAGTAGTTTTGCTACCGATACTGATCCTTACAAATTCCATGTTCAGGATGACAGTGAGGGTATCAATCTGTGGTATCAGCTCCTGACAGCATTTCTTGGAAATAGTGTATACCAGAAGAGCCTGGGCGTAGGACTTGCTGATATCAACGAATATCACTATTATCCATCTGTTGGACTACTCAAAATGTGTTCTGATAATGGAAGTTATATTGGCGCCATAAAGGCCGGCAATAACGATGACAATCATAATCATAATGATGTCGGTAGTGTAACTCTGTATGTTGATGGAAAGCCGCTTCTAATAGATATTGGAGTTGAGAGCTATACCAGAAAAACTTTTTCTGATAAGCGCTATGAAATATGGACTATGCAGTCTTCATGGCACAACCTGCCTGAATTTGATCCTGATGGAAATAAATATATGCAGATGCCTGGCAAGGATTATGCCGCAAATGTACTTGAATTATATAAAGATAAGTCTGGAATGCTCGTTGATATTGCAGGTGCATATAATGGTCCAGATCAGATAATACCAGGTCTTAATAGCTATACAAGATCTATGATACTAAATGATAACGGCGTTGTCATAGAAGATCGTACTGATTATCCAGGACTTGTAGCACTCACACTTATGACAAGGGACAAGATGAGTGTTGATACTATTAACAGATCCATATTGAGATGCGCTGGTTCACAGTTCGATATTGCCGGTCTGTCTGACGTAGAGATAACTCCTGTAGATGTTACAGACCCAAGACTATTAACCGCTTGGCCATCTACTATTTACCGGACACGATTATTATTTTATAAAAATATAACTATTAAAATAAAGAAAACTATACTATGATAGAGGTGTCATATCACATGATAATAACAAGGCTTGCATATACCTGGGGAGAATATAATGGCGTCTTATCAGAGCACAAGAGATCAAGATCTAAACAGAAAAACTGAAGAAAAGCTAAGAGAGTTACCTGAATTCATTTCGACATATATCACTCGTAACGCAATGAATCTTGCTGCTACTACCAGATATGGTTACATTAGTAACTATTCTGTATTTTTTGGATATCTAAATGAATATGTAGATGAATTCAAGGACAAAAAAATATCTGATATAACTCTTGAAGAATTTGGAAATCTTGATTACAAGGTTATAGATAAATTCATAACCTGGTATTCCAAGGACAGATCTAAGAGTGCTATTAATAGGATGTTCTCTTCCATGTCCGCTGTCTACAGATTTTTTATCAGACAGCACAAGCTCACTTCCGATCCATTTATGGCAACTGAGAGACCTAAGATAGATGAAGTTAAGGTCGTATCTCTCAAAAAGGATGAAGAAGTAAAGCTACTTGAAGGTATATCCAGTGGCGACGGACTTTCAGAACGTCAGAAAAAATACCACGAAAGACTTGCAACCAGAGATATGGCTATCATCATGCTGATTTTGGATACCGGTATTAAAGTTTCTGAGCTGGTAGACCTGGATGTTGATGATGTAGATCTAAATGATAATACAATCGTAGTTCCTTTTGCGTCTAATGATATTCGCACGATCAAGATAAGTCAGGAAATGAGTGATTTGCTAAATGTTTATATAGCAGATCGCTCTGAAAAACTCGATCCACTTGGCGTAGAGACTGCTCTTTTCCTATCCCGTAAGGGTAGCAGAATTACACCTAGAAGCGTACAGCGTCTGGTCAAAAAGTATGGAAAGCTGATTCTGCCTGACTACAAACATATATCACCTGGTAGTTTGAGAGCAACATTTGCCTGTGATCTTCTGGATGAAAATGATGGGGATATATCCGTCGTATCTAAGGCTCTTGGTCATGGTCACTTATCTACTACAGCTGTATATGCTGACGTTGCTTCTACGCGCAAAAAGTAACTGCCTAAAGGAGGCATCATGGGTTTTAACAAGAATTTTTTAAAAGGAAAATGGGTACCATATACCATAGCAACATGTAGTGCTGTTGTTGTGTATTTGTTACTTTCAAATATTGGCACTTTTCTTGGCGGTATAAATTCATTTTTTGCACTTATATCACCTATATTAAGTGGCGTTGTAATTGCGTATGTTCTAAATCCAATTATGCTGTTCTATGAAAGAAAAGTTCTGGACAGGGTCAAAGGACCTACAATAAAGCATTCACTTGCTGTACTGTTAACAGTAATAAGTGTTATCCTTGCTATAGCTATTCTGATGGTTGCACTTATTCCCCAAATAGTCAGTAGTGTTGTGACTTTTATTGAGAATTTCGAATCCTATGCTAATACATCTCAGTCGCTTTTCGACAACCTTGAGATGTTGGCTGCTAATTACAATTTTGATATCAGTAACGTTACAGAGGGCATCAATAAGATGCTGAACAATCTATCCGCTAACCTGACAACTCATGTTTCTACTGTAATTAACACTTCCTACAATATTGGCATAAGTGTTTTTAACGCAGTTATATCCTTTATCCTGGCAATTTATTATCTGTCTGACAAGGATCGTCTGCTTAGTGGCTGCAAGCAGTTATTCAAAGTAGTTCTAAGAGAAAAGAAATATAAGAGTTTTGCTGGATTTATGAAAAAATGTGATGCCATTTTGATAAGATATATTGGATGCGATTTATTGGATGGTCTTATTGTTGGCATTATAAATGGTATATTTATGAAGATACTCAATATGCCATATATTATTCTAATATCTGTAATTGTAGGAATTACGAACCTCGCTCCTACTTTTGGTCCTATCATAGGTGCAGTAATAGGAGGATTCATTCTATTACTTATAAATCCATGGCATGCACTATGGTTCATTCTCCTGACTCTTGCACTGCAGACAGTTGATGGATATTTTATCAAACCTAAGCTATTTGGTAACTCACTGGGTGTTCCTGGCGTATGGATACTTATTTCCATCATATTCTTTGGCAGATTATTTGGCGTAGCAGGTATCCTTATGGCTATCCCATTTGCCGCCATCGTAGACTTTGTATATCATGATCTTCTGGATTATTTTGATCAGAAGAAAGCTCAGCAGGAGCAGGAAAAAGAATCTTCTGATATAGAGTCATCTGATGAAAAGTCTTCTAATTAAGGTATATAATCTGAATAATGCATGTAAAAAGACCTTGAAATTCAAGGCCTTTTTTATATTTATGAATCTATTTAGTCTTATTGGATTTTTTGGTTTTTATGATTCTTTATCGTCTTTATGAAAATTCAGTCTACGTGAATTTATCTTAGTCAGCATAGATTGTACAACTTCTTTGTAATCGTGATGTTCCATCTTAGGAAAGGCACGCATAAGTCGGCCAGCCCCAAAAGTCTTAGCTTCAGTAAGACTGTCCATAAGTTTATCATATCTCTCCTGCAGCTGTTCTGAAGACATCTTGATATAGTCTGTGTATTCCGAAACCTTCTGGTTATATGCATAATAGGTTTCGTGAGCTGTCTGGGTGAGTTCTCTCTTTTTCTCTTCTGTTGCATCTCTTAGCTCTGCTCTTGCAAGTGTCGCCTGAAGCCTTGTCTCCTGAACAGCGCCCTGCGTCTTCATTGCACTTCCTGCGACAGTCTTGGTCATGGCATCTGATGTCTTTCTGATAAGTCTTGATATCTCGTCCAGTTCCTTCAGCTTCTTGTTAAATCCATTTATAGTAGCTACAGTTACACACAGATCCACGATAAATACTATGTAACACACAGCCATTATAGGCCAGCCATATTTAGGATCTATTCTGTCTACAGAAATCGATTTAATAATAGGATGTGCAACGTTCATAACTACTATACCGCCAACACCCCACATGAGGCTAAATTCCAGACATATATATCCACCGATATTATATGGCTTGTCACTATAATCCCACCATCTGAGATGGAATATAGTATCCAGAACCCATCCGGCTATCAGTTCAGCAAGAGTTCCCAGCACTAATCCACATATGAATGACATAAGAGGATTCATATCCCCAGTATTACCTCCTGTAAGCGTATTGGTAACACCTATAAGAACTACCATTCCACATCCATAAACAGGACATAACGGTCCATTTAGAAATCCTCTGTTTGTAACAATTCCAACAACAACAGCGTGAAATGTAACTTCCAGAAGCCATCCTACCAATGAATAGATCAAAAAGTAAGCAAAAATCTGATAAATGGACATTCCAGCAATTATCATCCAATCCCCTCCATTTCGAATTAAAGCATAAGTTGTGATTCTATTTGTTCAAAATTGATCACTTTTGTACTATTCTTTAATTCTACTACAGTATCTCCATAACTGCCAGTAGCTGCCGTATCGCTATTAGTAATTCTTTTTATCATGAATATATCATTTTCTGTAAATGGAACCTCTGTATCTCTTGTAAGCACCTGAGACACCATTATATATGACTCTGAGCTGTCATACTGATTATTAAAATCTGCTATTCCATAAATAACTATAGAGTTCTCTGAATCCGGGTTAGTTCCAGTACTATGCACGATATCTATATCTGTAAAGCCGTTATATACAGTCATTGCCATCTGCTTAGGATTACCCTGTGAGTCATGGCCTGATAATACTATTGCCTTAGCGCCATCTCTTTCATATCTGGTGATATTAGTTCCATTATCAGGGAAACCATATGAACCAAGTGTAAATGTAACAGGCCTTCTAAAGAGTCTGTGTTTATCTACTCTTATAATGCCTTCAGATACCGGAAAATCTGCCAGGTTAACAGCCTGTATCCAGTGACATTCATCCTGTAAATTATATCCAAAATACTGTCTTCTATATAGAACGCCTTCTTTTGCTCCATGCCAGAAGGTAACATTTGCCTTACTTACCTCTTTGCTCGTTCTGTCTATCAGTACATATTGCTGAGATTCAATTTCACCAGTTTTAAACTTATCATTAGTAAATTCAGGTGCAGATTCCCATGGATATTTAGTGTTAAAGCAGAGCTTGGAATAGTTCCACATGCCGTGTTCGTCGTTGACATTTTTGACAATCTTACCTGATCTAAGTACTGTCTCTCCATTTGCCTTGTGATTAGTAGCACACAGAGCTGGTCCATTAAGTACTGTCTCTGTTACATCTCCCATCTGCATGTCATCCCATACGCCGTTATTCTCTTTGGCAGTCCAGAAAGGATGATCTTCTGGCAGATGCAGGCACAGAAAAGCCTTACCAAACCAGAATGGTGACTCAGCACATGAATAGCCCTGTACAAGAGGAGCAAACTGTTTGTAGAATCCAAGTGTAGGAACACCGTTTACAAATGTATCCTCTCTTCCAAGGAACTGCATAAGTGATCCTGATGATATTCTCCTTGCAAGGCCAGGATCTGCCATAGAATTATTCAGGAACATATTGCCGTCAAATGCACTGGTTGCTGCGTTTCTATATATATTACTGCGTCCCCACATATTAGTATAACCATCTGCATCAAAGAATCTGCCATATGTCTTCATCAGTTCATTAGATGCTGCTTCAAATCTGGCTGCCAATTCAGGTTCATTGTCATATCCATACCATTTATTCCAAAGAGGCGCATATACATTAAAAGCCCAGCATGAATAATAATCAAAGCTCTGTCCATCTCGATACCAGCCATCTCCAACAGAATAAGCAAGTATTGCCTGTGCATGATCTCTCATTACATTTACATCTATTTCATAGCCATGCATATGCAAAAATGCCAGATCCAGCATATTGAACAGTCTCCAGTTCTGTGGAACTGTATTAGCATGACCAAATCCATGCAGGAATTTTGCTATCTTATCCTGTTCTTCTTTATTGCAGTTATCCCAGATTTCTTTTTCTGTTATCCACAGGCAGATTACAAGCGCACAAGTCTCTACTGTCTGCTGAAATGCTCTAAATGGGTCCTTTTGTCCAACCATCTCCTGAAGCTCTTCATAGGTTCCAACACAGTACTCATCTTCTTTGGTAACTGACCTTAGTATCTGATTCTTGTAATAATCTCTGAGCAGATGTCCATTTGATCTGATATCAGGCTCATTCTGAATAAGAGGTGCTGCTATGAAAAAGGATCTTGTAAGTCCTTCGAACATCTCAGCTTTTTTCTCAGCTTCCAGTGTTCCACCTGTTGAATTTTTGTGCGGATATGATATTTCTGTTTCTATTCTGGGAATTACTACTGGATCTTGAAAATCCTTGATATGCTGGAAAACTCCATCTATAACGTATTTAGCTGCTTCTATCCAGCTATTTCTTGTAAGACCTGTGTATGGACTAAGATCAAAGTCCAGATTATCTTTGCTTGGTACAAATTTCATTTTACTTCTCCCCATTTCCATTATGATTTATTGATACTTCCTCACATATATATTAGTAAAAAAGCTTTAGAAAAAACATGTACTTTTTAGCTGAGTTTATATAGTTTTTTGCTATTTTTACCAAATCTAATTAAGTATGTATTCATATATCATCAAAATTAAAGTGTTCACAATTTAAATCTTAAATACTATAATAAAGTAGTGTGTCATTTAATTAGCATAAAAAACTAATTTATATATAACACATCATTATTTATAGTTAGTAATTAGGGAGTAAATCAGTATGTTAAGGCTATTTTTCGTCTGTTTAGTTTCATTGCCATTTATCATTTATTATATGTGGCTTGTCGGCTATATAGAGAAACATGAAAATAATTATACGGAAGCACAGAGATATAAGATAGCACAGAAAATGGTAGCTATCATGAAGAGAAATGGTTTCATTCATACAAAGGTATTCGGAAAAGAGAATCTGCCAAAAGATGGCGGCTACGTAATGTACGCAAATCACCAGGGAAAATATGACACACTCGGAATAATAAATGTTCATGATAAACCATGCACAATAGTCATTGATGAAAAAAGATCAAGACTTATATTTGCAAATCAGTTCATATCTCTGTTAAAGGGATGCAGACTCGACAGAACCAATATCAGATCTCAGGTAAAAGGAATTTATTCTATTATAAAAGAAGTAAAAGCCGGACGAAGATTCATTATTTTCCCGGAAGGCGGATACAAAGACAATAAGAATAAAGTTAAGGATTTTCTTCCTGGTTCATTCAAATGCGCAATGAAGGCTAAGAGTCCTATTGTACCTGTAGTTCTAATTGATTCATACAAAGTATTTGGCATTAACTCAATAAGGCCAGTAACTACACAGGTACATTTCTTAAAACCTCTGTATTATGACGAATATAAAGATATGAACTCTACAGATATATCTAACGAAGTCAGAAACAGAATTGTAGAAACTATTAACAGTTATGCCTGATAAGGAATAGTAATAACAGGCTCCACCAAATTAATTAGTTTAATAACCGAAATATACAACTTCATAGCTTTTATAAGTTGTATTACATTAATATACTGTGCTAGAATATCTCCTTGGTGGGTTAACAAAAAAAAGTAAGAGGTAAAATATGAGTCAGGAATTATGTAACTGCCTGGTTGCACAGTCAGGTGGACCAACTGCTGCTATTAACGCGTCACTTGCAGGTGTTATCAAAGCTTGCAGAGAAAGTGGCAAGATTGGAACCATTTATGGAGCAATAAATGGTATTCAGGGTGTTCTATCACGTAACATTGTTGATATGAATACTCTTATTGGAACATCAGATGAGAACATTGAAATTCTCAAAATATCACCTGCTATGTATCTCGGATCATGCAGATACAAATTAGAGTCTCTTGAAACAGCTATAAATCAGTTGATTCCAGAATATGAACGTATTGATGATTACACATGTATCTTCAATATTCTGAATGAATATGGAATCAAATATTTCTTCTATATCGGTGGAAATGATTCTATGGACACAGTTAGAAAGCTTGGTGCCTATGGTAAGTCAATCGATTCACCTATCAGAATAATCGGTATTCCTAAGACAATTGATAATGACCTTCCTGTAACTGACCACACACCTGGTTATGGTTCAGCTGCAAGATATATTGCTACATCTATGCTGGAAATGGCATATGATACATCTATATACAGTACTAAGAGTGTTCTTGTAGTAGAGATCATGGGAAGAAATGCCGGATGGCTTACAGCTGCATCAGCTCTTGCCAGAACAGAATTCTCAGATGCGCCACATCTTATCTATCTGCCTGAGAGAAACTTCTCAGATGCCCAGTTCCTGAGTGATCTGCGTGAGAAAATGAAGGATAGAGATCATGTAATTATCGCTGTATCTGAAGGTATTCATTATGAAGATGGCACATATGTAAGTTCTGCAGGTGCTGTTAAGGATCAGTTTGGTCACACTATGTTAAACGGAGCCGGCAGATATCTTGCCAAGCTTGTAAGTGCCAAAATGGGTTGTAAGGTTCGTTCTGTAGAGCTTAATGTTCTTCAGAGATGCGCAGCACACATGTCTTCACTTACAGATATCGATGAGTCTTTTGAACTTGGTAAAAAGGGCGTAGAAGCAGCTCTTGCCGGTAAGTCAGAGCTCATGTCCATAGTAAAGCGTGAGAAGACTAAAGACGGTTCATACAAGGTATCTTATGATCTTGTAGACGTATCAAAGGTTGCAAACCTTGAAAAAAAGGTTCCAGATAAGTGGATCAATGAAGCCGGAAATGACATCACAGATGAATTCATCGAATACGCAAGACCTCTTATCCAGGGCGAGCCAGTTATTGAATATAAGAATGGACTTCCTGTTTATCTGACAATCAGACACTTGGGAGTATAATATAATATTAAAAAGAAGCCGTGCTTTTAATTTAATAGGAAATTTGCAGAGCAATTTTTAAATAAATTTAAGGGCTGTAGCACTATGAACTTACTTTAGTGCTACAGCCCTATGAAATATAGTCATCCAAAATATATTATATAGTTATTTAGCATCATGTAATGGCAGAACGTACCTCCCATTATAAATAAATGGAAGATTTCATGTGAACCAAAATATATATGCCTGCTGTTGAACTTATCAAGCTTCAGAGCATATATAATGGCGCCTACAGAATAGGATATTCCGCCTGTAAGCAGCCAGGCAAAGGCCTGCGGTGATATCCTGCTCACAAGTGCCGGCAAAAAAGCGATGCATAGCCACCCCATTCCGAGGTATAATACAGATGAAACCCAGGTTGGACAGGTAATCCAGAAACCTTTAATAACAATACCTATTATAGCAAGGCTCCATATAGCAATTAACATAGGTATACCATAGGAATCACGCATAACTGTAAGGCATATCGGTGTATAAGTTCCGGCTATTAGTATGCTGATACTCATGTGATCAAATTTCCTGAGTATGTTTGTTTTCTTTTCATCTAGTACTACTGAATGATATATGGTACTGGCACTGTATAACATGCATGCACTGATAATAAATATCCACATTCCAGCTACAGTATAGATACTGCCATACAGATCAGCTCTCATAAGAAGTGAACTACTACCAATAAGGCACATTAATAGGGCAAATCCATGTGTAAAGGCTGACCCCGGTTCTCTTACCATAAGTGAAATGGTAGAAGGTAGTTTGCCAAATTTAGTAGCGTTTTTATGCTTGTTTTCAGTTACGATATTTTCCATATTTACCTCCTAACCACAATATGTAGTTTTCAATACTACGTTACATAGTATTATAATATCACTTTTTTTATTAAAAGCAAGCTTAAAATATTGACCAATTGGGCTAAAATACGTTATAATTCGTAACGTTCTTAGTAATAAATTAATTAGTGCATAAATACATATACATACAGGAGATTATAATGAGTAATTTTTGGAACAAAGTTAAATCAATAGCAACAGGTGCAGCGATTTTAGGTTGTTCACTAGCGCTTACAGCTTGTGGCAAAACAAGCTATGCTGGTACTTACCAAGCATCATACGATTACACTGAAATGGCAAAAGAACAGCTCGAGGCCGATTCAATCGAAGGTACTCTTGCTGCAAACTATACATTAGTACTTGAAGACGATAATACATTTACTTTTTCGTTTGATGTTGATTCTTACAAAGAAGATCTTGCTACTCTTCTGACAAACAACATAGATGCTTATTTTGCATCTGTATTAACAGAAGAAGGCTATACAGAGGACCAGTTCGAAGATATAGCAGTTAATTCAGGTTATGAATCTTATGCAGCTATGAAACAGACCTACCTTGACAGTATGATTCAGGCTCTTTCATCGGTTGCAGATACTCAGAATTCAACTACAAGCGGTACATATTCTGTATCAGACGGAACTATCACTCTTTCATACAATGACAATGTTGATGCTGCTACAGAATCAGACGATGCTGATGAAGTTAGTGAATACGATACAGTTACAATCAATGAAGATGGAACTCTTACAATGACTGTTTCTGATCTTGGTGAAGATGCAACTCTTACATTTACTAAGGTCGATGAAAATGCTGAATCTACTGAAGATTCAAGTACAGCCAGTGAATCTACAGAATATGCTACTGAAGCTGCATCTGATGAAGCAGTAACAGAAACAACTGAAGATGCTGCTGAAGCAACAGACGCAGCTACTACAGAAGCAACAGATGCTGCTGAGCCAGAAGCTTCCGACGAATCAGCTGCTGAGTCTAGTTCAGAAGAAACTACTGATGAATCTACAGAAGAAACAAGCGAAAGTGCTGAATAATTTTTTTTTAATTAAAAAAATAACCTGTTAAGAAATATAATATTTCTTAACAGGTTTTCTTATTTTATAAAAACTATAAATCTCATAATTTCTAATCAAACATAATTACATTAAACATAATTATATAGTCCACGAACACTTACTTCTCCACTAGAGAGATCCTGAATTTCTCCATCTGTAAATTGTACCTTAAGAGAGAAATCTTCATTTATATCAATAGCTCTTCCTGTTCTCTCACCGTCTTTGGATATAATATAAATATCCTGATTAAGTGTACAGCTATGAGCCTTATATTTCTCAAGATAATCAGCCTTACCATTTGGCCATGCATCACACATTTTATCAAGTTCCTTGATAATCTCTGCAGTCAGTTGTGAACGCTTAACTTCTGATCCCAATTCTAACTTAATAGA
>CAMJFD010000019.1 GCA_946404845.1 uncultured Butyrivibrio sp. | reverse complement strand
ATTTTATTTTTTGCAGCAAAGGGAATAAATGGAGAAAGCATCTTTGACAATGGGCTTACAAAGAGAACTGGCGAGTATCCATTATACCATCACGGCGATATTAACGCGTTTCATGTGTCATATTTTAGGCGCAAAGAGCCTGATGAAAGAGCATTCCATACCTGCAATCTCAGAAAGAGCTACGGCTTTCATCTGGTAACTCAGGGAGCGGATCCAATTCCGGATGCATCTCCTGATTCCATGTGGTATACACTGACAGTAATCAAGAAGGGCAATTTAATAAGCTTTTGTGTAAATGATCTTAAGGTGTTTGAGTTTGAAGACGACGGGGCAACTTACGGCCCGCTCTTAAAAGGCGGCTGTATAGGCTTTAGACAACTGGCACCTATGATTGCGGAATACAGAAATCTTAAGGTTTATAGTATTTAAAATATGAATATATAAAATAATGTAGAGTGGGCGTTATGAGATTAATGGGGAAAATCAAAAATATAAAGTTCAGGTATATCAATTACAGATACAGGGTATTGTTTTTCCTTATATTTGTAGTTATTACATGCATAGCTGTTTTTTGCAGTATCTATTTTAGAAACAGCTACAGCAGACAGGAGAAAAAAGCTGTTTCACTTTCTGAATCAGCAACAGACAAGATAGCAGAACAGGTATATGGACAGCTTAACAGCGTATATAACTATTACCTTGTTTTTTCTGATATGGATGAAATAACATATCTTGTAGATAACAATATTGATTATTCAGATTACAGCCATATAAATAAAGCTGGTGATTCTCTAAGTGGTAATAATATCGTATCTGAATATGTTGATGGATATTCATTTATAAATTTCAATACGGAATGGGTACTGAGTTCCAAAGGCATGTACAAGTTAAACGAGGCATCTAACCTGGAAGAAGTAATGAAACTATATGATTCATCAGAAGATCTTATCAGTAAGAACTACTGGCTGTATATGAATGCATCTGAGCCAGATCAGCTGGACAGAAGCTACAGAACTACAGTTGAGATGAACGGCTTAAATATTATATTAAAGCTTCCAAGGGCTTATGGCAGTACCAAGGCAATGATCATAGTCAATATAGATACAAATGCCATTAATAAGCTTGCAAGAGAATGCATTACAGACGGACAGTATCTGGTTATTACAAATAACAATAATGAAATCATATACTCAACTAATTCAGATATAGCAAATAGTATTGTACAGGAGGCTGATGTCATACCTGATGAGCTTATAGTAAATGGCGTCAAATATATGGTTGCAGAAGATACAACTAAGGTAAGTGAGCTGAATTTCTATGTGGCAACAGAAAGATCATATTTTGAAGCAATAAATCTAATGTATGTATCTGTTATAGCACTGCTTGTTGCAGTATGTTCAGTACTGTTTATACTGCTTGCATTTAAGTGGATTTATAAGCCTGTTGATACAATGGTTCATAAAATTGCCAGCGCAAATGATAACAAATTAAAACCAGGAAAAGACGAACTTGAATATGTTGTAGAGTCAATGGAACAGCTAAGCGGCAGTAATACAGAGCTTCATAAAGGCGTTTCACAGCTCTTCCAGAGAAGGCTAATGCAGGGAGAGTTATCAGATAATGAAATCAATGAGTATCTTGAAAAGCTCTCACTAAATGGAAATGTGAACAGATTCATGACAATGGCCTTTATATTAAAGTCAGATAGTGATGACAACAGCATATCTATAGAAGATGAGAAGGCTACGTTATACAACATCATTACATTGTTAAAACAAGGATATGAAGAACATCTTATTATGGAGCCGTGCTATTTTGCCAGAGCTGTTTTTGCCATGGTGAATATACCTGAAGATGGCGATGCAATTGCAATACCTACAGCCATCTATAATGGAGTAAAAGAGTACGTGGAAGGCCTAGATAAGGGAATATTACTAGGAACCGGTGTCAGCAAGCTATTTACTGACCAGAATAAGCTCTATAACTGCTATCAGGAAAGCGTTATGGCTCTTAATTCCGGAAGCGTTGGAGATATTGATGGTGCTGAGCAGAGTATCAGCTATTGCAGATTCTATGCTGAATATGAATCAGGTAAGAGTATTTCCTATAATAAGAGCTTTGAAGACAATATTCATAGTGCCATTATGACAGGCAGCAAAGAAGATGCTTATGCAGTTACAGATGAATTTATCAGATTCCTGCAGATGCAGAATCTGGACAGAAAAGAGAATGTTGTATTCCTTGTACAGTATGTAAATGCAATACTTCTGGGTGTAAAAGAGTATGGAATAGATCCTGACTCTGTATTCAAAGAGCCTATAATCAAGATATATCAGAATGTTACTCAGTATTATGACCTTACCAGAATCAGAAGATATATCAAATCTGTCATGATTGATCCATTCCTTGAGAAGATCAGCAATATGACAATGTCACAGTCCAAGCAGATACTGGATGGAATACTGAGGCTTGTGGAAGAGAGAGAAGGAGATATCACACTTACAGAATGTGCAGAAGAACTTGGATATCATCCAACTTATTTGTGGAAAGTGCTCAAACAGGAAAAGGATATGTCATTTACAGATTATGTTGAGGACTACAAGATGAATCTGGCCAAAAAATTATTAAAGGGAACGGATATGACTGTATCTCAAATTGCAGCCAAACTTAATTATACCAACTCTCAGAACTTCATCAGATTCTTTAGCAAAAAAGAAGGTATAACTCCTGGAAAGTACCGTCAGAGTTATGCATAAAAACGAAATTATAGTGATAATCAACCTATAATCATATGATTATAAAAATCTTGAAAGCGCCCGTAAATAGGCGCTTTTTTGATGTAAATGAAATGATTATAGACGTAATTCTATTTAAGAATATAAAATTGCACTATAAAGAAATTGAATACGAGAGAAATCTATACAAAATGACAAAGCAAAAAATGATAACATTATTTTTCTTATTATCTTGTTAGTCAAAATGTATATTTCTCGGAAGGAGAGGGTATGGCAAAAAAAGAAAAGTATGTAGACATCACTACTACTTCCGGGGATGTAGTCCGTCAAAGGGTAGTACCTTTGACAACATACATGATGCAGCATAAATGGCTGTATATCTTATTATTACCCGGTTTAATTTATTTCATTATGTTCCGTTATGTTCCAATGGCAGGCTTGTTAATCGCCTTTAAGAATTATTCACCATTTATGGGACTATGGGACAGCCCTTGGGTAGGGTTTGAGAATTTCATAAAGTTCTTCTCTAATAATGATTTCTTCATGTTACTTAGAAACACACTGGGAATTTCATTATTACAGCTGGTTTTATATTTCCCGGCACCAATTATTCTGTCTCTTTTATTAAATGAGATCAGACATAGCTGGTATAAGAGAACAATTCAGACATTTATCTATATCCCACACTTTGTATCATGGGTTATAGTAGCATCTCTTTCTTATCAGCTCCTTGGAACAGAAGATGGTCTTATCAACCTGGCAATCAAGTCAATGGGATTTGAAGCTATTCCAATCCTGTCATCAGCCAAGTATTTCTGGGGTCTTATAGTAGGACAGGATATCTGGAAAGAGACAGGTTATGGAACAATCATCTACCTCGCAGCACTTGCAGGTGTTGACCAGGAAATGTATGAAGCAGCAAGAGTTGATGGTGCAGGCAGATGGAAGATGATGTGGTATATCACACTTCCAGCAATTAAGAGTACAATCATTATTCTGCTGATCATGAGAGTTGGTTCACTTCTTAATACAGGATATGAGCAGATATTCCTTATGAGAAACGACCTTAATATTTCAGCATCAGAAGTATTTGATACATACGTTTATACAAAGGGTATTATCAATGCACAATATTCATTCTCTACGGCAGTTGGTCTGTTTAAGTCCATTGTAGGTATGATAATGGTTCTGGGATCTAACTGGATAGCCAAGAAGGCCGGCGAATCAGGAATATATTAAGGAGGATGAAAATGGCACAGGCAATCGGAAAAAAAGTTATAAAACGTGACAGCCGTGGTGTAAAAATGAGCCTTGGCTATCGAATAACTGACGTAATTATATATACACTTATGGCACTTGTAGGTGTGTTCACACTTCTTCCATTCCTATATGTAGTAGCTGGTTCATTTGCTACAGATAAGGAACTTACAGAAAGAGCATTCTTCATAATTCCTAGAGTATGGTCACTGAATGCTTATAAATATGCCATAAATGAAGGTAACATATTAAGAGGACTCTGGAACTCAATCAAGCTGACTGTTCTGGGTACATGTGTTAACATGGCTCTTTCAGCATCATTTGCTTATCCATTGTCCAAGAAACACTTTAGAGGCAGGAACTTCATACTGAATATGGTCATTGTTACAATGCTGTTCTCAGGTGGGCTTATTCCAACCTTCCTCGTAATTAAGGCATATGGATTATATGATTCATATTGGGCACTGATCCTGATGGGAGCAATCAGTCCATTCAATATGATTATCATCAAGAACTTTTTCCAGGAGCTTCCTTCAGAACTTGAAGAGGCAGCTATCATGGATGGAGCAAGTGAACTTAAGATATTCCTTAAGATCATCCTGCCACTGTCCAAGCCTGTACTTGCATCTATAGCTCTTTTCTATGGTGTAGGTCACTGGAATGATTACTTCAGCGCTATGATCTATCTGCAGACACCAACTAAATACACAATTCAGATCATGCTGAGAAATATTATATTAAAAGCCAGTACAATATCTGATCTGGTACTTGATTATTACGATTCAAATGGTGTACCACCAGATAAGGCAGTTAAGATGGCTACAACAGTTATAGCCACAGTTCCAATTCTTATTGTTTATCCTTTTGTACAGAAGTATTTCACAAAGGGTGTTATGGTAGGCGCTGTAAAGGGCTGATACTTAAATGTAATGTATCCTTCTAAAGGGAGGATTCATATATGAAAAAAGTTTTATTTAATCAAAGGAGGAAATACAATGAAGTTACAGAGTTTAAAAAGGTTTGCAGCAGCATCTCTTTGTGCAGTAATGGTAGTAGGATCTATGTCAGCATGTGGTTCATCTGATAGTTCAACAACTACAACAGAAGAGACAGATACAGCAGAGACAACACAAGAGGCAGATACAGCTGAAACTACAGAGTCTGCTGAAGAGGCAACAGAAGAGGCAGCTGAAGAAACAACACTTTCACCAGAAGATTATCCAGAAGTTACATTCATGGCAATCGATTTCAATGCTGGTCTTTCTAACTCAGGAGATAAAGCAGAAGAAACACTTCAGATGATCAAGGATTATACTCAGACAAACATCAACATCTCATGGGTACAGAATGATGTACTTGAAGAGAAGGCAACACTTGCACTTGCTGATCCTAAGACAATGCCTATGATCATGACATTTGGCGGATCTGTTACAGGTACAGTTGTAAGCGCAGCTAAGCAGGGAGCATTCGTTGATCTTACAGAGTACCTTAAGGATACAGAGAAATATCCTAATCTGTCACAGCAGAATGCAGAAGTTGCTAAGTCTCTTACAATTGATGGCAAGCAGATCGGTGTATATCGTGCTCGTGTAATTGGTCGTTATGGTCTCTCATACAGAGCTGACTGGGCTGAGAAGCTTGGCCTTGATGCTCCAGAAACAGTTGATGATGTATATGAGATGCTATATGCATTTACATATGACGATCCTGATGGAAATGGTCAGGACGATACAATCGGTATGGAAATGACATCTTATACAGGCGTATTTGATATCATTCAGACTTGGTTCGGTGTTGGTAACGGATGGGCAGAAGTAGATGGCAACCTTGTTCCTGTATTCCAGCAGGATGAGTATCTTGAAGCTCTTAACTGGATCAAGAAGTGCTATGATGATGGCCTTATGCCTTCTGACTGGGCTACACGTCCAACAGACTCATGGTCAAACGGATGTAAGAATGGTGAAAATGGTGTTTACATCGACGTTCTTGATGGTGGTAGAAGAGTTTGGGATTACTTCGTAACAAACGAAGTTCCATCAGTTGTAAATCCTGATGAATATGCATCAATGAATCTTGTAGGTACAATCAATGGTAAGACACTTGCTACATCAGGTTATAACGGATTCTTCACACTTTCAGCATCAACATGCGATACAGAAGAAAAGGTTGAAGCAGCTCTTTCATTCCTTGATAAGATGAATGATGAAGAAATGCTTGTACTGGCTGATAACGGTCTTGAAGGCTATAACTACACACTTGATGAGAACGGATATATCGTAAAGGGTGAAGATTCAGACAGCCTTAAAGCTAACTACCAGGGTCTCAACCAGTTAGTAGCATATATTCCAAGTACAGAAGCTACAACAACAGTTGAAAAGACAGAGCGTCAGATCCTTGAGGCACAGGTTAAGGAAGACAACGAGCAGTATGCAGTATATAACCCAGCTCTTCCATATCTTGTAAACTCAGCAACATATTCATCAGATGGTGCAAACCTTGACCAGATCATTACATCAGCTCGTACACAGTACATCTGCGGTGAGATCACAGAAGATGAGCTCCGCGCAGCATGGCAGTCAGCTCTTGATCAGGGATATCAGGCTATCATTGATGAAGTTAATGAGCAGTATCATGCACAGTAATTACTAATTAGAAGTTCAATATATTAAAAGGCATTGCTGTTATGGCAATGCCTTTTATATCTAAATAATTGTATGAGGGGGCAAAAGGGGTGTAATTATGGGAATGACAAATAGTAGTAATAGCATCAGATTAAAACGAATGAGTGACAGAGCAAAAAGCGGAATTGCTTCTTTTGCAAGCTATTGGGGACAGGGTGTAATTAAGGATTCAAAATCAGGTTATGAACTTAAATCAGATTTAAATTCAGATTTAAATCCAGAATCAAGTTCTGTACCTGTGCAGTCAAGGGTAATGGCATACTGGCCAGATGGCTCAGTTAAATGGGTATCTCATGTTGCAGATAGTGAAAAGGCAGGAGATAACTGTGTTATAAAGGTTATAGATAATAAAGCTATAACAGATGGAATCAAGATTACTGAAGAAAGTGATTTATATAAAATTAAATTTGCAGACGGCGAACTAACTATATTAAAGAGTGGAACAACTCTAATTGAAAACTATATTAGAAATGGCAAAAAAATAATAAATAAAGCATGGTCAGAGCTCGTACTGCAGCATAGAGAAGGGTGCGATGAAGATGACGAAGCAGTATATAGAAATGAAAAATTTATTGGAAAAATAGAAAACGTAGAAATAAAAGAAGTAGGAAATATAAGGTGTGTAGTTAAAATATCTGGTATTCATGAAAGCAGAATAAATAAAGATAAATCAAATAATACCAGCATACCTTTTATCATATATCTGGAAAGCTATAATAACAGGCCTGAAATCAGGATGTCTTATACCTTTTTGTGGGATGCGGATGAAAAGAAGGATTTCTTAAAAGCAATAGGTATAAGATGTGAGAGCAATATAACAGGCGAATATTACAACAGGCACATCAAGATAAAAACAGATAATGGATATTTCCACGAAGCTGGAGCGGAGCTGTTATCCTGGAGACCTAAAGTCCCTCAGGAAACTTATCATGCCCAGATATCTGGAGAGGTACTTGATCTTGATGCTACTAAGGATGCAAATGCGATTACAGCATCCAAAGAGATGCCAATATGGGGAGAATACAGTCTGTGGCAGGATAGTAGCTCACATTATGTTATCAGGAAGAAAATCAGTAATGAAGACTGCTGCTATATAGAAGGGCTCCATGGAAACAGGGCTCCTGGAATAATGTCAGTTGGAGACAGAAACGGATCACTTGCTTTTGCAGTTAAAGACTTCTGGCAGAAATATCCATCAAGTCTTAACGTCAAAAATATGGATAAAGATATGATAACAGCTTCCATATGGCTGTGGTCACCAGAGTCTGAACCAATGGATTTTAGACATTATACAACAACAGGCTATTCGCAGACATATTATGAAGGATTTGATGAATTAGGAGCAACACCTTATGGAATAGCTAATACCTGCGAATTTATGATAAAGCTTTTTGATAAGATGGCACCATCAGATGCAGAACTTGATGCACTTTATGACGAGATTCAAAAAAGAGCTGTATATGTTGCAGCTCCTGAGTATTATCATGACAACAGAGCCTTTGGATACTGGAGTCTTCCAAAGAGAGATACTAAGAGACAGTGTCAGATAGAAGATGACCTTGATAAGGCTATAGAGTTCTATTTGCAGGAAATAGATGTAAGAAACTGGTATGGAATGTTTAATTACGGTGATGTCATGCATACCTATGACAGAGAAAGGCACACCTGGAGGTATGATATGGGCGGCTATGCATGGCAGAATACAGAGCTTGTTCCAACGTTATGGCTCTGGTATTACTTCCTGCGCTCTGGCAGAAGCGATGTCTTTAATATAGCTTCTGAGATGTCAAGACACTGCTCCGAAGTAGATACCTATCACTTTGGACCATTAAAAGGACTTGGATCAAGACATAATGTACGTCACTGGGGATGCCCTTGTAAGGAAGCCAGAATAGCCATGGCAGGTCATCACAGATTTTTATATTACCTTACAGGTGATTACAGGCTTGAGGACGTATTTGAGGATGTTAAGGATGCTGATTATTCAACTGTAAATATGGATCCTTTAAGATTCTTTTTTGACAAAGACAAGATGGTATATCCAACTCATGCAAGATCTGGCCCTGACTGGTCCAGCTTCTGTTCTAACTGGCTTACAGAATGGGAGAGAAAAAATGATACAAGATATCTTGAAAAAATAAAAACAGGTATTGAAGATCTTAAAAAGACACCTATGAAGCTGGTTTCAGGTTCTGACTTTGAATATGATCCTGAAAGTTCACATCTAAGATACATAGGTGACAGGGCAACAGGCGGAACTCATCTTGAGATATGTCAGGGAGCAGAGCAGACATGGCTGGAACTTACTGATCTACTTGGAGATGAGGAATGGAATAAGATGCTCGCAGACTTTGGATGTTTCTATCCATTAAGTCACGAAGAGCAGCTGCGCCTGACAGATGGAAGGATACAGAACAGACAGTTCACATATCCATTTATGGCAGCTGGAGTAATGGCGTATGGAGCAGCATATTACAAGGACCGTGACCTTGGAAGGAAAGTCTGGGATATTCTGGAAGGATGCATGGCTGATGAATTTGGACCAGATAAGCTTGATATAGTTGATGTTGTAAATGCCGGAAACCAGAAGATTCTACATGAAATGCCAGGAGTATCGACTAATGTAATGTCCCAGTGGAGCCTCAATGCCATAGTAGCACTTGAATTTGTAAGAGAGGATCTGGGTTAAGCAGTATGAATAGTGATAGCATAATTGATTTAAATAAAAGTAAACAGACTATTTTCCTGATAGGAGATTCTACTGTACAAAGTTATGGTATAGGAAGTGAACCACAGGCCGGCTGGGGGCAGCTCCTTATGAGGCACTTTGCACTGGATAAATCCTATATTAAATATCATCCTGAAAGTACCAGGTTCGGACAGGTCGTAAGATATGAAAGCGATGATCTTATTATAGATAACAGGGCAATGGCCGGAAGGTCAGCCAGAAATTATTACGATGAGCAAAGGGCAGAGGATGCGATAAAAGAAGTCAAAAAGGGCGATATAGTTCTGATTCAGTTTGCTCATAACGATGCTAATAAAGCAAAGGCTGAAAGGTATCTGACACCAGCTGATTACAGGGAGTTTTTAATTAATAAATATATAGAACCTGTAATAAATAAGGGTGCGGTGCCTGTACTCGTAACTGCAATAGCTATGAGAGAATTTGATGATGAAGGTAAGTGCAGGATCAGCTTTCCTGAATACAGGGATATGATGCTTGATATAGCAGACCAAAATAAGGATAAAGTAAAACTTATAGATCTTGGAAGATTAACAGCTGAGTTTAATACTAGGATTGGACCCCTTGGCTGTAAGAGCATATATTTGCATCTGCCAAAGGGACTATTTACTTCTTTTCCAGATGGAAGTGAGGATAATGCACATCTACAATATAACGGCGCATTTGCATATGCGGGGCTTGTGCATGATGAACTTGTAAGACAAAAAATAATACAGAAATAATACAGAAATAATACGGTAATAATTAGATGATAATAACGGGGAAATGCTTATGAGAACAGAAATACAGATTAAGATGGATGATGCGCAGGAACAGGCTGTATATTTTCACTGGGATATGGTGCCGGATGCAGCCTTTTATGAAATATCATATAAAGACAGTTTTAGAAAAAATGTAAGATATAAAAATTTGGATATTACAAGGCAAAATTATTACTGTCTAAATAAATCCACAAACAGGGAATACTATATAAGAGTAAGAGCTTATGCTGGTTCTGATGAGAGTGAAAAAAAGCTGATAGCTGAAGGATTTATTACAACACCTTTAAATTATATTAAAGAGATGCAAAAGGAAGATCTAAACAGAGGGCTTATAGCTGTTAAAACAAGTGATGGTATTTTCCTTGCATGGAGATTTTTTAAGAGAGAGGCCAAAGGATATTCTGCAACAGGTCTTACAGGAATTAATTTTAGAATCTACAGAAATGATGAGGAGATAGCGATTGTAACTGACAGCACTAACTATCTTGATAAAAATGGATCTGAAAGTGATGTATATGCAGTAGAACCTGTAGAAATGGGAAATGATGGAGTAGCACATCCTATAAATAATACAGAGCACAGGGCTGACAGAAAAACAGATAATGTTAATGTCTGGAAGTCAGGTAAGAACTATCTGGAAATAGAATTAAGTAAGCCTGAAGGCGGCGAAACACCTTCTGGAGAGCACTTTGAATACAGAATTAACGATATGAGTGTAGGTGATGTAGATGGTGACGGCGATTATGAATACATAGTCAAATGGGATCCAACTAATTCTCAGGACGTAAGTATAAAGGGTTATACAGGCAGATGCATTCTGGACTGTTACAAAATTGATGGAAGACTTATGTGGCGCCTTGATATGGGACCAAATATAAGAGCAGGTGCACATTATACGCAGTTCATGGTATATGATTTTGACGGCGATGGACTGGCAGAAATGGCTGTTAAGACTGCTCCTGGAACTATTATGACAAGATATGATGAAGCAGGAAATGTTATAGATAAGTCTTATATTACGATGCCAAAAGAGGATGTCGATGATGGATATTCAAACGAGGATAACTATGTATGCTCAGCAGATGATTACTATGACCATCTGGTATCTGTTTTTAGCAAATGGCAGGAACATCCGGAAGTAATAAATGGACACTGGCCATCTACAATAGAAGAGTGCCTTAATATACCTGAAAAATATGACTATCCTCTTAAAAAAAGTGATGCAAGAGAGCTTGTTGATTACTTCATAGATGTATATGCTCCTTCCAGAAGTGCCAAAAATGAGCTCAGAAAATTTGAAGGCTTTATATATGAAGGACCTGAATATCTTACTATGTTTGCAGGAGATGGAAGAGAACTTGAAACTATTAAATATCCATATCCAAGAGAAGATGACGGCCTTATGTGGGGAGACTATTCCCTTAATAGGATAGAGCCTTGTAACAGAGTTGACAGATTCCTTGCAGGAGTAGCTTATCTTGATGGCATGCATCCATCACTTATAATGTGCAGAGGCTATTACACAAGAACTACAATTGCAGCGTATGATTTCATAAAGGGACATTTCAAAGAGAGATTCATGGTGGATTCAGGACATGTACCTATGTCTAATCCTTTTAATGACAATCCTCATGATAAGAGCGGTACAGATAAAGATTATGGAACCTTGTCAGGTCAGGGTGATCACAGCCTGTCCATAGCTGATATAGATGATGATGGATGTCAGGAAATTATATATGGAGCTGCATGTATAGATCATGATGGCAGACTTAAATACAGTAGTTATGATTATCTGCCAAATGGTAAGAGAGCAAAGCTTGGTCATGGAGATTCCATGCACGTTGCCAAAATAGATCCGGATGAGCCTGGTCTTCAGATATTCAACGTATTTGAAGGAGCAAAGGCCGCTCCATACGGATATGCATTTAGAGATGCAGAGACAGGCAGAGTCCGTCACAGATATGATAAGGACGGCAAGGACCTTGGACCATTTGGAGTATATGCAGAAACAGATCTTGGACGCTGCATGATAGGTGATATAGATCCTGATCAAAGAGGACTTCAGCTATGGGTAAATGATGTATATAATACAAATGGTGAAAAGCTTAATATAGAGGCTCCATCTACCAATCAGGCAATCAGATGGGCGGCAGACCTTACAACTCAGGTTCTTGACAGATCGGATTATTTAAAGGGTGAGCACAGAGGAGTCGTTAATGATGTTACTCATGGAGTGATGCTTGATCCTGAGGATACACTTTGTAATAACGGAACAAAGGGAAATCCATGTCTTGTGGCCAGCATATTTGGGGATTTTAGAGAAGATCTTATCCTTAGAAGATCAGATGATAAGGCTATTAGAATCTATACAAATACAGAGATTACAGAGCACAAATTATATACGCCAATGGATGATATTATGTACAGAGTAGGTATCGCATGGCAGAATACGTGTTATAATCAAACATGTTACACAAGCTATTATTATGCATCCGATATGGACTTTAAAGATGTACCTTTAATAGATTAAATAATATTTTTATTAATTGAATGGAGATGGAAAAAGATGGTTGATGCAAGTATTACAAGGGAAGTAAATGGAAGGCTCATGCCTGTTATCTATACTTGTTTTCCAGAAGGCAAGCATAAGGTATTAACATGTAGCTATGATGATGGCAAATTAGAAGACAGACAACTCGTTGCCATGTTTAATGAATATGGACTTAAAGGAACATTTAATGTTAACTCAGGTCTTATAGATGAAGAGAGAATACCTCTTAGTGAGTACAAGGAATTATACAAGGGACATGAAGTAGCATGCCACACAGCACTTCATCCAACTATTGCAAGATGCGCAAGTGAGCATATAGTTCAGGAACTTATAGAAGACAGAAGAATACTTGAAAAGACACTTGGAACAACAGTAAGAGGTCTTGCATATCCTAATGGATCTGTAGATCAGAGAATTATAGATCTTCTGCCAGCATGTGGTATCAGACATGCAAGAACAGTTAAGAGTACAGGCGGATTTGGACTTCCAGATAATTTCCTTGCATGGAATCCAACATGTCACCACAATCACAATCTGTTAGAGCTCGGTGCAACCTTTAAGGATATGCACAAGACTCAGTATCTCTACATGATGTATGTTTGGGGACACAGCTATGAATTTTCAAGGGATAATAACTGGAATGTTATGGAAGATTTCTGCAAGCTTATAGGTGGACAGGATGATATCTGGTATGCAACTAATATAGAAATCGTAGATTATATGGAAGCTGCAGAACGCATGCAGTTCTCTGCAAGCGGAGAGTTTGTATATAACCCAAGTGCACAGACAGTATGGCTTGAAGTAGATAAGAAAAAGGTAGCTTGTCCTGGTGGTCAGGTAACAGAATTACTTTCTTAATAAAATAATATTGATTTTTCCAAATTTTATTTGTAATATTCTATATGGTGTATCTATTGATAGTTTAAACTGATAAAGTAGTAATAAATGAAATTTATTAGTGTTTAAAAACTTATCAATTCTTGCCCTGCATAGTAATTATGGTAATTATGTCAATCCTTAAATAGTAAATGTGACCTATGCAGAATTAGATTTAGATAAGGAGACGTTATGAAAAAGTATTCTGAAATGACCAAAGAAGAGCTTCAGCTAGAGCTTGCTGAACTCAAGAAGCAGTACAAGAAGTATCAGGACATGGATCTTCAGCTCGACATGAGCAGAGGTAAGCCATGTACAGAACAGCTCGATTTATCTATGGATATGATGGACGTTCTGAATTCAGACGTAGATCTTAGATGTGAGGATGGTACAGATTGCCGTAACTATGGCGTTCTTACAGGTATTGAAGAGGCTAAGCGCCTTATCGGTGATATGATGGAGAATCATCCTGACAATATCATTATCTATGGTAATTCATCACTAAACGTAATGTTCGATACAGTAGCAAGAGCTATGACTAAGGGTATCATGGGTAATACTCCATGGGCCAAGCTTGATAAGGTTAAGTTCTTGTGTCCAGTACCTGGTTATGACAGACATTTTGCTATTACAGAATACTTTGGAATAGAGATGATTCCAGTTCCTACAAATGAAGAAGGTCCAGATATGGATATGGTTGAGGAACTTGTATCATCAGATGAATCAATTAAGGGTATCTGGTGTGTACCTAAGTATGCTAATCCATCAGGATACTCATATTCAGATTACACAGTCAGAAGATTTGCAAGACTTAAGCCAGCTGCCAAGGACTTTAGAATTTTCTGGGATAATGCTTATGGTGTACATCACTTATATGATGACAAGCAGGATTACCTTGTAGAAATCCTAGCTGAATGTAAGAAGGCTGGAAATCCAGATCTTGTTTATAAGTTTGCATCTACATCTAAGATTACATTCCCAGGTAGCGGAATTGCTGCTCTTGCAACATCACTTAATAACCTTGATGACATTAAGAGCCAGCTGACTATTCAGACAATCGGACATGATAAGGTTAACCAGCTCAGACACGTACGTTTCTTCAAAGACATTCACGGTCTTACAGAACATATGAGAAAGCATGCTGATATAATAAGACCTAAGTTCGAAGCTGTTGAAGAGATTCTTGATAAGAACCTTGGAGAACTTGAAGTGGGTACATGGACAAAGCCAAATGGCGGATATTTCATCTGTTTCAATGCACTTGAAGGATGTGCCAAGGAAATCGTATCTATGGCTAAAAAGGCTGGTGTTAAGATGACAGAAGCAGGTGCAACATGGCCATATCACAAGGATCCACATGATAGTGATATCCGTATTGCTCCAACATATCCACCACTTCAGGAACTTAAGACAGCTGCAGAGCTCTTCACATTATGTGTAAAGCTTGTAAGTGCCAAGAAGATTCTTGATGAGATGCAGTAATATAGATAATTTTTAATCACAATAGATTTAATATAACCGGGATTGAGTAATACCTATTATTCAGTTTCGGTTATTTTTTTATTTAGATAGTGTAAATACATCCAAGACTAAAGCGAATAACTTCCAGAGTTATAGTATTATTGTATACAAAGTGCTTTATATTTTGTGTTTGTTATGTTATGATTTAATGGTTTAGGTAGTATTTATCTGACCTGACGTAATCTATTAGTTTGATGGTTTTTTGAGCAAATAAGATTTGAATTTTTATTTGATGCTATTTGCTTGTAAGCACCAAATATCTAATTATCTTGGGCTATATTTATTTGCCCATAACCAAAAAAGAAAAGGGAGAAAAGGTATGATGAGAAATTCAATTACCAGGAAGCTATGTTTAGTTATGTCGCTTCTTCTAGTATTGTGCCTTTCAGGCTGTGGTAGTTCCAGTACACGTATGATGTTCGGAACTGGTGGAACAGCTGGTACATACTATGCTTATGGCGGAGTAATAGCTCAGTACATGAGAAATTATGCAGATGTAAGAGTTACTGCTGTGTCAACAGGTGGTTCAAAGGTTAATATTCAGAGTATTCAGGATGGTGATTTCCAGCTCGGATTTACACAGTCAGACGTTATGTCTTATGCCTGGAACGGAACAAGAGCTTTTGAAACAGATGGAGCTACACATGACTTCAGAGTTCTTGGATGTCTGTATGCTGAGACAGTTCAGCTCATAACAATGGATGAAGATATCAATTCTGTAGAAGATTTAAAGGGCAAGAGTGTATCAATTGGTGAAGCCGGATCTGGTGTTTATTTTAATGCCATGGACGTATTAAACGGTGCAGGTATTACTCTTGATGATATTAATCCACAGTACCAGTCATTTGAAGATTCCAAGGAATCACTTAAGGATGGTAAGATCGATGCAGCATTTATCGTTGCAGGCGCGCCTACAACAGCTATTACAGAGCTTGCTACTACAAATGGTGTAAAACTCATTAATATTGATGGCGAATTCAGAGATAAAATTCTTGAAGAGTGTCCATATTACAATGCTCTTACAATTCCTGCAGGTACATATCCTGGACAGGATGAAGATGTTGAGACTATTACTGTTGAGGCTACACTTATTGTTTCTGCAAATGTAGATGAAGAGACAGTTTATAATCTTACAGCAGCTATTTTTGACCATACAGAGGATATTACAGTAGAGAATGCCAAGGGCGCAGAGTTATCCCTTGAAACAGCTACCAGCGTATCAGATGTACCATATCATGAGGGCGCTGCCAGATACTATGCTGAGCATGGTATTACAGTTAATACTACAGAATAAAGGAGGGAGAGTATTGAGCGACAATAATACACAGGCTAATGTTAGCCAAAAGGAAATAGATTCAGTAATGCGTAAATATGATAGAGAGTCCAATACCAGAATATGGACTGGCACTCCTAAAATAGTGATAACAGCTATTTTGGCGTTCTTTTCTATCTTTTGCATATATGTAACCTTATTTGCCACTTTCCTTGAAGAGATTCGTCTTACTTCATTTATGGCGCTTATTATTCTTATGGGATTTCTCATTTATCCTAGAAACAAAAATGAGCTGAAAGAGAACTATATCCCTATTGGCGATATTATATTTATGGTTCTTGGAGCAGGAGCTTTCCTATATTACACATTTAACGCAAATGCAATCATCAACCAGGGTACAAGATTTGAATGGTATCAGATCATTATCGGTATAGTTGGTATTTCAGCACTTATAGAAGTTACAAGACGATGCGTTGGTATTCCAATTCTGGTAGTTGCAGGATTCTTTATTTTATATGCACTTACAATTGGACTTACTAACCCTGATTTCTTTGGACGAGTTAAGTATCTTGTAAGAAACCTTTTTTATACTAAAGAGGGTATACTTGCTACTCCTGTAAATGTATGTTCCAAGTATATTGTTGTATTCATTATATTTGGTGCATTCCTTGAGAGAACAGGAATATCAAATTTCTTTATCCAGCTTGCCAACAGTATTGCTGGTAGATTTGCAGGCGGTCCTGCCAAGGTTGCTGTTATTTCTTCAGCCCTTTGCGGTATGGTATCAGGATCTTCTGTTGGTAACACTGTTACAACAGGTTCTGTTACTATTCCTATGATGAAAGATACAGGATACAAGAATGAATTTGCAGCAGCTGTAGAAGCAGCATCTTCAACAGGTGGACAGATCATGCCTCCTATCATGGGTGCAGCAGCTTTCCTTATGGCTGACTTTATCGGTGTTCCATATTCAGATGTTATTTCAAGAGCTATTCTGCCAGCAGTATTGTATTTCTTTGGTATATTTATCTGCGTACATCTGGAAGCGAAGAGACTTAATTTAAAGGGTATTCCTAAGGATCAGCTTCCTAAATTCGGACAGCTGGTTAAAAAGATATATCTTCTGATACCACTTGTAATGCTGATTATCTGGGTATCAGGAAACTATATGACAATGCAGAGAGCAGCATCACTTGCAATTCTACTTGCTATTGTTGTTGGATTTATTAACAGAGAAGAGAAACTTACACTTGGCAAGATAATAGATGCACTTCAGGCAGGTGGTAAGAGTGCTATTACAGTTGGTGCTGCATGTGGTGTTGCAGGTATTATTTCTGGAACAATTACAATGACAGGTCTTGCAAATGAGCTGATTAATGCTATTGTAGGTATTGCAGGTGATAAGCTGATTATTGCTCTTGTACTTACAATGCTGTGCTGTATTGTACTGGGAATGGGTGTTCCTACAACAGCCAACTACTGTATCATGGCTGCTACAACAGCGCCAATTCTTATTAGAATGGGCGTTCCAACAACGGCTGCTCACTTCTTTGTATTCTACTTTGGTATAGTAGCTGATATTACTCCACCAGTAGCTCTGGCTGCATATGCAGGTTCTGCTATTGCCAAGAGTAATCCTATGAAGACAGCATTTACAGCATCCAGGCTTGCAATTGCAGCATTTATAGTTCCTTATATGTTCTGTTTCAATCCAGCTATGCTTCTGATTGATACTACACCTATTATGGTTATTCAGATAGCTATTACAGCTGTAATTGGTATATTTGGAATAGCTTCTGGTCTGGAGGGATATTGTTTTGCCAATATGAATCCGATTATCAGAGTTATAATTGTTGCAGGTGGTCTGTTACTGATTCATACAGGTGCTGTATCTGATATCATAGGACTTGTAGTTGTAATAGGATGTCTTGTTTTCCAGTATTTTTTGGGAAAAAAGGAAACAAAAGCAATAGCCTGATTTTTTGAAAGAGAGGGATGACTGTTATGTCAGTTGAATTAAAGTATCCAGTAATTACTATTGGTAGAGAATATGGTGCAGGGGGCAGAACAATAGCGGCTGCACTTTCAGAGAAGCTTGGAATACCATATTATGATAAGGATTTCGTTGTTAAGACAGCCAAAGAGAGCGGATATTCTGAAGATGAAATAGATAAAGAAGGCGAGCAGATGAACCATATGAATGAGTTCATGAACAGTCTTCTTAATAATTCAGCAGCTTATACAAGTTCATTTGATGCTATCTATAATGCACAGAAGAATGTGATTATGGACCTGGCTAAGTCTCCATGTATCATAGTTGGAAGATGTGCAGATTATATTCTGAGAAAAGCCGGAGTGGAAGCATTTAATATTTTTCTGTTTGCAGATCTTGATAAGAAAGTAGCAAGAGCAGCAGAACTTCCTGAGAATAAGGATATTCATGATATTAAAAAGGCTGTATTAAAGAGAGACGAGCTCAGAAATACATATTATAAGCATTATACAGGTGAGGACATGAGATATTACAAGCAGTATGATATATGTCTTGATACGGGTGTTATAGGTATAGACAAATGTGTTGATATTCTTGTAAATGTTCTTACAAAATAATAGCGAATAATAGCTTTTAACAGGTTATAAATAGCATGATTACAGTCTTTTTTTGAAATCAAGATAATTGAAAAAATATTGATTTTGTAATAAAATATAAATGATAACCCGTTAATTATTTCACTATAGAAATTATGTAATTGTAATTGGAAGGAGTACTTATATGGGTCTTGAAAATAAGGAAACTGAGGTAAAAACTCCAGTTAAAAGACAGACTAAAAAGACAAGAGAAATGCTGGAAGAGTATGCCCGTCAAATTGAAGAGTTAGAGAAACAGCATGAGGATTATCAGAAGCAGATGGATGACCTGAAACAGCAGACAGTAGCCCTTGGAAATATGGATGCGGTAGGACTTAAGGTTATTCATAAGAAATTTGGCGAAGGTGAAATTATAACACAGGACGGCAAATATATTGATGTAAAATTTGCAGATGTAGTTAAAAAGTTCGTTCTTCCAGGAGCAATTGCTGACAGATATCTAAAAGTAGAGGATGAAAATACTCTGGATTATTATATTAAGAGAAATGATATTCATAATAAGAAGATTAAAGTGCATATGCAGCTGCGTTCAGCTGAGTTTGCCAAGGATAGAATTCAGGACTCTATTGAAAAACTGAATGAGAAATCTTCTAAATAATTATTAGTAAATTAAAGGAGCTATATCCGGATTCAATTATCCGGATATAGCTCCTTTTTAGTGGTGCGCCTATTGGCGCGCGTCTATATTATCAGTTTTATGCTTCGTGAGCCAACTTTTCTTCATTAGCTGTATTTGTAGCTTTATTATTTGCAAATTTCTGCTTCTCTGCATTAGCAGCCTGAGCCTTTTTATGTGCAGTAGAGAGCATCAGTTTGATACGGTTGAGCTGGTTAACTTCACTTGCACCTGGATCATAATCGATAGCAACGATATTAGAACCTGGATATAAGTGACGCAGCTGTTTGATAACACCCTTACCTACAACGTGATTTGGAAGACATCCAAATGGCTGTGTACATACAATATTAGGAGCGCCGCCCTTAATGAGCTCTATCATTTCACCTGTAAGGAACCATCCTTCACCAGTCTGGTTACCAATAGAAACAACATCCTTGGCGTAATCTACAAGCTTGTAGATGCTTGTTGGTGGTTCGAAGTGTACACTGTTTTCAAATGCCTTAACAGCACCGCTACGAAGTTTTTCAATAGCCCATATTCCTGCGCGGCAGGCAGCAGCTGTTTTCTTACTGGTACCAAGTTCCTGTGCTTTATATATCTGGTTATAGAAGCAGTAGAGCATGAAATCAATAAGATCTGGAACTACAGCTTCAGCACCTTCGCTTTCAAGAAGGTCTACAAGGTGGTTATTAGCAGCAGGTGCAAACTTAACAAGAATCTCACCTACAACACCAACTCTTGGTTTTACAATATCATTTATTTCAACTTTATCAAAGTCCTCGATTATAGCCTTGCACATGCGCTGGAATTTGAAGAAACTCATATGCTTCTGTGATACGAATTCCTTGGTCTTAACAAGCCATTTCTGATGAACAGCTTCTACAGAACCAGCTACCTTTTCGTAAGGTCTCATTCTGTATACACATCTCATGAATATATCGCCAAATACAGCGGCATAAGCGGCTCTCATAAGCATTTCTGCATTGATATGGAATCCAGGGTTACTCTCAAGCTTACTTAAGTTGATTGAAACTACTGGTATCTGTTCCATACCGGCCTTTTTAAGAGCACGTCTGATAAATCCTACATAGTTAGTAGCACGGCATCCGCCACCTGTCTGAGACATGAGTACGGCTGTCTTATTGAGATCATATTTACCAGAATTTAGTTCATCCATAATCTGACCAACTACCCACAGTGATGGATAGCAGGCATCATTATTAACATATTTAAGACCCATGTTAATGGCATCTTTATTATCGTTCTGCATTACTACAAGGTTGTATCCACAAGCCTGCAGAGCTGTTTCCAGAATATCAAAGTGTATAGGTGACATCTGTGGGCACAGGAGAGTGTAATCCTTACGCATTTCTTCTGTAAAGAGAACTCTCTTATTATCTGTAGGTCTTATTGTACGTTCCTGTTTCTTGGCTTCACGAACACGAATAGCAGCCAGAAGTGAACGAACACGGATTCTTGCAGCACCAAGGTTATTAACTTCATCAATCTTAAGGCAAGTATAGATCTTGTCTGAACCAGAGAGGATATCGTTAACCTGGTCAGTTGTTACAGCATCAAGACCACATCCAAATGAGTTGAGCTGTATGAGGTCAAGATCTTCTCTTGTTCTTACATAAGTTGCAGCAGCATATAATCTTGAATGGTACATCCACTGATCAGATACAATAAGAGGTCTGTCTGGACGACCAAGGTGTGATACAGAATCTTCTGTAAGTACAGCAACACCATATGAACAGATCATATCTGGAATACCATGGTTGATCTCTGGATCAACATGATATGGTCTTCCGGCAAGTACGATACCGTGCTTGTGGTTTTCTTCCATCCATTTAAGAGTTTCTTCACCCTTAGCTGAGACATCAGCTCTTGCTGTTGCCATTTCAAGCCAGCCCTTCTGAGCGGCTGCAATTACTTCTTTTGAAGGTATTTCCTTAAACTCTTTTACAAGAGCTTCTGTAACTGTCTTGAGGTTTGTAAATGCCATGAATGGGTTACGTAGTTTAACTTCGCCTCTTGTTATTTCTTCTACGTTATTCTTGATATTCTCTGAATATGAAGTAACGATAGGACAGTTGTAGTGGTTTGTTGCGCCTTCTACCTCTTCACGCTCATAGAAAAGAGCTGGATAGAAGATGAAATCAACACCTTTTTTGATAAGCCATGCCACATGTCCGTGTGAGATCTTGGCAGGATAACACTCTGATTCACTAGGAATAGATTCTATACCAAGTTCATAAATGGCATGTGTTGAACGTGGTGAGAGAACTACCTTATATCCAAGCTGTGTAAAGAATGTAAACCAGAATGGATAGTTCTCATAGAAGTTAAGTACTCTTGGGATACCAACTGTTCCACGAACTGCCTTATCATCTGTAAGTGGCTTATAGCCAAATAATCTCTTATATTTGTAATCGAAGAGGTTTGGAACACCTGCTTCGTTCTTGACTTTACCGATACCTCTTTCACATCTGTTACCTGAGATATGCTGACGACCTCCTGTGAACTTATTGACAGTGAGACGACAGTGGTTAGTACAACCCTGACATGTTGTCATGCTGGTTGTGTATTCAAGGTTCAGAATCTGGTCGATTGAGAGCATTGTTGTCTCATAGCTTGTATCTTCGTTGTATCTGTCTCTTGCAATAAGAGCTGCACCAAATGCACCCATGATACCGGCGATATCAGGACGGATAACCTTTGCGCCTGCAATCTTTTCAAAACTTCTAAGAACAGCATCATTATAAAAAGTACCACCCTGAACAACGATATTAGTTCCAAGTTCAGTTGCGTCTGATACTTTTATAACCTTGAACAGGGCATTTTTAATTACAGAATAAGCAAGACCTGCAGAAATATCAGCTACTTCTGCGCCTTCCTTCTGAGCCTGTTTTACCTTAGAGTTCATGAATACAGTACAACGTGTACCAAGGTCTATAGGATGTTTTGCAAAGAGAGCCTCTTTGGCAAAATCCTGTACACTGAAGTTAAGAGACTTGGCAAAAGTCTCAATGAATGAACCGCATCCAGAAGAACATGCCTCATTAAGCTGAACTGAATCTACGGCATGATTCTTGATACGAATGCACTTCATATCCTGACCGCCTATATCAAGAATACAGTCAACCTGTGGATCAAAGAATGCAGCAGCGTTATAGTGAGCGATTGTCTCAACTTCACCGTCATCAAGCATAAATGCTGATTTCATAAGTGATTCACCATAACCTGTTGAACATGAACGTGCAATTGTAACACCTTCTGGAAGAAGGTCATATATTTCTTTAATTGATTTAATAGCTGTTTTTAATGGGCTACCATTGTTGCTTGAATAGAATGAATATAAAAGTGTTCCGTCCTCACCAACAAGGGCGCATTTTGTAGTAGTAGAACCTGCATCAATACCAAGATAAGCATTTCCCTTGTACTCAGAGAGCTTGGAAGTCTTAACCTTAGCTTTGGCATGTCTTTCCTGGAATTCATCATAAGCCTTGTCGTTTTCAAAAAGTGGCTCAAGACGTTCTACTTCAAATGCCATCTCTATCTTGTGAGATAGCTTTTCTACCATTTCTGACATTGAATAATGATAATTCTCATCGGCATTAAGAGCAGAACCGATAGCTGCAAACAGATGAGAGTTATCTGTATCTATAATATGTTCATCATCAAGTTTGAGTGTACGGATAAATGCGGCCTTCAGCTCAGACAGGAAGTGAAGAGGACCACCAAGGAATGCAACATGGCCTCTTATAGGCTTACCACATGCAAGTCCGCTGATTGTCTGATTTACAACTGCCTGGAAAATAGAAGCTGAAAGATCTTCCTTAGTAGCACCATCATTGATGAGTGGCTGTATATCTGTTTTGGCAAATACACCGCAACGTGCAGCGATAGTGTAGAGTGAATTATAATTTTTGGCATACTCATTAAGACCTGATGCATCTGTCTGTAAAAGAGATGCCATCTGGTCGATAAATGAACCTGTACCACCGGCACAGATACCATTCATACGCTGCTCTACATTACCGTCTTCAAAATATATAATCTTGGCATCTTCACCACCAAGCTCAATGGCTACATCTGTTTTTGGAGCCAGCTCTTTAAGTGAAGTTGAAACAGCAATAACCTCTTGTACAAAAGGAACATTTAAATGTTTAGCCAGACTTAATCCGCCAGAACCAGTAATAACCGGGTGCAGAATAATATTTCCGCCTGAAACCTTTTGTGCATCTACTAAAAGGTCTGACAGAGTTTCTCTGATATTTGCAAAATGACGTCTATAATCTGAGAATAAAATGTTGTGTTTAGAATCTAGAAGTGCAATTTTGACGGTTGTTGAACCAATATCAATACCTAATGTGTAGTCTTTAGAAATCATTACCTAAAACCCTTTCTATTTCTCATAAAAAAATATAATCAAGGTAGCAGTCATAAATGGCTGAATATCCTGAAAATAAAGCATATCATATATAACTAATCGCACACAATTTGTTTTCTGCGCATTACAACACATTATAAATCAGTCATTCATAATTTGCAATGTGACAAAAGATGTAAATCGGCTGATATGCAAATGCTATTTTGTGAAAAAATACTATTACGAAATTTGTAAGTTGTCACAGCAAAGCAATCATAAAATAAATCTGACGAAAATTATTATATAATAATAAACTTCCCACACCCTGGAAGGAGATGGAATAGTCATCTACACGCTTTTTCACCGAAATGAAGGGCACAGGGTATTCCCCAACATG
>CAMJFD010000018.1 GCA_946404845.1 uncultured Butyrivibrio sp. | reverse complement strand
GGAAATGTTACAGGTATTATCAAAGATATAATACCAAAATTATTTGATGATCTTAATATTAGTGACATAGCAATTAACTATCATGGGTACAAATCATATAATGAAATGCTGGAAGATTTAAAAAATTCTAACATAGATATTGCATTTCCTGTGGATGGAAGTCTGTATAACTATGAAGAAAATGGTATATATCAGACAAATCCCCTTATGTCCGTAAATAATGAATTGGTATATAGAGCAGAATTAGATAATGCTAGTAAAGGTAAATCTATAGCATTGAATATAAATAATGGACTACAGTATTATTATGCTGTAGTGGCTATGCCAGGAGCTGAACATGTATTTTATGATTCTATAGATCAGTGTATAGAAGCGGTTCAAAAAGGCGAGGCGGATGTTACCATTCTTAACGGCCTAAGAGCATATAATATACTTAGGAATAGTAAATATGATGGCCTATCAGTTATGCAGCTCAGTATGGAAAATGATATATGTCTTGGAATAGATATTGGTAATACTGGGCTTCTGAAGCTTATGAACAGAGGAATCAGCGTAATGGACAAGGAATATGCACTTAAAATGGCGTCGTATTATGTTGATGATCTTTATAGTTATACGTTTGAAGATTTTTTTGAAGATAATTATACAATTGTTATCTTATGTGTAGTGGCAGTATTTTTAATAATAATCATTATATTTATTTATAGTTTATACAAAAAGATAAATGAGGAAAAATCACAGAGATATGCCATTCAGAATATTTTCGATCAAATGATTATGTCTTTTGCCAAGATTATAGATAAAAAGGATGAATATACTAGTGGACATTCTGTAAGAGTTGCTGAATATTCGCGAAAACTTGCAAGAAAAATTGGATATACAAAAGCAATGGCACAAAAGGTGTACAATATTGCTTTGCTACATGATATAGGTAAGATAATTGTACCTAATCAGATACTTAATAAGCCGGAAGAACTTAATGATAGAGAATATACATTGGTAAAGGAACATGTTGCATTGGGAAAAGAAATATTGCAGGAGATAGATTCTATTCCAGAGATAGCACTTGGTGCAGGTTATCATCATGAAAAATATGATGGTACAGGATATCCAGAAGGACTAAAAGGTGATGATATTCCAGAAATAGCACAGATAATATCCATTGCTGATGCCTTTGATGCTATGTATTCAACGAGACCATATCGTAAGCAGATGGAGCTGGAGTATTGTCTTAATGAGATTAGAAAAGGAGAAGGTACACAGTTTAATCCTCAAATAGCAGAAGCATTTATTGAACTTGTACATGATGGATGGCTTGATCAGGATGATGATTATAAAGATGTACTTTGGTGGTAAATAAAGATAAGTCTAATAAATTATTTATTAGCCTTATCTTTATTTTCACCGATAAGAGTTCGAACAGAATCATCGGAATTTCTATGGTTAAATATGTAGCCAGCAACAGCTGAATTATAGCCTTCTATCATACATCCTGCTGCCATGAAGTCACCACCTGTTTTGAATAGTCTCTTAACTACAGCATCTATCTTGATTTCATTTAAGGCATCTTTTGGTGTAAACCTGATATGAACTTTATCGCCAACTTTACATGTCATCCCAGCTCCTAACATAAATGAAATTCCCTGGAATGAAATGTCGTGAATTAATACATTGTAATAATTACCCAGTCCTACCGCTGCTTTACCAAGCATTTCCAATTTGAAACGTTCACCACGTCTCTGAACACCTGGCCTCTGGCTTGGTACACCATCTATTAAGTGATATATACCACCCCAGTTATTGACCTGAGTGATTGAATTGGCATGGAAAAAATGAACTGATCCATTAACAGCACTCTCTACCCTGAGTTCTGCACTTGATGTTACAGCAAGTGGAAGACCTGCAAAATAAATGGGTTCCACCAATAAAGCATTATTATATGAAGTTATAGCTCTGGTCTTAAATACTCTTTCCTGACCAAACTGCTTTAATGTAATTGTAATTTTTGATTCAGATGGGACTTCGAATAGTTCCATGTTACAGCCCTCCAATCAAATCGTCTATCTTAATTATAATATATTTTTAAACTGAAACTTACATTAAAAGGAAAATAACTATTTTAAAAATATTTATTTTCAAAATCAGATACAGTAATAGGTTTATCAAAATAGTATCCCTGTAACATATCGCATTTTGCATCTGTAAGGAAGCGAACCTGTTCCTGTGTTTCAACCCCCTCTGCTATAACAGATATATCAAGTTCCTTGGCCATCTTGATGATCTGTCCCAGAATTATACTGCCTCTTTGAGCATTACCAGTCTGACTTAAGAATACCATATCAATTTTCATTACATCTATAGGAAGATCTTTGAGCAGATTAAGTGATGAGTATCCACTTCCAAAATCATCCATTTCTATTATAAAACCTACAGCCCTTAATTTATCAATGATAGCAAGACGCTGATCAAGATTTGCAATAACAACTGTTTCTGTAATTTCGAGCTTAAGATTTTTAGGATCTATATCATATCGCTTTACAAGTGATGTGAATTCATCGTATATATCGAGGAAATAGAAATCTATTGGAGATATGTTAACTGATAAATACATATCTTTTTTGCCTTCCAATTTCCATCTGTAGAGAATTGCACAGGCAGATTCCCATATATACTGATCGAGCTTTACTATATAACCGTTTTTTTCCAGTACATGAGTAAATGTTTCTGGAGAAAGAAGTCCTTTTTCAGGGTGATTCCATCTAACTAGTACTTCAGCACCTTTCACATGACCTTCTGTATCAACTTGAGCATGCAGATAAGGTATGATTCTGCCTGTGCGCAGTGATTCATCAAGTGAACGTGATATATCCTGCTTCCACATCAAATCATTTCTCATTTTGTCGTCATAGTATGCTACTCTTTTCTGTAGGTTGTCTTTAATAGAGTCTACAGCCATTGATGCCCTGTCGAATATAACGTATACATCAGGTCGTTGTTCACCTGGAGATACTTTATATATACCAATGTGTATAACCGCTGGATAAGAAACATTGTCAACAACGTGAGAGATTGTTGATGGAGTAACACTAAAGTATTCATCTTTAAAAAATCTCTCTTTAATGAGTATGCCAAAATGATCTGCACCAAGTCTGCCGTAAATTGTACTTGGATCATTTATGGAATTACGTATATGATCAGCTATTTGTATGAGAAGATCATCACCTATCTCACGTCCGAACATATCGTTCAGAATTTTGAAATTACGAATATCTGAAAATATAGCATAATAGGCTTCATCAGGATTATTATCAAGTTCTTCCTGAACCTTCTGTGTAAAGTAAGCTGTATTATATAAGCCGGTAATTCTATCATGTGTGGATAGATAACGCTCTTTGGCCAGTTTCTCTTCCTCGGCTGTACGATCTTCAATTTTGGCAAATGCGCCTACGTATAAGCTTTTGCGGTCAAAAATACGTTGGAATTCTATTCTAAGAATCTTAGTTTCATTACCTACTGTCATTTTGCTGGTACAGTGGTAATTATCATTAGTATCGATTTCTCCAGTATTTATTATAGCTTCAAATTTGGCAGGAATAGTATCCAGATTCCTTCTATCTGCATCAAAGAGCTTAAGTGCATTTTTGTTTGCATAGATACATACATCATTTTCATCAAGGAATATAACTGAATCAGATATATTATTAACTATGTTAGCCTGAAGTCTGTCTGTCAGAATGAAAGGAACATATTCTAACGAAAAGAAATAGAATAGTACACCACAAATGGTATATCCAATCATTGAAGTATCATAAGGAATTTTGTAGAAAACGTAATAGAATTCCCAAATAGCAGCGATGAACATACTGATAAGCATAAGATAGTAGTTCTCTATATAGAGCTTAGAACTCTTACGAATCTTATCTATTAATATAGAAAATGCAATTACAATAATTACATATGATGAGTAAAAATGTATCTCATGAAAAGTGGAAGGAATAAGTTTGTTGTATAAGTATCCATTTCTAAGCTCTGTCAATTGTACATCAAAGCAATGTCCTAAAATAGGGTTTAGCAGTATTGAAATTGTATCCAGAACTACAAAGAGTTTTAGAGCGAATTGTACAATTGAATGTTTGAATTTATAGGAACAATATTCCATGCAGAATTCTATGAGAATATAGAGCATTATATCAGTGCCGATTAAATAGCATGAATACGCCGCCATACTTATTGTATGCGACTGTGTTATAACTATAATAATATTAGAAATAACAGGTACCAAAATAAACAGTAAAAGTTTGCGAACTGTAAGCGCTATTTTTTTACTGCTATTATATGTACGAATTATGCAAATCAGCAATAATGCTGCTAAAAAAATCAAAACAAATACATAACTTCTCATAATTATATACTTTATCAAAATGAAGTAATTAAGTAAACGGAAATATTCTTAAGATTTTCCTAGTTTTTGTCTGATAGTCCAAGAATTTTTGACATCTTAACTATTTATATTAAAATGATATAGACAATACTTTTAAAGGAGAGAGCATAAATGGGTTTTGACAACATATTTGATGATTGTGCCAAGGATTTTTTTGGCTCTAGTTCTGATAAATATAAGGAATTACTTATGACAGACAATCTGCAGAAATTGTCTGAAGAATTAAATAAAATTAATGGCAGCATGAATGATCTTGCATCAGATGATAAGATTAAAAGCTCAATGGAAGTTTTAGGGGAACTTGATAAGCAGAAGCTTGATGCAATGAATAAGTCAGAGAATAAAGATATTATAGATAGTCAAAATAGTACAGCTACAGCGGCTGATACTGCACAGGAAGAAAATACAGAACCAGAAAAAAGCGGTATGGAAGAACTTGAAGAGCTAATAGGTCTTGATAACATAAAGAGTGATGTAAAAGAACTGGTTAGTTTCGTGAAAGTTCAGAAGATGAGAGCAGATATGGGAAAAAAGACAGTTCCTGTATCATTACATCTTGTTTTTAATGGTAACCCAGGTACTGGAAAGACTACTATTGCAAGAATACTAGCCAAGTTATACAAGGAAATAGGAGTTCTATCAAAGGGACAGCTTGTAGAAGTGGATAGATCAGGTCTTGTTGCTGGATTTGTAGGACAGACTGCAACTAAGACTCAGGAAAAAATTCAGGAGGCTATGGGCGGAGTCCTATTTATAGATGAAGCTTATACACTGGCTAAAGAGGGAAGCGACTATGGACAGGAAGCAGTAGATACTTTATTGAAACTTATGGAAGATCATAGAGATGATTTTGTAGTTATAGTTGCCGGATATACAGATCTTATGGAAAAATTCATAAATTCTAATCCTGGACTTAAATCACGTTTTAATAAATACATCACTTTTCCGGATTATACGGCAGAGGAGCTTGTTAAAATCTTTGAGATGAGATGTAATAAGTATGAGTATATATTAACAAAAGATGCCACCAAAGCATTAAATGCTATAATTAAATATAAGGTTGAAAACAAGGACGACAATTTTGCTAATGCCAGAGAGGCAAGAAATCTATTTGAAGCAGTTGTTACTAATCAGGCAACACGAGTTGCATCAATAGATAATCCTACAGAGGAGGATATGAATACTATTGATAAAGCGGATTTTCAGGAATTTCTTGTTTACGATATGAAGATTGCCCTCGATGCAATAGCAGAAGAGCCAGATACAGAAAAAAAAGAGGTTTAATTATGCCAGATAATAAGAGAATGAAAATCACTCCACAGGATCTTATAAAGGCAATAGATTCATGGAGCCAACTAGCCAAAGATAATGCCAATTCACTGGACGTAGTACCAATTATTGATATACAGGCTCAGATATTAAAAAATATTGTTATGGAAAACGCAAGAGATAAGATAATGGTACAGCAGTTATCTAATGAAGTAATTAAGCTGGGCGGGAATATAGGGACTTTCAGGCAAATAGACACTAGCAGGGCAGCAGGTCTTGCGGATTTGTTAGAACAGGTCTCTGAAGATAACAGAATGGTTGCTCTTGCAATTGATGATAACAGACAGCTCATATTTCATTTCAAAGACAGAAGTGCACTACAAGCAACATTTGGAATATATCTGAAAGATGACAGAGTAAATGGGGGCAATCAGCTATCAGCCCTTCTTACTATTGATCAGGTAGATAAAGTATTTAAAGTTGAACCTGATGAGCAGATTTCAGATAATGTGATGATTGCAGATTTTCTAAATATCCTGTCTGAATATTTATTTGAGAATGGATATGTATATACATGTGCAGGGGTAAGAGTACTCCTTGGTAAGAGCAAATAATTATTAATATGAAAGATAAGAGATAAATATTTTGAAAAAATATACAGATATCAGGAAGCAGACAAATAACAAATTTCTTAATATATATGAAATGGATGCACTAACTTCAACTGGTAAACCGTTTAATTACTATTTTGCAACAAGAAATACTGATGAGAATATTAGAATCAGAACCAGAAATATGGATCCTGAAGGCGTTCTAATATATGCAATCAAGGAAGATGAGCCTGACAAAATACTGATGGTATACCAATATAGATATCCTATAGATGACTATATGTATGAACTGCCAGCAGGCCTTATTGAAAAAGGCGAAGCAGCTGGTGCTGCAGCAGTTAGAGAAGTTAAGGAAGAGACTGGTCTTAATCTTACAGTATATGAAGGCGGAAACCTTGATTTTAGACGACCATATGTATTTGCACAGGGATTTTCAGATGAAACAGGATGTACAATATATGGAACAGTATCAGGTGATATAACTGACAAACTTCAAGAAGATTCTGAAGATATAAGAGCCTTTTTTGCGGATAAGGATGAAGTTAGGAGAATACTCCATGAAGAAAAGGTATCTATGCGAGCTTCTTTTCTATTAATGAATTTCTTATCAAGTTCTAAAGAAGATCCTTTTGCTTTTCTGGGTTAATTTTTATTGTTTTAGATTTTTATTAAGAAAACGAGAATTAAAATGCACTCATTCAGATACTCTATAAGATGAACTAATAGAGTATCTGAATGAGTTAATCAAAGATTAAAATGTAACAACGTCTAAAATTCTAGTCATTTTGAATTTTACCAGTTTCAAGATTTGGCTTTAGGAAATTATCGTATGCATAATCCCATAAATTATTAGAACCTTCAGCTGTTTTATAATTACGTTTCATAATCTGTGACAGGTGGACATAGTGCTTTTCCCAATCTTGACCGCCATTAGCTGCGTTTAGCATCATAGGCTGAAGATTATCCATAGCATGTGCAAATATAGCTTCTGGAGTTTCATAGGCTTCAAACTCTTTCCATAGTTCTAATAAGCGCTGGCCTTGATCTTCGGGAAGAAGGCCAAATATCCTGCCTGCTGCCTTTTGCTCTCTATCTGCCTGTGTTTTTTTACCTTCTGTGTCATAAGCATACGTATCACCGGCATCTATTTCCACGAGATCATGTATGAGTAGCATTTCAATAGTATGCAGTACATCTATTTTTTGATTTGAATATTCCGATAGTAGCATTGTCATAAGTGCCATATGCCAGGAATGCTCAGCATCATTTTCCTGTCTGGAATAACCATTGATATGTGTCTGCCTTAATATTTGCTTTTCCTTATCCATTTCCAGTATAAATTCAAATTGTTGTTGTAAACGTTTGTAATCCATTAATAATTCTCCGCATGTACCTCAAAGAAAGCCTGTGGGTGATTGCAGACAGGACATACTTCTGGAGCTTTTGTACCTACAATGATGTGGCCACAGTTACGGCACTCCCATACCTTAACTTCGCTCTTTTCAAATACTTCCTTAGCTTCTACATTGTGCAGAAGAGCACGGTATCTTTCTTCGTGGTGTTTTTCTATTTCTGCTACCATTCTAAATTTTGCTGCTAATTCTGTAAAGCCTTCTTCTTCTGCAGTTTTTGCAAAACCATCATACATATCTGTCCATTCATAGTTTTCACCTTCAGCGGCACATTTAAGGTTTTCAGTAGTATTGCCGATACCGTTTAATTCCTTGAACCAAAGTTTGGCATGCTCTTTTTCATTATCAGCTGTTTTCTGGAAAAGAGCTGATATTTGCTCATAGCCTTCTTTTTTGGCTACTGAAGCAAAATATGTATATTTGTTTCTTGCCTCTGATTCACCTGCAAAAGCAGCTTGCAGATTTTTTTCTGTCTGAGTTCCTTCGTACTTATTAGCCATAATTTTTTCTCCATTCTTTTCAAATATTAGAAAACGATTACCCAAAATATATTATAACAGAGCTTATAGAACCTAATGTATAAAAAAACTGTTAACTAATATCTAGCATTACAAAAACTAATTTTAAATATGGCGTTTCCTTTTTGATTAGTTTTGTTTTTTAAATTACATAAAATATTAGTTTTAATATTATAAATGTTACAAAAAATACACAAAACACTTTTATTCTTTAAAAAACTATTGTATAATATGGAACCGTGAGGGGAAATATAATAGAAACGGCATAAATACTGATGTTCAAAGGGGACAATGAGTGAACATATGATATTTAGCTGTGCTGAGGGCAAACATACAGTGATGTATGGACGCAAAGTTATAAATCTCTGGGGACAAAGGATCTAAAGTGAAGGAGATGGTTAGGCTGCAAATGGATTGTGAGAAGGGACTCACTCTTTATTTTGCAGCCTTTTTAGTAGTAAGAGTATATAGGAGAAATACAGAATTCAGTATAAAAAGAGATAGAAATGGAAGAATTCCTGACGATAAGCTGGATACTGCAGAGAATAGATTGTAATATTATTTAGGTAATAGAATAGATGAAGATAGTAATAGAACAAATAAATGATATTAAAACAAATAAACTTGAAATGTATTCAAGACTCAATGAAGCGCAGCTCCTTCATTATAATGAGCCGGAACTTGGGATATTCATAGCAGAGAGTCCCAATGTAACCATTAGAGCAATAGATGCTGGATATGAACCGATATCAATGGTAATGCTTGATAAACATGTTAATGGAGAAGCTGCTCCCCTTATAGAAAAGTGCAAGGCTCTTAAATATGATAAAGAGATGCCTGTATATATAGCAGATGAGGATATTCTATCTGGAATTACAGGATTTAAGCTGACAAGGGGCGTTCTCTGTGCCATGAAGAGAAAGCCTTTACCATCTATAAAGGATATATGCGCTGATAAGAAGAGAATAGTAATTCTTGAAGATGTTGTTAATCCTACGAATGTTGGAGCAATATTTAGATCAGCTGCTGCTCTTAATATGGATGCGGTTCTGTTAACAGAACCATGCAGTGATCCATTATACAGAAGAGCAGCAAGAGTTAGTATGGGAACTGTTTTCCAGATTCCATGGACTTATATCCCTGGAGATGTAATCTGGCCACAACTGGCTATGCAGGAATTACATGGTATGGGATTTAAAACAGTTGCCATGGCACTTAGAGATGATAGCGTTAGTATAGATGACAAGCAGCTAATGTCTGAGGATAAACTGGCTATTATCATGGGTACAGAAGGAGCGGGACTATGTGATGAAACTATTGATAATAGTGATTATACGGTCATGATTCCTATGTCGCATGGTGTAGATTCTCTTAATGTAGCTGCAGCAAGTGCTGTTGCTTTCTGGCAACTGGGACAAAATAATACTGGAATTTGACTTGGATGTCTGCTATAGTGGTCTTCGGATGGTATTCGAATAGAAACTGTACCGATAAAGCTTTGCTACTTTCAAGATGATATCACTACCCGATTTGTGATTCTATGTCTTATATGAGAAGACAAGGATACGTGAAGGAGGTGGACATATGAATATAGGATTTATTGGTGCTGGTAGAGTTGGATGTTCTTTGGGACAATATCTTGCTCATAACCAGCATTTTTTGTCGGGCTATTATAGCCGTAATCCTGAATCATCAGCGAGTGCAGCAAATTATACTAGTTCAAAACAATTTATAAATATTAGTGAATTGATTTCGTCTAGTGATATTATTTTTGTGACAGTTCCAGATGGAGTCATTGAGAGTGTCTGGAAGGAAATTGCAACTTATGATATAAGTGGCAAGATTATATGTCATTGCAGCGGAGCTTTGAGCTCATCAGTTTTTGAGGGAATAAGAGACCATAATGCGTATGGGTACTCAGTCCATCCCTTCCTGGCTATATCAAGTAAATTTGATTCATACCAGGATATTTCCACAGCTTTTTTTACAATAGAAGGATCTGCAGAGCGGATAGATGTTATCAAAAGTCTAATAGCTGATTGCGGCAATCCATATCGGGTAATTCAATCTGATGTAAAGACCAAATATCATGCGGCGGCAGTATTTGCAAGTAACCTCATGATAGGTGTTATGGATGCAGCATCTGACCTACTAATGGACTGCGGATTTACCAGAGAAGAGGCAATGTGTGCCTTAGGACCAATAATAACAGGTAATGTACAAAGTGCACTTACAAAGGGAACTGTAGATGCTCTAACTGGGCCTGTTGAGAGATGTGATACTGAGACAGTTAGGAAACACCTTGAAGCTCTTAATAATAGTAGTATTCAAGGATTATACAAAGAGGCTTCCAAGCAGCTTGTAAGGATTGCTTCAAGTAAATATCCAGATAGAGACTATGAAGAGTTAAAAATGGTTTTGGAGATGTGTTAATACAATGAGACTCTGGTGCAATTAAGACAGAGCTCATATGGGAAAGAGGTTTATGATGAAAAGAACTGTAACAACTTTACAGAAGCAGAAAAATGAAGGAAAAAAGATAAGTATGCTTACGTGCTATGACTATACGACAGCGTGTCTTGTAGAAGCAGCAGGTGTAGATACTGTACTAATAGGAGATTCTCTTGGCATGACAATGCTGGGGTATGATGACACACTTCCTGTAACAATGGAAGATATGATTCATCATACAAGAGCCGTATCAAGAGCACTTAAGGACACATTCCTGATAGCAGATATGCCTTTCCTGTCATATCAGACATCTACATATGATGCCGTTGTAAATGCAGGACGTCTTGTAAAAGAGGGACATGCGCAGGCAGTTAAACTGGAAGGCGGAGCAAAGGTATGCGAACAGATTGAAGCTATTACAAGAGCTGATATACCTGTAGTTGCACATTTAGGTCTTACTCCACAGTCAGTTAATGCATTTGGTGGTTTTAAGGTGCAGGGCAAAAATGTTGACCAGGCTAAGCAGATATTAGAAGATGCGCTTGCAATAGAGAAGGCTGGTGCATTTATGGTAGTTCTAGAGTGCGTTCCAGAGAAGCTTGCAACACTTATTACAGAGAAACTGAGCATTCCTACTATAGGTATAGGTGCAGGAGCCGGATGTGATGGACAGGTACTTGTATATCAGGATATGCTTGGTATGTTTAACGGTATTCAGCCTAAATTCGTCAAGCAGTTTGCACAGATTGGCAAAGAGATGAAGGAAGCCTTCAGCGCATATGACGCCGCTGTCAAAAATGGAGAATTCCCTCAGAAAGAGCACACTTTTGCTATCGACGATGATGTCATAAAGGCAATTAGTTAACTTAAATTTATTACAGATAACTGACTTAAGAAGTCAATGAATTTTTAAATAACAATATAGAGGATATGAAAAAATGATAGTTGCAGAGACAATTAGTGATGTAAAAGCACAGGTAAAAGAATGGAAAAAGGAAGGATATTCTATTGGACTTGTTCCAACAATGGGATATCTTCATGAAGGACATGCAAGTCTTATTAAGAGAGCAAGACAGGAGAATGATAAGGTTATAGTTAGTGATTTTGTTAATCCTATTCAGTTTGGACCAAATGAAGATCTGGCTACATATCCAAGGGATTTTGACGCAGATTGTAAGTTATGTGAAGGCATTGGCGCTGATCTTATATTCCATCCAGAACCAGTAGAAATGTACGGAGATTCTTTTTATTCATATGTTGGAGTAAATACACTTTCAGAAGGGCTATGCGGTAAGAGCAGACCTATACATTTCAATGGAGTATGTACTGTAGTAACCAAGCTCTTTAATATTGCAGAGGCTGACAGAGCTTATTTTGGACAGAAGGATGCACAGCAGCTTGCAATTGTACGCAGAATGGCCAGGGATCTTAATTACAATATTGAGATTATTGGATGCCCAATTATAAGAGAAGATGATGGGCTTGCCAAGAGTTCCAGAAATACATATTTAAATGCAGATGAGAGAAAGGCGGCAGTTATTCTCCATAAGGCTCTTACAAAGGGTGAAGAAATGGTAAAATCCGGCGAAAAAGATGCTAAGAAGGTAGTAGATGCTATTGCGGAAATCATAGAATCTGAGCCTTTAGCAAAGATTGATTATGTTGAACTTGTTGATTATGAAAAACTGCAGCCTGTAGATACAATTGATGGACCAATACTGACAGCAGTTGCTGTATATATTGGTAAGACAAGACTTATTGATAATTTCATAGTTGAATAATTGTATTTACAGAGATTGGAGAGATAATCATGAATTTGACAATGTTAAAGGGCAAGATACATAGAGCAACTATTACACAGGCAGAACTTGATTATATCGGCAGTATCACAATAGACAGTGAATTATTAGATGCAGCTGGAATACTTGAATATGAACAGGTTCAGATAGTGGATGTGCAAAATGGCAACAGATTTGAGACATATACAATCGCAGGAGAACCAGGCAGCGGTATGATATGCCTTAATGGTGCAGCAGCCAGACAGGTAAGCGTTGGTGATAATGTAATCATTATGTGCTATTGCACTGTAGATGCAGAGGAAGCCAAGACTCATAAGCCTAAGGTGGTTTTCGTAGATGACGAGAATAAGCCTAAAAGAATAACAGCTTATGAAAAGCACGGCAGACTTGAGGACATGGAATAAATAGTATTAGTTTTCTAAAAATAACTTGTTTAAATATTTTATATTTAAGGGAATTGTAATCTGGTTAGAATAACATTGGTTAGATTAACATATGTTAGACTAATTATGGTTATGTGAGGATATCGTAATTAAAAATAAAGAAGCGTCATGGATTAAGAGTTTATCCATGACGCTATTTTTGATGCTGTTAATTTGATTTGTGCTTCGTTTGATATTAGTGGTTCTCCGTCACCATCCTGTATTCCGTAGGTACCAAAATAGGAATGTATTCCGCCATCAATTATATATTCTTCTGAATCTTCTGGCCAATTGGTTTTACTGGCTTCATATTTATCCATATTCAGAACACCATCTTCTGAACCATAGATTGATAATAGTCTGATATCATCATCAGAAAGATCTGCGGTTGGATATGAAGCACATAAGATTACACCGCTATAAGTGATTCCGGATTCTGATGAACTACTAAGTACACTGTCTAGATAAGAGCAGGCAGCAACTCCGCCAAGTGAATGACCTGCAAGATACCAGTCAAGGTCACGTACCAAATCGACCTGATCCTGATAATTGCTGGTCAGAACTTCAGTTGCATTTATCTGTAATATTGCAAGATTTTCTGGCATCTTAGGTAGCAGACACAAGTAACCTCTCGATGCAAGCTCATACATAAGGGTGGTATAAGCGGTATATTCAACCTTGCCACCTGGATAGAAGACGATAACTGCCTTTATTTCCTGATCTTCCGGAATAAATACAGATCCATTTTCATCGCAATATGAGTTTACTTGTGAATCTAGTAGATTTTCAACCATGCTTATTATTTGGTTATCAGCTCTGTAATAATTTGCTGTATAAATTTTAAAAGCAATAAATGCTATAAGTAATATAGCCACTAATGAAATGGCAATCCACTTTGTAATCTTTTTTAATTTAGTCATATTTTTTTCTCCTGAAAGGATACTATACCACATAAAATAGTTTCCGGCTAGATATATTGACACCGTATGTAAAAAAATGTATAACTATGAAATGTAAGCATATGATAACTGGTGTTTATAAAAAGTGAATAATGAACTTCGGGGCAGGGTGTAATTCCCTACCGGCGGTATAGTCCGCGACCCACTTAATGTGGTTGATTTGGTGTGATTCCAAAACCGACAGTATAGTCTGGATGAGAGAAGTAAGAATTAACATTTTGATTGCTATTAACACATGATGTTAATTTATTGGTTTTGTAACGGGGCTCCGGAAATATTATATTTCCGGAGTTTTTCAATTTCTGATTTAAATATCCTGAGAATCTGAATACTTATTCAAAACTAAGAATCTAATTGAAAATCATTGTTTTATCGTTTCGGTGCGATAACTTTTTTCATCATAAAATCCCAAGAAGAATCATATATTAAGTTAACTAATCTGTATTTGTACAAATATAGGTAGAAAAGAGGCGGGTATGAAAGAACATGAGTACATGCAAATGGCAATAGAACTTGCCTTAACTGCTGAGGGTATGACTAATCCAAATCCTATGGTTGGTGCTGTAATAGTTAAGGATGGCAGAATAATTGGAAAAGGCTGCCATGAGCGCTATGGCGATCTGCATGCTGAGAGAAATGCAATTAAATCATTAACTGAATCTGCCAAGGGAGCAACAATATATGTTACGCTTGAACCTTGCTGTCATTATGGCAAGCAGCCCCCTTGTACAGAGGCAATTGTAGAAAGCGGAATCCAAAAAGTTGTTATTGGTTCAAGAGATCCTAATCCGCTTGTAGCCGGTAAGGGCGTTAAATTTTTAAAAGAACATGGTATTGAAGTAGTGGAAGATTTTATGAGAAAAGAATGCGATGAAATAAATCCAGTTTTTTTCCATTATATAACTAATCAAAAACCATATGTGGCTCTTAAATATGCAATGACAGCCGATGGCAAGATAGCAACAGAAAGTGGAGATTCTAAGTGGATAACCGGTGAGAAAGCACGAAATTATGTGCATAAACTCAGAAATTACTACAAGGGAATAATGGTTGGAATAGGTACAGTTCTAGCTGATGATCCTATGCTGAATTGCAGACTTGGAGACTTGGATGATTGCGGTGATTCTGTGAATGGAAGTTGCAGTGCAGAGTCTTCTAAGAACCAAAGAGAATATAGAAATCCTATAAGAATAGTCCTTGATAGTAACCTTAGAATTCCAATGGATTCAAAGCTTGTACAGACAGCAAATCAAATACCGGTAATAGTTGCATGTCTTGAGTCAGCGGATATAGATAAGAGAAAAACGCTTGTAGAAAAAGGCGTTGAAATTATAACAGTTCCTGTTAGTAGGGCAAAAGAGTCTATGGATGATTATGACAGAGATATTTATGGAAATCAGATGCATACAGAACTGGATTTAAATTTTCTGATGAATAAGCTTGCTGAGAAGCAGATAGATGGAATCCTGGTTGAAGGCGGCTCAAGAGTCAATGCCTCAGTAATAAGAGAGGGTATAGCTCAGAAGGTATATGCATTTGTCGGAAATAAGATATTTGGAGGAAATGGGATATATACTCCTGTTGCAGATACAGATATTAAGACAGTTGCAGATAGCGTAGAGCTGATAAATAAGGGTGTTAAGGTATTTGATAATGACATTCTGATTGAGTATGAGGTGAAATGATGTTTACAGGAATAATAGAGGAAAAGGGAACAATACAGAATATCAGCATTAGCGGAGTGTCTGGAAGTATTAAGATTATGGCTTCTAAAGTTCTTGAGAATACACGGATTGGAGACAGTATAGCGGTTAATGGAGTTTGTCTGACTGTTACAGAGATGGATTCAAATAGAGGATTTTTTGGCGCAGATGTAATGGCGGAAACCTTAAGGAGAACTAATCTGGGTAGCCTTAGTAAAGGTCATAAGGTCAATCTGGAACGTGCAATGGCTGCAGATGGCAGATTTGGAGGGCATATTGTAAGTGGCCATATCGATGGTACAGGTACTATTACAGAAGTTAAGAGAGAAGGAAATGCTGTATGGGTAACTATTACAGCAGACAGTAATATTCTGAATCTCATAGTTGAAAAGGGCTCTATCTGTATTGATGGGATTAGTCTTACTGTTGCGTATGTTGATGATAAATGTTTCAAGGTATCCATAATTCCACATACAGGTGATGAGACAACCCTTTTGACAAAGGGGAGGGGTGACATTGTAAATCTTGAAAATGATGTTATTGCCAAATATGTTGCTAAGTTTGTTGGAATAGGTTCGATGGCTAAAGATAAGAAAACTGGAGCGGAAAGCAATATCACAATGGAATTTCTGGAAACACATGGATTTTAAATTGGTATGAGCTACGCGGTAGTGTAACTGATTGATATAGAAGGATGTATGATAATAATTTTTTTCATGGAGGATTGAAATGAACGATGCAAGTATAGAAAAGGCTCTTGAGGATCTGCGTGCTGGCAAGATAATTCTGGTCGTAGATGATCCTGACAGAGAAAACGAAGGTGATTTTATCTGCGCTGCAGAATATGCAACAGGTGAAAATATCAATTTTATGGCAAGTGTAGGTAAAGGACTTATCTGTATGCCAATGAGTAAGGAAATTGCGGATAATCTGCAGATACCAATGATGGTCACAGACAATACAGATAATCATTGTACTGCTTTTACTGTATCAATTGATCACGTTGATACAACTACTGGTATATCTGCGTTTGACAGATCATTGACTGCTATGAAGTGTGTGGAAGATGGCGTTAATCCTGGAGATTTTAGAAGACCAGGTCACATGTTTCCTCTGGTAGCTGTAAAAGGTGGAGTGCTTGTAAGAAATGGTCACACTGAGGCAACAGTAGATCTTATGAGACTTGCAGGTCTTAAAGAATGCGGTCTATGCTGTGAAATTATGCAGGATGATGGTCATATGATGAGAACATCAAGCCTTAGAGAACTGGCAGAGCAGCATAATATGACTTTCATAACTATCAAGGATCTGCAGGATTATATAAGAGTTCACGAAAATCATGTAATCAGAGAAGCTGCTGTTAATCTTCCTACAGAATATGGAATGTTCAAGGCATATGGATATGTGAGTGATATAACAGGTGAGCATCATGTTGCGCTTGTAAAAGGTGATATTGGAGAAGGCTTAGATGTGCTTTGCAGAGTGCATTCTGAATGTCTTACAGGAGACGTTTTTGGCTCGCTCAGATGTGACTGTGGCAAGCAGCTGTCTGCTGCTCTTAAGCAGATCAATGATGAAGGTCGAGGAATCTTGTTATATATGAGGCAGGAAGGAAGAGGAATAGGCCTTATCAATAAGTTAAAGGCTTATGAACTGCAGGAGCAGGGATTTGATACAGTTGAAGCCAATGTTAAATTGGGGTTTGCTCCAGACCTTAGAGAATACTGGGTAGGTGCACAAATACTTCGTGACCTTGGAGTAAAGGAATTAAGGCTCCTGACTAATAATCCAAGTAAGGTATATGGACTAGATGGGCTTGGATTGTCGATCAAGGAGCGTGTTCCAATTGAAATTGAGGCTCAGGAATTTGATGAGTTCTATATGCTGACCAAAGAGCAGAAGATGGGACATATTTTTATGAGACCAACGACCAAGAGGGCTACAAGGTAAATAGATAGTTAGAAGTATTCAGATAGCTGATGGAAGTTATTTGGATAACACATAAAGACAATAAAAATTAGAAATGGAGAATAAAAATGAATTTACTAGAAGGAAAATTAGTTGCAAAGAAAGACATGAAGGTAGGTATTGTTGCATCAAGGTTTAATGAGATCATTGTTAATAAGCTGGTTGGAGGAGCGGTTGATGGACTTGTAAGACATGGAGTTGAAGATGCTAATATCAGCACAGCATGGGTTCCAGGTGCATTTGAGATTCCACTTATTGCACAGAAAATGGCTGCAAGTGGCAAGTATGATGCAGTAATTGTTGTGGGTGCAGTAATCAGAGGTTCAACATCACATTATGATTATGTATGTAATGAGGTTTCAAAGGGCGTAGCACAAGTTGGACTTAGCACAGGGGTACCTGTCCTTTTTGGAATTGTTACTACTGAGAATATTGAGCAGGCAATAGAGCGTGCAGGTTCAAAAGCAGGTAATAAGGGTTATGATTGTGCTCTTAGTGCTATTGAGATGGTTAATCTGATTGATGAGTTATAAGATTGGTATTAGTGTTATAAGCAATAAGTAATATTATAGGGAATTTATATAAATTATCATTAATAGAGAAAGTTGATTTTTGGTGTCACGCATGTAGCAAATTGAATTGCTATGTGCGTGTTTTTTTGTAGGACAAAATATTATCATTATAGTTTTAGTGAAAATTAATTCAAAATAATATTAGCTTATGCTAACATCAAAACGTTCATGAATGCGCTACTATACAGCAAATATCAGCATCTATAAGAAAAAACTATAAGTCAAAATTAAAAAAATAATCAAAAGAAATTCTTCTTTCAAAATCAGAAAAATCAAGGTTTCAAACAAATAGATCAATAATCAAATTTCAATGACAACTCAAAAAATAAAAATTTAGTATTGTTAGATATTGCTAACCATGTTATAATTTCCATCGTCTAAAAAATGACATTATAAATTTTGAATAGATAGCTAGAAAAACCCCATATATTAAAGGGTTTTAGAAATGTGGTTCTGGCAAAGAATCATTTTTTTATCATGATGTGTTACCTATAGCTAACATAAAAACGCACATAAATATGTTATCATAAGCTAACTCATCGTAATGAAAAAATCTGTAAAAGCTTATTTCAAAAAGCTTTTACCTAAATTGATTCAAATCTAATTCAAATAAGACGGGAGTAGTTATGAAAAAAAGTATCTTAGAGTTTGTACCAACAATCATTGCTGTATTATTGGCGGCAGGTGTTATGACAATTTTTCGTGCCTGTGCTAAAACAGAGGAAGGCACTTGGATGAACTGCCATAACGCGCAGTTATATGTATTTGTAGTCAGCCTCGTTATTGCTGCAATCAGTATTGCAGCTGCTTTTATCAAAAGTTCTAAATTGAAGATGTGTCTTGGAATTGTGACAATCATACTTGCGGTTATCACAGCACTTATACCAGGAGTACTGGTTCATCTGTGCATGATGACTACAATGAGATGTCATTCGCTTATGAGACCATCAGTCAATATCTTATGTGTATTATTTATCATTTTTGAATTGATCAACGGATTTTTCATATTCAGGAAGGGAAAAACAGCATGAGTAAGTTTTTTAAGAAGAGCGTATTACCACTGCTCCTTATGATTGCTATTTTTGTCACTCCGCTTTCAGTTAAAGCGGATGACTATTATAGTACCTGGGAAGAATATAAGAGCGCTAATAGTGTTGGTGATAGCTTTACATATAATCAGGTCGTAGATGCAATTGAAGCAGTCCTTGCAGAAGCAGTGGCTTCATATGATAACGGCGATGCAGAGGATGCACTTGCTAAGGTTAAGGATGCCAAGAATAACTACTGGGGCGCATCAGGAATGAAGGTTGAGATGCAAAAACAGCTCCCTTCAGCAAGTAAAAAGACAGCAGAAGCAGATTTTTCCAACTGTAACAGTACTTTAAAAAATGGTGGTACTACAGATGAGTTCTCAACAGCGGTAGATGTGCTTGTTGCAGATCTTAGATTATCAGCCAATAAGCTTGATGGTGTTGAGGTAGAAATTGAAATCGCTGAGGAAACAGAGACACAGGCTACAACATTGTTTGAGTCTAAATATTATTCTACTTGGGAAGAATACTCACAAGATGCTGGGATAGCTGATTCATGGACATGGAATGATGTTGCAGATGCTATGACTGAAGTGTTCAGAGCAGCTAAGGACAAATATGCCGAAGGGGATACTGAGTCGGCTTATAACTATGTAAACGACGGCTATTATGGCTATTACGAAACAACAGGATTTGAGAGAAATGCTATGGGATATATCTCAGGTGCACGTAAATCAGAAGTTGAACTTCAGTTCTCAGCCTGTAAGGCAGAAGCCAAAGAAGGTACATATGAAGAGTTCGAAAAACAGGTTGATATCTTAAGAACTATGATTCGGACAGATGCCAATAAACTAGATGGTGTTGATGAAAATGGTGAGAGTACTGGAGGCGGAAGATCAGCTGCAGTTGCTACATTTATTGCCTGCTTCACAATCATCTTACGTGAAGGTTTCGAAGCGATACTCGTAGTTGGAGCTATTATCGCTTACCTAATTAAGACAACTGAGAAATCAGAAGAAGAGAGAAAGAAACAACTACGTCCTGTATATATTGGATCAATCCTGGGTATAGTACTCAGCTTTATATCAGCATGGGCATTGAATCTTATAAAACTTGCAAATAGTGCTTCACAGGAAGTTATTGAAGGTGTTACAGCGCTTATTGCAGTAGTAGTCCTATTCTATGTTAGTAACTGGATGGTTTCCAAATCAGAATCAGAAGCATGGGACAAATATATTAAGAGCAAGATTGGAGATGCGACTAAAAAGGGAAGTTCGTTTGCACTTGCATTTACAGCATTTCTAGCGGTATACAGGGAAGGAGCTGAAGTAATTCTGTTCTATCAGCCACTTCTGTCTGGAGACAATATCAACATGGTATGGCTTGGATTTATTATAGGATGCGTATGCTTGGTATTTGTATATCTTGCAATCAGACTGCTGTCAGTCAGATTACCACTTAAACCATTCTTCCTGGCAACTAGTATTTTGATGGCTATTATGTCAATTGCTTTCCTTGGAAGTGGTATTAAGGAATTAATCGAAGGTGACGTTATCATGATGACATCACCAGCCTGGGTAGCATGGATTCCATCTAATTCATTGCTTGAAATTCTTGGAATATATCCATGTGTACAGACAGTTGTACCACAGATAATTCTGACAGTTATTACTGTGATTACATTTATATATTGGCTACATAAAAACAAGCAGCTAAGAGAAGAAATGGCTAAGACAGCTGGCTGATTTAATATCGTATGAACAGGCAAAAAAGTATGTCTTTCATAAATAAATATTTTTTTATCATATTCATTTAGAGGAGGAAACAAAATGAAAAGAAAAATGATGGCATTAGTTCTTACTGGTGCACTTTCAGCAGCTATGCTTGCTGGATGCGGAAGCTCATCTGACAATGCAGAGACAGCAACAGAAGAGACAACAGCAGAAGAAAGCGCTACAGAAGAGGCTACAGAAGCAGCAGAGGAAGTTGCAGATGATGCAGCTACAGAAGAAACAGTTATTGCTGATGTTGAAGAAGATGCTTCAACAAGTGATGCAGGTTTCGTAGAAAATGAAATCTTCAGTGATGAAGAACTTGATTTCTTAAACCTTTCAGCAGTTTGGTTCCAGGCAGTTCCAATGGAAAACGAGACAACATCATATAGTGCTGATGATGCTGACATCCATATCGAAGCTGATATCTCAGCTCTTGAGAATGATCTTGGTTATGGTGTTGGTGACTGGATTCCATACCTTACAGTTGATTACTTAATCACAGATACAGATGGAAACGAAGTTGTATCTGGTACATTCATGGAAATGGCTGCATCTGATGGTCCACATTATGGTAACAATATCAAGCTTGATCCAGGCACATACAATCTTACAATCACAATCCATAGCCCAGGTGAGAATGGTTACCTCATTCACTCAGATTCAGAGACTGGCCCTGGTGGATCACTTGCTGATCACTTCGCAGATGGAAACCTTTCATACACATATGAAGGATGGGAATTTGCAGGTCTTGAATAATTATGTAGAATTGCGAGAATGACTTTAGTCATGGAGCAATTCGTATATCATAATTATAATATTTAAGACAACTACAGTTAACAAAATTTAGCGATGCACCTCTAGGGGTGCATCGCATTTGTGCTTTAATCAAAATCTTTTAATCGGAGAAGATAATGCTAACCTATTTAATATTAACAACTCGTGCTCTTATGATGGCGACTATAGTATTAGGAACTATTATAGGGTACACCAAACTAAAGGGTGAGAAATATCAGAGAAATATAGTTTATGTCGAGACTATTATTGGTTTTGTTATTTCATTTGTAATTGCATATTTTAGAAATGCAACCAGTCTTATTGACTCAGCTATATTAAACGGCTGGATATATGCAATCTCTCTAATTTCATTTGTACTATTTCTGATCTTGTCAATTAAGCCTTTGGCAGAGCGCAACAGAGTACTGCGAACTCTTCAATGGCTCTTTTTGGGTGCAATCAGTATTACTGTAATTGCATATGCAACACCTGATGTATGGGGCTATCCATATCATGTACTGCTCAATGAGAAGACTATTATCTCTACAGATTTCCTCCTGAGCATGATAGGAATGGTGCTCGGCCTTGTACTTATGATAGTTGGATTTATGGCTACACAGAAAATCCTTATCAGTAGTGATGAAAAAATCTATGAAGTGGTTCTAAGACTGGAACTTCTGGTAAATGCAATTGTTCGTCTTTCGGGTTTTTTCTCAGTACTGCTTCAGAAGAAAATTGTTAAATCAAATCATACGATGTTTACATATACTGTTTTTGTAAAAAATCATGGTGATTTATTTATATATATTTCTCTAATTATAATTGTCGTAGTTTCAGCCATTATGTGTGTTAGAAGCTTTACTCAGAAGGAACCATACAGAAATCCTGCTGAACACAGAAAGATTCTGGCCAAGTGGCTTAAAATCAGACGCTGGGGAGGGGCATCACTTGTTGTTGCAATACTAGCGATATGTACTATGACTGTTTTTGAAAAAATGAATGAAACTGATGTCACTCTTTCTCCAATTGAGGATGCAACAGCTGTTGATAATGAAAATGTATATGTATCCTTTGATTTGGTAAGTGATGGTCATCTACATAGATTTGCTTATGAAACAGAAAATGGTGTAACTATTAGGTTTATTGTCATTAAAAAGCCTAACTCATCTTCATATGGTATTGGACTTGATGCCTGTGATGTCTGTGGTGAGACAGGATATTACGAAAAAGATGGACAGGTTGTATGTAATCTGTGTGATGTAGTAATGAATATTTCCACGATTGGATTTAAGGGAGGATGTAACCCTATCGTTATCCCATATCAAATAGAAGATGGACAGATAATAGTTCCTATTGACGGATTACTTGAGTATGAAAGTGAGTTCAAATAATGTTTATTAGAATGATTGCAAAGGCATTTGTAAGACAATGGAAAAAAATGGCTATGATAGCCTTTACCATCGCTCTTGGTGCGTCACTGGCAACTGCAATGCTATCAGTAATGATGGATGTTGGTGACAAGATCAATCAGGAGTTAAAGGCCTATGGTGCAAACATAAATGTAGTACCAAAGGGGAATTCCGTTATCTCTGAGCTATATGATGTCGGAGATGAAAATGTTACAGGTGCTTATCTAAATGAAGACGAGCTGGGCAAAATCAAAACGATTTTCTGGGCTTTTAATATCGTTGATTATGCACCATTTATAACTACTGAGGCTACCCTTGGTGATGGCAGCACTGTAGAAGTTACTGGTACATGGTTCAACCACCATATGGATCTGCCAACAGGTGAACAGCTAGATGCGGGTATCAATTCACTCAGAAGCTGGTGGGATATTGTATCTGGTCAGTGGATTGACGAACAGAGTGATGATCAGAGTGTTGCCATGGTAGGAACTGCCCTTGCAGAAAAAGAAGGTATCTTAGTTAATGATGAAATCACACTAAAAGGTACAGCCAGTGATGTGACAGTTAAGATTGTAGGTATCTATGATGCAGGCGGCGAAGAAGATGACTACATATATGTACCTGTAGATACAGCACAGCTCCTTGGCGGACTTGACGGCAAGATTGACAGTATCGAAGTATCTGCGCTTACAACACCTGATAATGAACTGGCACAAAAGGCTGCCAAGGATCCAGGTTCTCTATCAGTATCGCAGTATGAGACATGGTATTGTACAGCATATGTTAGTTCTATTTGTTATCAGATAGAAGAAGTAATTACAGATTCAGTAGCATCCGCAGTCAGACAGGTAGCGTCATCTGAAGGAACTATACTGGAAAAGACACAGCTGCTGATGATACTCATAACAATTCTGTCAATGGTAGGAGCAGCACTTGGTATCTGTAATCTGGTAACTGCTTCTGTAATGGAGAGGTCACAGGAAATAGGTCTTATGAAAGCTATTGGTGCGCATAATGGAGCTATTACAGGACTTGTTATTACAGAGATTATGTGTACAGCTATAATTGGCGGAATCGTAGGATTTTTTGCCGGACTTGGATTTGCACAGATCATAGGCCAGACAGTATTTGATTCAGCAATAACTATGAGACCTATGGTAATCCCTGTTGTGGCTGTACTGGTATTCATAGTTACTCTGATTGGATGTATTCCAGCTATCAGAATGCTGCTTAATCTCCATCCAACAGAAGTATTACACGGAAGATAAGGAGTCAGGTAATGAAAAAGAGACAGATGTATTTAAGAATGGTTACAGCCTCACTCCTCAGAAGGCGCTCAAGAATGGTGATAGCGCTTCTGGCCATAGCAATAGGTGCAACCATTCTGTCAGGTCTTGTAACTATATATGTTGATGTTCCAAGACAGATGGGTGCTCAGTTCAGAAATTACGGTGCCAACATGATATTCACTGCAACAGAGGATGTTATGAGCGTAGAAAGCGTGGAAAATGCGGTTAGTATAATACCGGAGTCTGAACTTGTTGGTGCGGCGCCATATAGATATGAAACGGTCAGAATCAATGATATAGCAGTTATGGCTGCAGCTACCAAGATGGATGAGGCACAGAGAACAAGTCCATTCTGGGACGTAAGTGGTGAGTGGCCTCAGAATTCTGGAGACTTAATGGTAGGTGAGACAGTAGCCGAAACTTATAACCTTAAGGTGGGTTCAAAAGTAACATGTACTTATGCTCCTACAACAGAAGATTCATCAGATACTGCAGGTTCTGAACAAACTGAAGAAGACATTGTCATGGATAATTACAAAGACTTTGTTGTAACAGGCATTCTGGATACTGGTGGAAGTGAAGAAGACTATGTATATATGAGTCTCGAAGATCTGGAAGAGTTGACTGGAGAACCTACGACATATGACGTATGTGAACTGTCAATATCTGCCACATCAGATGAGCTTAATAATATCAAGGATCAGGTAACAGATTCTATAGAAGGTGTTACAGCAAGACTGGTTAAAAAAGTTACCGAATCTGAAACTACAGTTCTGACTAAGCTCCAGGCTCTTGTACTCCTCGTTACTGTTGTAGTTCTCGCACTTACTATGATATGTGTTGCTACCACAATGACAGCTG
>CAMJFD010000017.1 GCA_946404845.1 uncultured Butyrivibrio sp. | reverse complement strand
AGACGATTGTACTCGTAAATGGTTCAACTGCTTCCGCATCGGAAATCGTAGCTGGGGCACTACAAGATTACGAAAAAGCAACGATTGTTGGAGAGACAACATATGGAAAAGGCGTGGTACAGAGAATCTTCAATTTTACAGATGGAACAGCCATCAAGCTTACAATCAGCAATTACTACACACCAAACGGCAATGATATAAATGGTGTCGGTATTGAACCTGATGAAGTACTTGAACTCGATGCAGAAGCATATGCAGAGGATGGTACTGATAATCAGCTTGATAGAGCGATTGAAGTTCTGACAGAAGAACTTGGTAAATAAAATAAAAAAGGCAGCTGCTAATATGACTTTATATCATTATGCAGCTACATTTTTTCAGTAATAGAGAGCTCTTTATTCAAGGCTCTCTATTTTTTTGGAAAAATGGGTTGCATATAATAAGAGTATGTAGTAATATCTTGAAGTCAACTTTCAGTTGATGGTATCAGAAATTCTTTCTGATATATATTCCCATAGGAAAACCTATAAAGGTTATAGAAGTATTGTTATTAAAGGAAATTGGAAATGAAAAAAAGAATAAGAGCAGTAGCGTTTTCTGATTGCGGAAATTATCGGAAAACGAATCAGGATGCTGTCCTGGTTAAAGTAATGAATTCTAATGTTTATGGCAGAATGATGCTAATTGGAGTTGCAGATGGAATGGGAGGTCTATCCCAGGGAGAAGTTGCAAGTTCAATATTTATAAGAGATCTGGAGAGCTGGTTTAATGAACAGCTACCTATAATTTTACAGTCAGAAAACAGTATCATTCGAATTGTTGATTCCGTTCAGGAATCATTAAAATCCCTATATAAAAAAGTTAATACCAAAATCAGAATTTTTGGAAAGAAAAAAGGAATAAAGCTTGGAACTACAGCCTCAGTCCTTTTTACCCTGGCAGGAAGATTTCTTACGGTTAATGTGGGAGATTCCAGAATATATCAGGTATGCAGGAGTAAATGCATACAGATTACAAAGGATCAAAGCTATGTGCAAAGACTTATTGATGGAGGAGCAGCTGGGAATAAAGCAGTACGAAACAGCAGGAACAATAACATATTGCTGCAGTGTCTTGGAGTAACAGAAGAAGTCAGTCCTGACATCAATAAGGGTAAGAGTAAGAACGTCGGCAAGGATTATGAATATACATATATGGCCTGTACAGATGGATTCTGGAAAGAACTGGAAGACAGAGAAATACACAGATACCTGTGCCCTCAGATGTGCATAAGCGAAGCGGCAATGGAGAGCCTTCTGGTAAGACTTAAGGATATGGCAAGGCAAAGAGGTGAAATGGATAACATGACTGCAGCCCTCATATATGAAGTTGAATGAAAGGAAATATAAAAATGGGAAAATATTATTTAAATGGAATATTGAATATTTATGAAGTTATAGAAGAGATTGGAAAAGGAGCGACAGCAACTGTTTACAGAGTCAGAAATAATGGAAAAGATTATGCTTTTAAACTCTTCAGTGATACAACAGATGAAGGAAGGCGCATGATGAGAGAAGAGGCTGATAAATTGAAAATGCTAGGAGGAGATGTAGCACCTAAATTTATTGAAATTATAGATAAGGGAAAAGCATTTGGAATAGTGATGGAGCTGATTGAAGGTATCACGCTAAAAGAGAGGATCTATGAGACGGGAATCAAGATGACTGAAACTGTGGCAACAAGCATAGCGGAAGGCCTATGTGATCAGATTATTATGATGCATAATTTAGAAACTCCGATAATATATCGAGATTTGAAACCATCAAATATTATTCTTGATTATAAGATTTCAGACCATACTAATGATGATACAGAAGAATTTAGTTATAAAAGTATATTTAATGTAAGACTTATAGACTTTGGAGCAGCCAGATTCTATGAAGCAGATGATAACAACGATACTTATAACGGAGATACAGTAAATTTAGGGACAAAAGGTTATGCCGCACCAGAACAGTTTGGCGGTATAGGTCAGACAAGCCCTCAGACAGATATATATGGTATAGGAATGATACTATATCAGATGGTCACAGGCCTTGATCCATCAAAACAAGGCTATGAGATGAGAGATATTATGGATATCAATCCTGAACTGTCTCCTGAGCTTAACAGAATTATCAGAAAGTGTACAAGCCCGCATGCCAAAGATAGATATTCTTCTGTTGAAGAACTAAAGGAAACACTTTCAACATATGGAATAGATGTATGTGAGAGAAAAATAAAAGAAGAGATTAAACTAGGAGCATTTGCAGCAACTTTAATAACATCTGTTGTAATGATGTTTGCAGGGATTTTTTTTTACGGAAATTCAATAAAGGCTCTGGCAGCAGGAAGAGAAACTTATCTTACAGCCTCAAGAGAAGCAGGAGATGAGAACAGCCGGCAGGAGGCTATGGGTGTAGCAGCTATTCTGACTGAATCGGAATCTGATTATAGGATTAAGAGCAAAATAGATATGTTATATGACAAACATACTGATATAAAAAAGGAAAATAATGAGAATCTTATAAATGATATCCTTTCAAAGCCGGAATGGACCAGACAGGAAGTGATGGCACTAAGGTTTAAGTATATAAAAAAATATCTGACTGGGATGAAAGAGTATATTACTGGAAAAAGAAATGCTGAGTATTATATGCAGAGTATAAAAGAAACGATACCTGGATTAAATGATACCTTTGATACAACAAAGGTTGTAAAAACAGCTGACAAAATTCTTGGAGGCATAAATAAAGATAAAAAGCTTGCGATATTATCAATGGCTTTATCAGCTATTTTCTTAATAGACAGCAGAATTATATGGAATTATTGTTCGCTTGATCTTCTAATTGCAGAGAAAAAAGAACTGGCTGGATATAAATTATCCTGTTTAGTTGATAATTTATATGAAAAAATATTTAGTAAAAAACGTAGTAAAGCTAATAAAAATTATATAAAAAAGGGTGAGATTATAGCAGATGATAATTATGTAATAGAAAAAGATATTGTAATTACCTATGATTCGGTGAATTTATAAATAATTATTTTTTAAATATATATCAGAGTTTTATGCAATTAAATGGCGCAAAGCCGCTACTGAACAGATGTTTGCCTATTATCTGGAAATATGATATACTACTGCGCACAGTATGTAATAATAGATTTTATAATATGTATTTTTAGATATAGAGGTGTAGATATGGATGGTTTTAAATTAGTATCTCCATATAAGCCAACAGGAGATCAGCCACAGGCAATCAAGGCTCTGGTTGACGGATTCAAGAAAGGTAATCAGTTCGAGACACTCCTTGGCGTAACAGGTTCTGGTAAGACATTTACTATGGCAAATGTAATACAGGCGCTTAATAAACCAACGCTTATTATTTCACATAACAAGACTCTTGCAGGACAGTTGTATGGCGAGATGAAAGAGTTCTTTCCTGAGAACGCAGTGGAATACTTTGTATCTTACTATGATTATTATCAGCCTGAGGCTTACGTTCCTCAGACGGATACATATATATCAAAGGATTCTGCCATTAATGATGAGATTGATAAATTAAGGCTTTCAGCTACAGCTTCCCTTGCAGAGAGGAAAGATGTAATAGTTGTAGCCAGCGTATCATGTATTTATGGTCTGGGTAGTCCGGACGAATTTAAAGGCATGTCAATTTCTCTCAGACCTGGAATGGAAATAGACAGGGACAAGCTTATTGAAATGCTGGTTGCTACGCAGTACAACAGAAATGATATGGAACTTGGACGTTCTAATTTCAGAGTGCGCGGTGACGTGGTAGAAATCTGCCTTGCAAATACAGATGAGTATCTTATAAGAGTAGAATTTTTTGGCGATGAGATAGACAGAATAACAGAGATAGAACCACTTACAGGTGTTATTCATAATGAACTTACTCATGTAATGATCTATCCTGCATCACATTATGTAGTTCCTCAGGAGAAAATCAACAGAGCCTGTGATAATATTGAGCAGGAGCTGGAAGAAAGAGTTAAGTATTTCAAAGGCGAAGATAAGCTGCTTGAAGCCCAGAGGATATCTGAGAGAACCAATTTTGATATCGAGATGATGCGTGAAACAGGTTTTTGTTCTGGTATCGAGAATTATTCAAGACACCTTAATTTCATGCAGCCTGGTGAACCACCACTTACACTTTTGGACTTCTTTGACAGAGATTTTCTGATAATAGTAGATGAGTCACATATGACAATTCCTCAGATCGGAGCCATGTACCATGGTGACAGATCCAGAAAGACAACACTTGTAGAATATGGTTTCAGACTTCCTTCAGCACTGGATAACAGACCTCTTAATTTTGAAGAGTTTGAGACACATATTGATCAGTTGTTATTCTGCTCTGCTACACCTGGTAAATATGAAGAGGAACATGAACTTCTCAGAACAGAGCAGGTTATAAGACCTACAGGACTTCTTGATCCAGAGATTTCAGTACGTCCTGTAGAGGGACAGATTGATGATCTTATATCAGAAATCAGAACTGAAATAGACAAAAAGAACAAGATTCTGGTAACCACTCTTACCAAGAGAATGGCTGAAGACCTTACAGAATACCTTGCTGAGGCAGGAATAAGAGTTAAGTATCTCCATTCAGATATAGATACACTTGAAAGATCTGAAATCATAAGAGACATGCGACTTGATGTATTTGATGTACTTGTTGGTATCAACCTTTTACGAGAAGGTCTTGATATACCGGAGATATCACTGGTTGCCATAATAGATGCTGATAAAGAAGGCTTCCTTCGTTCTGAGACATCACTTATACAGACAATAGGTAGAGCAGCCCGTAACTCTGAAGGCCGCGTAATCATGTATGCTGATAACATGACAGATTCTATGAGAAAAGCCATAGAAGAGACAGAGAGACGTCGTACTATTCAGCAGAAATATAATGAGGAACATGGAATAACTCCTCAGACTATTAAAAAAGCTGTACGTGATCTTATCAGTATTAGTAAAGAGGTTGCCAAGGAAGAAGTTCAGTTCGAAAAAGATCCTGAATCTATGAACAGAGATGAACTTGAAAAGCTCATTGCAAAGGTTCAGAAGAAGATGAAGAAGGCAGCTGCAGAACTTGATTTCGAAAGTGCTGCAATGCTGAGAGATCAAATGGTAGAGCTTAAGAAGAGCCTTAATGATTTGGAACATTAACTAGCATATATATTTAGAAAGCGTAATTAAAATGTCAGAAAACAATGAGAGAATGACTAAAGTAAATACCACAGCCAAGAGAATCTTGCCTAGTGATATACATGACTATATAAGAGTTAGAGGTGCTAATGAGCATAATTTAAAGAAAGTAGATATAGATATTCCAAGAGAAACACTTACAGTATTTACTGGACTTTCTGGTTCTGGTAAGTCTTCACTTGCATTTGATACCATTTTTGCAGAAGGTCAGAGAAGATATATGGAGTCTCTTTCATCATATGCAAGAATGTTCCTGGGACAGATGGATAAACCTAATGTAGAAAAGATAGAGGGCTTATCACCAACTATTTCCATCGACCAGAAATCAACTAACAGAAACCCAAGATCTACAGTTGGAACAGTTACTGAGATATATGATCATTTTAGACTCTTGTATGCCAGAATAGGTATACCACACTGTCCTAATTGCGGAAGAGAGATCAAGAAGCAGAGCGTAGATGAGATGGCTGACCAGATTCTGAATTTGGAGCCAGGCAGCAAGATACAGATACTTGCTCCTGTAGTTCGAGGCAGGAAGGGACAGCATGAAAAGGTTATCGACAGAGCTAAGCGTTCTGGTTATGTAAGAATCAGAATTGATGGTAATCAGTATGATCTGTCAGAGGAAATCAGCCTAGATAAGAATATCAAGCATAATATAGAAATAATCGTAGACAGACTTGTTATTAAAGAGGATAAGGAGAGCCTCAGACGCAGACTTACAGATTCAATTGAGAATTCACTCAAGCTTGCAGACGGACTTCTTCAGGTTGATGTTATTGGAGGAGAGCTTCTTAATTTTAGCCAGAATTTTGCATGTCCTGATTGCGGAATCAGTATACCGGAAATTGAGCCTAGAAGCTTTTCATTCAATAATCCATTTGGTGCTTGTCCAGAATGTTTTGGTCTTGGATACAAGATGGAGTTTGATATTGACCTAATGATTCCAGATAAGAGCCTTTCTATTAATGAAGGCTGTATAGCGGTTATGGGATGGCAGTCAGCCAATAAGGAAGGCAGCTTTACCAATGCTACTCTTCAGGCATTTGCCAAAGAATACAAATTCAGTCTGGATACACCATTTGAAAAATATCCTAAGAAGATTCAGGATATTCTTATCAATGGAGCGGACAAAAAGGTTCAGGTTCATTATAAGGGCCAGAGAGGTGAAGGTGTTTATCCGATTCTCTTTGATGGTCTTATTAAGAATGTAGAGCAGAGATACAAAGAGACATTTTCAGAAAATGCCAAGGCTGAATATGAGGAGTTCATGAGAATAACTCCTTGTCAGGAATGCGGCGGACAGAGACTTAAGAAGGAGTCTCTTGCAGTAACAATTGATGACAAGAATATATTTGAAATTACTTCTATGTCTATCGAGGGACTGTATAAATATCTTGAAGGACTTAAGCTTACCAAGCAGCAGGAACTTATTGGTTCACAGGTTTTAAAAGAGATAAGAGCAAGAGTTGGATTCCTTATGGATGTTGGTCTTGATTATCTTTCACTTTCAAGGGCGACAGGAACACTTTCTGGTGGTGAAGCTCAGCGTATAAGACTTGCTACTCAGATAGGTTCAGGACTGTGCGGTGTTTGTTATATACTGGATGAACCTAGTATTGGTTTGCATCAGAGAGATAATGACAAGCTCCTTAATACACTTAAGAACTTAAGGGATCTTGGTAATACGCTTATTGTTGTAGAGCATGATGAAGATACCATGAGAGAAGCAGACTTTATCGTAGATGTAGGTCCTGGGGCAGGTGAGCACGGAGGAACTATTGTAGCTAAGGGTACAGCAGAAGAAATTATGCAGAATCCTGATTCGGTTACAGGTCAGTATCTTAGTGGTAAGCTCAAGATAGAAGTTCCTAAGACCAGAAGAAAGCCTTCAGGCTGGCTCAAGGTAAAGGGAGCTCAGGAGAACAACCTTAAGAATATTGATGTCAAGGTTCCACTCGGAGTTATGACAATAGTTACCGGAGTATCAGGTTCAGGTAAGAGTTCACTTGTGAATGAGATTTTATATAAGCATCTTGCAAGAGATCTTAACAGAGCCAGATGTATACCTGGTAAGCATAAAGGTATTGATGGAATAGAACAGCTTGATAAAGTAATTGCAATTGACCAGTCGCCTATAGGCAGAACTCCTAGGTCTAACCCTGCTACATACACAGGCGTATTTGATATGATAAGAGATCTTTTTGCTGGAACACCAGATGCCAAGGCAAGAGGATACAAGAAGGGAAGATTCTCATTTAATGTTAAGGGAGGAAGATGTGAAGCCTGCAGCGGTGATGGTATCATCAAGATAGAGATGCATTTCCTTCCGGACGTATATGTACCATGTGAAGTATGTGGTGGTAAGAGATACAACAAGGAAACACTGGAAGTTAAATATAAAGGTAAGAGCATATATGATGTCCTTGATATGACTGTAGAAGAGGCACTGGAATTTTTTGATAATGTTAAGACTATCAAGAGAAAGATTCAGACTCTGTACGATGTAGGACTGGGATATATTAAGCTCGGACAGCCTTCAACAGAGCTTTCTGGTGGTGAGGCACAGAGAATCAAGCTGGCTACAGAACTTAGTAAGATTGGAACTGGTCACACTATTTATATTCTGGATGAGCCTACAACTGGTCTTCATTTTGCAGATGTCAAAAAGCTTGTTGATATCATGCAGAAGCTTACTGACAACGGAAACACAGTTGTAGTAATTGAACATAACCTGGATGTAATTAAGACAGGTGATTACATAATTGATATGGGTCCTGAAGGTGGAGATAAGGGTGGTACAGTTGTTGTACAGGGTACACCTGAAAAGGTTGCAAAGTGCAAGGAATCATATACTGGAGCTTATATCAAGAAGATGCTTGAAAAAAAGTAAAAATGTCATTTACCTTATGAGTTCCTTAAATTTTGATGAAATATGTTTAATTTTTCCAAGTTGTGGTTTATAATTTAGTTGACTATAAGCTAAAGTTAGTATCCGCAATTATGCGCGTTTATAAATGATAAATGCATTTGGAAAGGGGATTTATTTATTCATGCAGTACACAGACATAGGAATAGATCTGGGAACAGCCAGTATTCTTGTTTACATAAGAGGAAAAGGAGTAGTACTTAAAGAGCCATCAGTTGTAGCTTATGACAGAGATACAGAGAAGATAAAAGCTATCGGTGAAGATGCAAGACTGATGCTTGGACGTACACCAGGAAATATAGTAGCTGTAAGACCACTTAGACAGGGTGTTATTTCAGACTACAAAGTAACAGAACAGATGATGAAATATTTCATCACAAAAGCAATTGGACGTAAGACATTCCGTAAACCACTCATCGCAGTTTGCGTACCTAGTGGAGTAACAGAAGTAGAGCGTAAGGCAGTTGAGGATGCAACACTTATGGCAGGTGCCAGATACGTTAAGATTATTGAAGAGCCTATAGCAGCAGCTATCGGTGCTGGTATCGATATTACAAAGCCTTGCGGAAACATGATCGTAGATATAGGTGGTGGTACATCAGATATCGCAGTTATCTCACTTGGTGGAACAGTAGTAAGTACATCAGTTAAGATTGCTGGTGATGATTTTGATGAAGCTATCGTTAGATACATGAGAAAGAAGCACAATCTTCTGATTGGTGAGCGTACAGCAGAAGATATTAAGATAAAAATCGGTGCTGCTTATCCACGTGCAGAAGCTGACTACATGGACGTACGTGGTAGAAACCTTGTAACTGGTCTTCCTAAGACTGTAAAGGTATCATCAGAGGAAACTGAAGAAGCACTTAGAGAAACAACAACTCAGATCGTAGAAGCTATTCATGGTGTTCTGGAGAAGACTCCTCCTGAACTTGCAGCTGATATTGCTGATCGTGGAATAGTTCTTACAGGAGGCGGAAGCCTTTTACGTGGTCTTGAGGATCTCATTGCTTCAAAGACTGGTATCAACACTGTAACTGCAGAAGATCCAATGACAGCCGTTGCCATTGGAACAGGTAGATACGTTGAGTTCCTAGCTGGATACAGAGAGGAGTAAATATTGGTTAAAGGCCTATATACAGCGTACACAGGGATGGTGAACGAACAACGCCGAATGGATATCGCAACGAATAATTTGGCAAATGTTAATTCTAGTGGCTTTAAAGAGCAGCGCTCTGTAAGCCAGGCGTTTGATGACTTGCTTGCAATTAAGATTAAGGATTTATCAGATGCACCTGCTACAACGCGTGATTTGGGCATAATCACCGGTGGCGTCAAACTTGGCGGAACCTATACCAATTTTGAACAGGGAGCATTGAAATCAACAGGAAATACTTTTGATTTAGCTCTAAACAATTCAATACCAACGTCCGATAATAATAATGTTAGGGATAATATGCTTGCTGGCGGAAATGCATTTTTTGCAACCGAGTATGGAACTGACGAAGAGCAGAACATACTGATCAAGTACACAAGAGACGGAAGCTTTACACTGACAACTGATGGTTATCTTGTAACTGCTGAAGGCAATTATGTACTTGATACTAACGGCAACCGTATTCAACTTGATCCTAACCTTGACACAGCTATTCAGCCTAATGGTAATATCCTTCAGGATGATGCACTTGTTGCAACTATTCAGGTTGCAAGCTTTGATGATATAACACTTCTTGAGAGATATCAGGATAATTCATTTATCATCGGAGATAGCGGAGCAACAGTAATTGGAACTACAGCAGAAGATGCTGGAGCATCAGTTCATCAGGGTTACCTTGAAGGCTCGAATATAAGTGTTATTGATGAAATGGTCGACTTAATTACGATCCAGAGAGCTTATGAGACTAACCAGAAGGTTATTCAGACAGAAGATAGCACTTTGGAGATTGCAGTAAATCAGCTTGGACAAATTTAATCCTAATGATGTGAATTTATAACTGATTTTACTAGATTTACTGATGTTGGAGGTATAGCGCTTATGGTAAGAAGTTTATGGACAGCCGCATCTGGAATGAATGCACAACAGACTAATGTTGACACGATTTCCAATAATCTTGCAAATGTCAACTCTGCAAGTTATAAAGCGCAGGGAGCGCGCTTCAAATCTCTTTTATATCAAGAGCTTGCAACAAAGACTGCACAGACAACTGGTTCTCCAGTTAACTCTGATGTAGGTCTTGGTGTAAGAGTCTCATCAATCAATCAGTTTTTCACACAGGGAAGTATGTTGGATAATGATAGCAATTCTGCTTTTGCGATACAGGGCGATGGATTTTTTGCCTATAGTATCAATACTACAGATTTTGCTCAGGAGAATATTAGATATACCAGAAATGGTAATTTTGTATGGGCTATAAATGAAGGCGGTAATCTACAGCTCACAACTTCTGAAGGCTATCCTGTAATGGGTACAGATGGTGCAGGTATTATTGTAAATGATACAAGTGTATTATCTACAGAACTTCAGTCAGATTCGGAAGGTAATATTTATTATCTAGATGCTGATGGAGCTCAGGTTGAAGTTGGTTCTATGGCACTTTATCAGTTCCGTAATCCAGAAGGATTAGAGAGAACAGGCGATACATCATTTATGCAGACTGCCGCAAGCGGCGAAGGATTGCTTGAAGGAACAGCAGCCGGTCTTACACGTAGTACAGTAGTCCAGGGTTACCTTGAAGGCTCTAATGTAAATGTTGCTACAGAAATGGTTAATCTGATTGTTGCACAGAGAGCATATGAAATGAATTCTACAGCAATTACAACAACAGATGAAATGATGCAGACAGCTAACGGACTTAAGAGATAATAAGTGATTGATTAGAGGGGTATAGATATGGGTAGTATTGATCTTTCCAGCATAACATCACAGAGTATTACTCAGTATGCAGAGACAACTGCAGCAGCCAAAAAAGCTGATGATATCAAGAAAACAATAAATAGCACAAGCGAAGAATCAACAAACGAAGAACTTATGGATGCATGTAAGGCGTTTGAGTCATATTTCCTGGAACAGATATTCAAGGAGATGATGAATACCGTAGAAGTATTCAAGTCAGAAGATTCATCTGATAACGGTCTTACAACTCTTGTAGATTATTTCAAAGGTGAGACAATAGCTGATATAGCAGAGACATCAACAGAGACTAATGGGCTTGGACTTGCCCAGATGTTATATGAGAATATGAAACGAAATTATGATTTATAATTAAGCTTGATTAGGTTTTATAAAGCATTATAGAATAGAATAAAGTCTAAAAAAATTATAATAGTGCCGGGGCTTTGCTCCGGCACTTTAACGGTGGAGTCAAGGATGAAAAAAGAAAAATCAATATTCTATGCTGTGTATACAGCTCTTTTTGCCGCAATGACAGTGGCAGTATTTGGATGGTTTTACTTTAATGGTAAATCCCTTCTGGCTGATGGTGATGCATGGAGGCAGCACATCAGAGCGGTAGCCCTATATTCTAAATGGCTTAGGGGCGTTTTCTATCATTTAATTCATGATCACAGTTTACAAATACAGACATTCGCATTTGGAATGGGATATGGTTCTGATCTGTATCCAACATTGCAATACTATGCACTTGGAGATCCGCTAAATCTCTTTTCTGTATTTTGTCCTGCTAATTATATTTATTATTATTTCCAGATAGTGATTATCTTAAGAGGCTTTATTGCGGGCATTACATTTTCTGCATTCTGCTTCTATATGAGAAAAGATGCATCAAAGGTAGCAGTTATGACAGCATCTTTTGTATATGTTTTTTGCGGAACATTTATGTATCTGGGAATTTGGCATCCGTTTTTTGCTAATCCCCTTATATATCTTCCACTCGTTCTTATGGGCGTAGAGAAGATATTAAGAGACAGAAAACCTTTGATGTTCATGGTATCAGTACTGTTATCTTCAGTTTGCAGTTTTTACTTTTTCTACATGATAGTGCTGATCACGGTTGTTTATACACTTATCAGAGTTATCTATATTAATCGCACAGATATAAAGGCAATTGCCACTACGCTTCTACATTTCCTGGGATATGGAATAATCGGAACACTTATGAGTATGATGGTACTGCTGCCTGTAATGTATCTGTTCAGTATTAATCCAAGAGTTGCAACAGAGGTTTCATTTGGAATATTCTTTGATGCTGATTATTATTATGAACTTATGAGAAATCTCATAACATTTGTATATTATCCTCAGTATGACACAGCTCTTAGCTATAATTTTATGGCACTTTTAGTTGTAATATTCTTATGTATCAGATGCAGAAAGAAGATTCAGCAGTTCATAATGCTGTTGATACTTGTGATATTCCTCATTATACCAGTATTTGGATATATCCTTGGAGGATTTGCCTATACTACAGGCAGATGGTCATTCGCGGTCAGTATGTTCGTGGCATTTATGGTTGTTGATTTATGGGATGACTTATTATCTATTAAAATACATGAGTCAATAATAATGGCGGTTGTAACAATTATATATTGGAGAGCTGCTACAGCTTTTCATCAGGTAATCAGTTACCCTAATATGCAAAAAGAGCTTTTGTTTGCTGGTACTGGTATAGCTGTAATTACTATTATTTCTCAGATTAGAAAGAGAGTTTCATTAGATAATAGCAAAAAAGTATTTGCTATAGGAACAGTAGTGATTGCCGTAATGTCTTTTGCAGCTATTATTACTAACGCTTATTACGCATATTCGCCTGAACAGGGCAACATGGTTTCTGGATATTTTGATCTAGAATCGGGTGAAGAGTTCTACAACAGAATGCAGACATCAGAAGTTCAGGCAACAGAAACTATAGAAGGCGATACTAAGGATGACTTTTATAGATATACAGGTAAGAATCTTGTATGGAATGCATCTATACTGGATGGAATATCTTCAACACAGTATTTCTGGAGTCTTGCTAATGGAGTAGTTTCAGACTATTTCATGGAAATGGCTGTTAATGACCAGCAGAACTTTGCATATCTTGCGCTCGATGACAGAACAATATTAAATACACTTGCAGGAGTTAAGTATTATACACTGCCATATGATATTGCTACTGACTATGCCTATGTTCCATATGAATATACCAAGCAGGAAGGCGATACTGGTGATTATGTAGTATTTGAGAATGACAATACACTACCACTTGGATATACATATTATGAAACTATATCTAATCAGGATTATCAGAACATGACTCCATATCAGAGACAGGAAGCTCTATTATATGGATGCGTTGTTAATGACGAATCAGTTGATACAACAGGTATACTGGACGCAGAGTTTGATTATACATCTCAGAGTCTTGATTATGAGATGACTGTTGGAGATGGAATAAAGGTTAACGATGATGGCTCATTTAAGGTCAAAGAGGAAGGCGCAACAATAACATTTACTTTCCAGGGGCTTCCAATGAGCGAAACGTATCTGTATTTCAAGAATTTGTGGGTTACTAATAAAAAGATTGCTACAACTAATATTAATGTTAACTCATATATAGCAGATACACTTATTACTAGTAAGAAGCTGTATTATATTATGGATGACTGTCAGTTCTACAGTAACTGGCATGATTACATGGTCAATACCGGTTTTACAGCAGATGCACAGACTAGTATAACAATTAGTTTTGACAATAAAGGTACATATACATTTGATTCAATAGAAGTAGTATGTCAGCCAGTTGATAGTTATGATACGCAGCTGGAATCACTTAATTCCAGCACACTTCAGAATGTGGATCTGCACAAGAATCCTATTTCAAAGACAACTAATCTCATAACTGGAGATGTGACTACTACAGATACAGGCATACTGTGCCTGACAATTCCATATAGCAGCGGATGGACTGCATATGTTGATGGAGTAAAAACAGATATTTTCCAGCTAAATACAATGTTCATGGGTATTAAACTAGAGGCTGGAGAACATAATATAGAACTTAGATATCATACGCCAGGCCTTCTTATAGGATGGATACTGTCATTTATAGGACTGGCACTTTGTATAGTAGTTGTAAGGAAGACAAAGGTACATGGAAGTAATTAAAGGATACATAGAACATTTTATCTACAGAAATGCAGAAAATGGCTATGGAGTAATTAATTTCATAAGTGAAGGCGAAGAGGTAGTTATTGTAGGTACTTTCAGGGATGTGGATATAGGAGACAGCCTTGAAGTTACAGGTAACTATGTAGAGCATGCTGTTTACGGAGAACAGTTAAAGGTCGAGTCATACAAGATAACTATGCCTGATGATATAGATTCAATGCAGAGATATCTTGGATCAGGCGCCATTAAGGGAATAGGTGAAGCTCTTGCCAAGAGAATCATCAAGAAATTCGGTGAAGAGACTTTTAGAATAATAGAGGATGAGCCGGAACGACTTGTTGAAATCAAAGGCATAAGTGAGCGTAAGGCTATTGATATTGCCAAACAGATGGCGGATAAGAGAGAAATGAGGGAAGCTATGATCTTCCTTCAGACCTATGGAATATCAAATGCCAAGGCTGTGAAGGTTTATGAGACCTATGGTCAGAGAATCTATAACATTTTACGCGAGAATCCATACCAGCTGGCTGATGACATTGATGGAATAGGATTTAAAACGGCTGATGAGATTGCCACCAAGATAGGTATAAGCGTTGATTCTGAGTTTAGAATCAGAAGTGGTATATTATACGTCTTGTTACAGGGAACTCTTGACGGTAATAGTTATCTGCCAAGGAAGGTTCTGCTGCACAGATCTTCAGAACTACTAGGAGTAGCTGAGGAAGATATAGAGATACACATTAATAACATGATAGTAGACAGAAAGCTTGTAACCAAGAATGGTTCTGATATCTATAGTATTCAGTACTACTACGAGGAACAGGCCTGCGCAACTATGCTCTATGATATTAATGGTAGTACAGACGAGGCAGATACACCTGAGGAGAGGCAGAGACAAATCGATCAGGTAAGGAAACTTGAGCAGGATCTTAATATTGAACTTGATGATCTTCAGAGAAATGCGGTTATTAAGAGCATTTCTAGTGGTGTCACTATAATAACCGGTGGTCCTGGTACAGGTAAGACAACTACAATTAATACAATCATCAGATATTATGAAAAAGAAGGCCTTGATATTATGCTGGCAGCGCCAACTGGAAGAGCAGCCAAGCGTATGACAGAGGCAACAGGTTATGAAGCCAGAACGATTCACAGACTCCTTGAAGTATCAGGTCAGGTAAGTGATGAAAAAAGGTCTGGTATACATTTTGAAAAAAATCAGGAAAATCCGCTTGAAACAGATGCGCTTATTATTGATGAAATGTCCATGGTAGATATGCATCTTTTTAATGCACTTCTAAAAGCTGTAGTTCCGGGTATGCATCTCATTCTGGTTGGAGATAGTTCACAGCTGCCAAGCGTAGGCCCAGGTCAGGTGCTGCATGATCTTATAGCAAGTAATAAATTTCCAACTATTATTTTGCAGAAGATATTCAGACAGGCAGAAGAAAGTGACATTGTCATGAATGCCCACAGAATTAACAGGGGAGAGATGCCGACTCTGACCAATAAGAGTAAAGATTTCTTTTTCCTTGAGAGGGATGATGCGAATGTTATCTACAAGCATATGATACAGCTTATAAGAGATAAGCTCCCTGGATATGTACATGCGGGAGTATTTGATATTCAGGTACTGACACCTATGAGAAAGGGACCTCTTGGAGTAGAGGTATTAAATAATGTGCTGCAGCAATATCTGAATCCGCCTGATAAATTAAAAAAAGAGCATGCATACGGAGATCACATTCTAAGAGAAGGCGATAAAGTTATGCAGATCAAGAACAACTATCAGGCTGAATGGGAGATTCTTGGACATAATAATATCCCTGTAGATGAAGGACTTGGCGTATTCAATGGTGATATGGGAATTGTCAAAGAGATAAATGAATATTCTCAGGATATAGTCGTTGAATTTGATGAGCACAGGCAGATAAGATATCCATTTGCAAGTCTTGATGAACTTGAACTTGCATATGCAATTACTATACATAAGTCTCAGGGAAGCGAATATCCTGCTGTAGTAATGCCAGTTATAGGCGGCCCAAGGATGCTGCTTAATAGGAATTTGTTATATACAGCGGTCACAAGAGCTCGTAACTGCGTACTTATACTGGGCAGCAGAGATACCATTAAGACTATGGTAGAAAATGAAGAACAGCTCAAACGTTATACAGGATTAAAGGAAAGAATAAACGAAGTATATGAAATCATGCAAAACAGCATACAGGATATTTGATCTGGCAGTGAGTCTTATTTATCCAAGACGTTGCCCCATATGCGATCGCATAGTGGTTCCATATGGGCAGCTGATACATAGCTCCTGCCAGAAAAAAGTGCAGTACGTAGACGGGCCAACATGCCTTAAATGCGGTAAGCCCATCAGCAATGATTATGAAGAATACTGCACAGACTGCCGTAAGATACGGCACTTTTTTGACAAAGGCTATTCAGCCTTTAAATACAGGTCTATATCAGGATCTGTATATAGACTCAAATACATGGGACGTCAGGAATATGCTGACTACTATGCCAGAGAAATAGAAAAAAGACTTGGATCAACATTAAAATCACTTCATGCAGATGCAATCATACCGGTACCTATGTACCGTCTAAAAGAAAATCAAAGGGGCTACAATCAGGCAGTAGTCCTGTCAAAGGCCATTGGAAGAACCCTAGATATTCCGGTCAGAACAGACGTTATAACAAGATGTAGAAATACCGTTCCAATGAAGGAACTCGATGTCATGGAACGGCGTAAAAATCTCAAAAAAGCTTTTATTATGAATGGAAATGATGTAGAATTAAACTGTGTAATTATCTTGGACGATATATACACTACAGGGAGTACCATCGACGAGATGGCACGAATGTTTCGCAGAGCTGGAGTACAAAAGGTATATGCACTTACTCTGGCAATCGGGCAAACAACATAAGTTTTTATAGCGTATCGTGTTGCAATATTTATGCATACCATGTCGAGGGGGCATGAAAGAAGATTCGGGGATAATAATGACTATGGAGGTTTGGCTATGAATTTACGAAACTGTTCAAGATGTGGAAAGATGTTTAACTACATTTCCGGAGAAGAAATATGCGAGAACTGCAAGAAAGAGCTCGAAGACAGCTTCCAGACTGTAAAAAAATTCATTGAAGAAAATCCTGGAGCTGGATTAAAAGAAATTGCCGAGAAATGTGAAGTTACAACAAAGCAAATTAAGAAATGGATTATTGAAGAGAGACTGATGTTCTCTAAGGACTCACCTCTTCAGTTAACTTGTGAAAATTGCGGAGCAAGAATACCAACAGGAAGATTATGTGCAAAGTGTAAGGCTTCTATGGCGAACAATCTCACAAATACGTTCCAGAAGCCTAAGCCAGTAGCTAAGCCGGAACCTAAAAAAGAAGAAAAGGCTGGCATGCATTTCATTCAGAAATGATGGCTCACTTATACACAAATATAAGGAGTTAAAATGTTAAATGAGGAAAGAGTCATTCTGATGACCAGAATGGCAGCTTTTGAGAAGAGTGAGGGGAAAAAGAACCGAGATCTTAACTCGTACTTTCGCGGCGACTATGTCGGATACAATGTACTAAAGTCAGTAATTAGTGCAACTATCGCGTATCTGATTATGGTCGCTGCATATGTGTTATATAACTTTGAAAGCGTATTGTCTAATCTATATGCTACAGATTTAATCGCTACAGGTAAAAAGATACTAATATATTTCATTATAGTAGTTGGAATATATTCCTTAGCATCGTATATCATATATTCCTATCGATATGCCAGAATGCGCAAAAAGATGCGAGCATACTATGGCGATTTGAAAACACTACAAAAAATGTATGAAAAGGAATAAGAATATATGACATCATTACTTGAAGCAAGACAATATGTAAAACAATTTTATATGAAATATGAGACCATTATTACTTATGTCTGGAAATTTTTCCTGGCTTTAATTTGTCTTGGTCTTATTAATTCAGAATTAGGCTATCATTCAACACTTAACAATGTACTTATTTTGTTGATGGCCTCACTTTTATGCACAATTTTACCAACAAACTTTACAGTATTTATGTCCACTCTCTTTATACTTGGACATTTATACAAACTGTCAATTGAGAGTGCAGCGGCTGCTTTTATCGTATTTATACTTATGTATCTGTTATATTTCAGATTTACACCTAAGGATACACTGGCAGTGCTATTGACACCTGTGCTGTTTGCATTTCATATACCATATCTGATGCCTGTAGCACTTGGATTATTCAGTACTCCACTTTCAATTGTTTCAATGACATGTGGCATTGTAGTTTATTACATGCTTACTTATATATCAGGAAATGCAACTTCATTTGGTGGTTCAGATATTCAGGAATCAGCTGGACAGTTCCAGGCTATTATTTCTGACACTATCGGTAATAAGCAGATGCTTGCTATGATTGTAGCCTTTGCAATTACTTTGGCTATTGTATATTTCATCCGCAGAGCGTCTATTGATCATTCATGGGAAATTGCAATAATTGCAGGATGCCTTATTGAAATTCTGTGCATACTTGTAGGTGAACTTGTATTTGAAAGCCAGATTTCATTTGTGGGTGTAATATTCGGAACTTTGATTTCGGGCATAATATTGAAAGCAATACAGTTTTTTGCCTTCAATTTGGATTATACAAGAACAGAAAATGTACAGTTTGAAGATGACGAATACTACTATTATGTCAAGGCTGTACCTAAGGTAACTGTTTCTACGCCAGAACGAAGAGTCAAGAAAATCAATCGTTCACAGGCAACAAAATCACAGAGCACGACACGTTCAACATCATCAGACAGAACCATGCGTGATTTAGATAACTAGGATGGAATAAATAAATGCAGCAGATTCAAGTCTTTTTTGAGAATAATCTAACCAGCCTGCATATGCCAACTATCAGAACAACAGATATTGTCGAGATACTTATCATTGCATTTCTGATATATCATATAATGGTATGGGCCAGAAATACCAGACTATGGTCTCTCCTTCGAGGGGTCATAGTTATTGCTGTCTTTATAGTACTGGCAGCTCTATTCAATATGACTACAATTCTATGGATTGTAGAAAAAGTCTTCAGTATAGCGGTAATTGCTATCGTTGTAATCTTACAGCCAGAACTTCGAAAAGCCCTGGAACAGCTCGGACAGAAGAATTATTTTGCCGGAGTACTGAACCTTGGTGAGAACAGAGGTGCTGGTAGATTTTCTGACAAAACAATTAATGAAATATCCAGAGCGTGTGTAGAAATGGCTAAGGTCAGGACTGGTGCGCTTATTGTTATTGAGCAGAACAATTCACTTTCTGAATTTGAACGTACAGGAATTGACGTTGATGCTGTTATATCAAGTCAGCTCCTAATTAATATATTTGAACATAATACACCTCTTCATGATGGCGCAGTAATAGTAAGAGGTGACAGAATAACTTCTGCAACATGCTATTTGCCTCTGTCAGACAATATGGACATTGGTAAAGAACTTGGAACAAGGCACAGAGCAGGTGTGGGTGTATCTGAAGTAACAGATTCTCTTACAATTATTGTATCTGAGGAAACAGGTAAGATAAGTGTTGCTTATGGCGGTCAGCTGGAAAGAGCTGTTGATAGTGAACGCCTTAAGGAAAGACTTAAAGTAATACAGGATAAACCTACAGAAGAAAAACGACATATTGGAATCGTGAACAAAAGACGCAAGAACGAGGCGAAAAAATGAAAAATCATAAAATCACAAAGAACTGGGTTTTTAAATTAGCGTCTGTAATAATTGCTGCGGTGCTATGGTTTCTGATTACTAATATTAATGACCCTGTTATACCAATAAAATTTGATAATGTTCCTGTCACTTTCAAAAACACAGATATTATTACTGATGCTGGTCAGGTTTATCAGGTACTTGATGGAACTGATACAATCGGAAGCGTAACTATTTATGCGCCAAGATCGATTGCTGATACTTTTACAGCATCAAACATAATAGCTACAGCTGATTTTGAAAATTTAACTTTTTTAGGTGATGAATATATAGTTCCAATTTCTCTATCCACTAACAAATACTACAATCAGATTCAGAGTATTTCAGGTAGTATTGAGGATGTTGCACTTGATATAGAGAACAAGGCTACTAAGACACTTAGACTTTCAGGTACTACAACAGGTACTGTAGAAGATGGATACATGGTAAGCGATGTAACAGTTGCACAGAACCAGATCAGAATATCCGGTCCTGAGTCTGTAGTTAATACTATTACTTCTGCAGGGGTAAAAGTTGAAGTAACAGGATATACATCTAATATTGGAACAAATGCTGAAATCATATTATATGACGAAGATGGTAATGAAGTAGACGATAGTCTCATTACCAAGAATATAGATTCTGTAAGTGTAAGCGTAACGATACTTGCTACCAAATATGTAAGTCTGAACTTTATAACAGACGGTATACCGGCAGATGGATACATGGTAACAGGAAGCGTAGAGTCTACACCGGATACAGTATTACTTGCAGGTAAAAACAATGTTCTGAGCACTATAGACAGTATCACAATTGATGATGATACTCTTGATGTATCAGGACTTACAGAGGATCTTACTACAACAATAGACCTTAAGAACTACCTGCCAACTGGCACACAGTTCGGAGACACAGATTTCAATGGTGTGGTATCTGTAGTTGTACATATTGCAGCCGCAGTTGAATCCACAGTTGAGATACCAGCAACTAATGTGGAGATTACAAATGTTCCTGATGGATATACAGCAGCACTTACAAGTGATGATAATATATCAATCACAGTAAGAGGCCTTCAGGAAACTATAGATACATTGGATGCAAATGATATTACCGGTGTTGTTGACATAAATGGTATAATAGAAACCTTGGGAGATGAATCATCTCTTGAAGCTGGAACATATGAAACAAATCTTACTTTAACTTTACCAGGCGGTATTACAGTAACAGATACAGTTAAGGTAGAAGTAGAATTAACAAAGGAAGAAGATTAAATTATGGGTAGATTATTTGGAACAGATGGCGTAAGAGGAGTAGCAAATGATGAATTAACTCCATTACTTGCAATGCAGCTTGGACAGGCTGGTGCATATGTACTTTCTAAAGAGACTAATCACAGACCAACTATCATGGTAGGTTGTGATACACGTCTTTCTGGAGATATGCTTGCAAGCGCTCTTATGGCTGGTGCATGCTCAGTAGGAGCTGATGTAATTAACGTTGGCGTAGTACCTACACCTGCTGTAGCATATCTTGTTAGAAAATATAGAGTTGACGCTGGTGTTGTTATTTCAGCATCACATAACCCAATGGAATTCAATGGTATCAAGTTCTTTGACGGACAGGGATTCAAACTCCCAGATGCTATGGAGGATGAGATCGAAGCACTTATCCGTAATAATATGGCTGGTGTTAAGATGCCTACAGGAGCAGGAGTTGGTAAGATCAAAGTCAGAAATGATGCCAAGGAAGAATACATCAATCATAATTTAAGAGTAATAGATGGCAGAATTGAAGGTATCAAGGCAGTAGTTGACTGTGCTGAAGGTGCTTCATCATATACATCTATAGAAGCTCTTAAGCAGGTTGGCGTTGAGGTTGTAGCTATTCATACTAACCCGGATGGAACAAATATTAACGAGAATTGTGGATCAACACATATGGAAGAACTGATGGGCCGTGTTGTTACAGAAAAGGCCAATCTTGGTATTGCATATGATGGTGATGCTGATAGATTCCTTGCAGTTGATGAAAATGGTAAAATGATTGACGGTGACGTTATCATGGCTATCGTAGGTAATTATCTGAAGGAAAAAGGAAAGCTCAAGAAAGACACAATCGTTGCAACTGTAATGAGTAATCTTGGATTTTTCAAGATGGGTGAAAAACAGGGAATCAATATAGAGAAGACTAAGGTTGGTGACAGATATGTTCTTGAACATATGAAGGAAATTGGAGCTAATCTTGGTGGTGAACAGTCTGGACATATTATTTTCCTTGATGAGAATACAACAGGTGATGGATTATTATCATCTCTTTATCTCTTAAAGGTTATGTCAGAAACTAAAAAGCCACTGTCAGAGCTTGCACAGATTATGCAGGTTATGCCACAGGCTCTATGTAATGCAACTGTACCAACTCACAAGAAAGACAGCTATATGGATTATCCAGAAGTAGCAGAAGCAATTGCAGCTCTTGAGCAGAAATTTGCAGGTGACGGAAGAGTACTCATAAGACCTTCAGGTACAGAACCGCTTGTAAGAGTTATGATTGAAGGCAAAAACCAGGAAGAAATAGAAAAGGATGCAAAAGAGCTTGCTGATTTAATCGAGAAGACAATTATCTAATGTACGATTAAACAGGCTTTATGTGACAAAGGAGAATAGGAGCATGGTCAGTCAGAAAGTAGTCATAAAGAACCCAACCGGACTTCACTTACGTCCTGCTGGAAATCTTTGTAAAGTGGCTATGAATTATAAATCACAGATAACGTTCAATTATAATGGTGATAATATAGCCAACGCCAAGAGTGTACTTAGTGTTCTTGGTGCTTGTATTAAATGCGGGGATGAACTTAATTTTAGATGTGAAGGCCCAGATGAGCAGGAAGCATTAGATGCAATAATAAAAGCCGTAGAAGGAGGCTTGGGAGAATAATGAAAAAAATTATAGTAACAGGATGTAATGGTCAGCTCGGAAGAGCTATCAATATAGAGCTTGGTAAGTCAGGTGATTATGAACTTGTAAATACAGATGTAGCAGGAGATGGAATTACACCTCTTGATATTACAAATGTAGATGCGGTTGTAGGACTTGCCAAAGAAGTTAAGCCATATGCAATTATTAACTGCGCAGCTTATACAGCAGTTGATGCACAGGAAAAAGATGTAGATCTGTCATACAAGATCAATGCAATAGGACCAAGAAACCTTTCTATCGCAGCTACAGAAACAGGAGCTAAGCTCGTTCACATTTCTACTGATTATGTATTTGCTGGAAATGGAACAAAGCCATATCTTGAGTTCGACAAGACAGGACCTGTAAGTGTTTATGGTAAGACTAAACTTGCTGGAGAAGAATTTGTTAAGCAGTTTGCTAAGGATTCTTTTACAATCAGAACAGCCTGGCTTTATGGTGATGGTAAGAACTTCGTTAAGACTATGATGAGATTATCAGAGTCACACGATGAAGTTAGCGTTGTAGATGATCAGCTTGGTACTCCAACAAGTACATATGAGCTTGCAAAGGCAATTGCATACCTTCTTCCAACAGAGAACTATGGTTTATTCCATGGTACATGTGAAGGATCAACAAACTGGGCAGATTTCACAGAAGAAATCTTCAGAATTGCTGGTAAGAATACAAAGGTTAATCATGTAACATCAGAGCAGTATTCACAGATGAATCCACAGGCTGCTCCAAGACCAGCTTATTCAATTCTTGAGAACTACATGCTCAAGCTCACATCAGACTTTATGTTTGCTGACTGGCATGATGCTATCGAGAGATATATGAAAGACTTTATCCTTTAATCTGAATACGGATAAAGCAAATTAATAATAGTGGGGAGACAGTACATGCTGTCAGTAATATTAATTTGGTTTTATGTACTTATAACTACATATACACTGGGGTATGGAGTTCTTAAACTCCTTACCTCATTTTCTTTTATGTGTGAGATGAAAGGTGGTAAACCGCAGCCTTATAAGATTCGCTTTCAGGAGAACTATATAGTTGCAGGTTTAATCGTAGCCACTGTTTACTCACAGGTTTTCAGTTTGTTTGCTGGAGTAGGAATTGCAGCAAATATCCTTATGCTATGTGCATGTGTTGCAATAGCATATAAATATCGAAGAGAGATATTTTTAAAACTTCGAAGTCTGGCAAGAGTTCTGGATTCAACTAATAGCACCTATATTTATATAATAGTGTTCCTTGTAATGGCTTTTGGAGCATCGGAAGGAATAATGCATTATGATACAGGTCTATATCACGCTCAGGCAATTCACTGGATAGAAAAATATGGAATAGTAAAAGGTCTTGGTAATCTGCATTTAAGACTTGCATATAATAGTGCAGCATTTCCTCTTACAGCACTCTACAGCTTTTCATTTACAGGAAAAAGCTATCATGTAATGTCAGGCTTTTTTGCATTATTACTTGCATGGCAGTGCATTGATTTAAAAGACATAGCAAGAAGAAGACATCCTGTTGTACCTGATTTTGCAAGGCTTCTGGCTATATACTATTTATTTACAATATATGATGAAATGGTATCTCCGGCATCAGACTATTTTGTTACATGCCTGATATTCTATATAATAATTCACTGGCTAGATCTCAATGTCAGCAAAGAAAAAGCATTTGTTCCATATGCATTTCTTAGTATGGTAATAGTGTATGCGATCACAATCAAGCTTTCTGCAGCAGCATTCCTGATACTAATGGTTAAGCCTATTAAGCTTCTTATAGAAGAAAAAGAATATGGCAGAAGAAAAGCATTTTTTACCTGCTTCGGTTTCTGTCTATTAATAGCAATACCTTTCTTTATCAGAAATATAATACTGTCAGGATGGCTGATATATCCTGTTACAGCAATTGATCTGTTTAATTTCTCATGGGAGATTCCAAAGGGAACAGCAGAGTATGACGCAAGGGAAATCGCTGTGTATGGAAGAGGTTATACAGATGTAACTCAGTATGATATTCCTTATAGTCAGTGGGTACCGCAGTGGTTCAAGAACCTGGGAACAACCAATAAGATAATGCTGATTGGTGATGCCATATCTTTTGTAATCTATGTTATTTGGGCAGTTGCTCTCTTTATCATTAACAGGAGACAGGCTTATCATAAAAAGCATGGAATAGCAGAGAAAAAGACAAAGCTATCTAAAGGTGATGTATTTAAATTATCAAGACGCAGACGTATAAGCATGTCAGATTTCCTATGGGTAGAATTTACATGTTTTGCGGCGCTTCTATTCTGGTTTACAAGTGCACCACTTGTAAGATATGGAGCAATGTTCATATGGCTTCCAGTAACACTTATGTTTGGTAAGCTCTTTATGGCATTTTATAACAGGGCTCTTACAGGAAGATTTGAGAACATTTCCTACAGAGCAATTATAATAGTATCTTTATTATTTATAGCTTATAAGGGAATAAGAGTTATAGTAATGGAGATGCCAACTTATGATATTAACTGTCTGATATCTCAGCAGGATTATGAAACATTTGAGACAGACAGTTATAAGGTAGATGGAATGACATTCTATTATCCTGTGGAAGGTGACAGAGCAGGATATAATCCGTTCCCATCAGCTCCTACCAAGGGAGGATTTGAACTTAGAGGATCAAGTCTGAGGGACGGATTTAATGCGGTACAACAATAGAAATAATAAGAGCTGGTGATTACCAGCTCTCACGATAGGCAGAGGGCGTAATGCCCTCTACTTTTTTGAAGGCACGGGAAAAATAGTTTGCA
>CAMJFD010000016.1 GCA_946404845.1 uncultured Butyrivibrio sp. | reverse complement strand
TAGATATAAATTCTTTTCTCATATTATCAATTTCTTCTTTTTGCTCAATATCTCTTTTCAGCTCGTTATTTGCTGTCTTCAGCTCCCTAATAGTAGTTTCAAGAGTTTCTGACATGTCATTGATGTTTTCTCCAAGCTGGTCTATTTCTGTACTGTTTCTTCTCTTTGTCTTATATTTTACTTCAAAATTAAGCTTTTTTACTTCATTAGATATCTCTGAAAGTTCATGAATAGGCGCAGTTATATGCCTTGTGACAACCAATATCAATATGGCTCCTATTAGTGCAGCTATTATTCCGACATATGTAAGGAACTGGTTTGATAACATAACATTAGCTCTGATACTTTCAAGAGCACTTCTGATCATTATCACATTTCCATTATCCAGAAATCCCCAAATTTCAAGGTATTCTGTATTGGTTCTGGAATCCACTTCCCTCTGAAGAGTATATTTATCATCTTCTTCCACTATCACTTTGTCATTAACAACCGGATTCGACACGCTTGTACCAAGCATATTATCCCACAAGATTCTGGCCATAAAGTCAGAATCAGAAGATGATGAAATAATAGCTTGAGATTCTTCATCTAGCACTACAACTTCAATATTATATCTGTCACAGATTTTCTGCATTTCAATCCAGAAATCCTCAGATGTAATATCACCATTTAACGCTTCTTCGTTTATTCCATCATAAGCCTGTTTTATCTCTGAAGTCTTGTTCTTGATATAGAATCGCTCTAGAAATATGTTATTTACCAAAATACATCCAAATACAGTAAATAACATAACAAGTAAAAATATTCCGCTAAATTGGAATCTAATAGATCTAATATGTTTTTGCATCTTTTTCAACTATTTATCCTTCGAATTTATATCCCATACCCCAGATAGTCTTAATCATGTCACCCTTATCGCCCATTTTACCTCTGAGTTTTTTAACATGAGTATCAATTGTTCTAGCATCGCCAAAATAGTCGTAATTCCATACATTATTAAGTATTTTTTCTCTAGACAAAGCTATTCCTTTATTTTCAAGGAAATAACTTAAAAGTTCGAATTCTTTATAACTAAGTTCAATCGGATTGCCGTCTATAGTAACATTATGAGCCGCCTTGTCGATAACAATTCCACCTGCTTCAAGCATTTCTTCACTTGTAGCTTTATTAGCTCTTCTAAGAATCGCTTCTACTCTTGCAACAAGAATCTTAGGGCTAAATGGCTTTGAAATATATTCATCTACTCCTAGATCAAATCCCATGAGCTCATCACGCTCCTCAGCCTTTGCTGTCAGCATAATGATTGGTGTCTTAGAATACTGTCTTACTTCTTTACACACTTCCCATCCATCTACTTTTGGCATCATAACATCAAGGATGATAAGATCTATCTCCTTGTCTTCAAAAAATATATCTAAAGCCTGTTGGCCATCCTCTGCCTCAACAACATCAAAATTGTTTTTTACAAGGAAATCTCTTACAAGCTTTCTCATTCTGCTTTCATCATCTACAACTAATATTTTTAATTTTCTATCCATTGCTTTTTATCTTACCTCTGATTAATTTTTGACTTTTAAATTATACTCCAAGTTTCCTTTAGTAAGACTAAAAAAAATCACAATTCACACTATTTTCACAAAGAAATACTGTTTTTAGTCACTTTCCAGCTCTTCTTCACTTATATAATCAGTTGTATCTTCTATTCCTAGTTCCTTTTCTTTCTGTCTGACTATCCTCTCTCTTTCTGTAAGGCTCTGATTCCACTCAGCATATCTGTTAGTGACATTGACTTTATAATTCAAAATATTATCTGTCTCAGAAGTATATGCTATGGCAAACATCCCTATTACGAGTAGAACCATTACTATGTTAAAAAAGACTGATATAGCAACATTAAACTTTATTTTTTTCTTAGGTTTTTCAACCTTTATTCTCTGTTTTACTACATAGTCATCTGGAAGCGCTGACTTGGTAAAAGAAACTTCCATTGGAATCGGTGTAAGATCATCAATAGATATACCATTTTCCTTCATACTATTTCTCAGAAGTATCAAATATTCCCAGCCCACAGGTGTACCAAAAATCTTGTTTTCTATAGCCTTTTCATATACCGCCTGCATCTCAGATGGTTTAACATGAGAAACCTTCTTTTCAAGGTATACAATCTTCTTAAGGTCAATGTTTGCTTTATCTACATCAGCTTTTGTTTTGAACAAAAATCCAGAAACATTGAAATCAACAGGTTGCTCAGCTGCATCCTCCGTATTTATTTTTCCCTGCTCTAATGCATCAGAATCTGCCATATAATGTCCCTCACAATATATGAAAAACTATATTTAATATCCAGTACCATAAGATACTATAAATACACTTACACTACGAGCCTTAAGTGACCAATTTCTATTAGTCAGAGGCTTTGGCCTGTTATAAAAATATTTGCCATCTGTAGCACCTGTATCTACACACATTGACCAGTAACCACCAGTTGGTGGATCAGGCAGTGTAATATATGCATCTTCCCAATAAACATTCATAGCAACATAAACTATATCATCATGGCCCTTGGCTGATACATAACCCGCAAATCTAACACATACCACTCTGGACTCATTTGTAATATTAGAATTAAAAGGATTTTCTGAAAAGACACTAATATAAGGGAAGCCTGAATGTGGTGGTTTTAAATCCTTTCTAATAGCTGGGTGTTTCCTTCTAAACTGAATCATATTTCTATAAAAATTGAAATAATCCTGATTTTTTTTCATTAAATCCCAGTTGAGCCATGATATTTCATTATCCTGACAGTATGCATTATTATTGCCATACTGAGTATTACCAAACTCATCGCCTGCAAGAATCATAGGTGTTCCACGGCTACACATAAGTATGGTAATGGCGTTTCGCATCATTTTAAATCTGAGGCTGCGTATCTCAGGATCATCTGTCTCACCTTCAAATCCGCAGTTCCAGCTTCTGTTATCATTAGTACCATCTGTATTATTCCAGCCGTTTGCCTCATTATGCTTGTCATTATATGAATACAGGTCATAGAGAGTAAATCCATCATGACAGGTAATAAAGTTAATTGATGAATCATGTCCTAGATAATCTCCACCATACAGATCCATAGATCCTGTAACCCTCTTTACAACTTCTGGTGCAGCCCAGTATTCGCCTTTTAGATAAGCCCTTACATCATCACGGTATTTACCGTTCCATTCAGCCCATCTCTTCCAGGCAGGGAATCTACCTACCTGATACATTCCACCTGCATCCCATGCCTCTGCTATAAGCTTGACATCGCCCAAAATTGGATCATATGCAAGACGTTGTATAAGCGGAGGTTGCTCCATAGGAGAACCATCCTGATTTCTACCAAGGATACTTGCAAGATCAAATCTAAAACCATCAACTCTGTATTGTTCTACCCAGTATCTCAGGCATCCAACTATCATCTCCTGAACCATCGGATGATTGCAGTTAAGTGTATTGCCGCAGCCACTAAAATTATAATATTGTCCGTCAGGAGTCAAAAGATAGTATATATTGTTATCAAATCCCTTAAATGAGATAAATGGTCCATTTTCATTTCCTTCTGCAGTGTGATTGAAAACGACGTCAAGAATTACTTCAATTCCGTTATCCTTAAGTGTCTTAATCATAGTCTTAAGCTCAAGACCTTCACAGTTCCATTCAATAGATGAAGCATAGCTTGTATTTGGAGCAAAAAAGCTTACTGTATTATATCCCCAGTAGTCCAAAAGGATACGACCGTTAACTTCTCTCATATCCCTTGTTTCATCAAATTCAAAAATAGGCATAAGTTCAACAGCTGTTACTCCTAATTGTTTGAGATAATCAACTTTTTCCATTATTCCTGCAAATGTACCTCTGTGCTTTACTCCAGAAGATTTATCCATTGTAAAGCCACGTACATGCATCTCATATATAATTGAATCGCTCATTGGAATTTTGAGCTGAGGAGTTGCATTCCATTCGAAATTAGTACGAACAACTCTTGCTCTATAAGTACCTTCTCTGTTCGAGTTTTGTCCCCATACTCTCTGCCCCGTTACTGCTTTGGCATATGGATCCAGCAATATGTGATTGTAATCAAACAGTTGGCCCCTTCCAGGATTCCATGGGCCATCAACTCTATAACAATATTCGAACTCTTCAATATTGAGTCCAAAAACTACCATAGAAAAAACTTTACCTATTCTGTAACTGTCTGGAAATGGGATTGTCGCATAAGGATTTTTTTCTCCCTTATGGAATAAAAGAAGGGTAATACGAGTAGCGCCGTTGGAATAAACTGTAAAGTTTACACCATCGGGCATTACTGTAGCCCCATTGATATCATAAAATCCCGGTCTTACCCTGAAACCGTTAACTTCATCAAGTGCCAGCAGGTTTCTGTTAAGATCGGTTTTTCTAAGCTCTTTGGCTGTATGTTCGCGAATTACTCGCTCTTTTGGTCTGTGCCTACGATATTCTGCCATTATTTCCCCCTCAAATGCAACTAATTACATATGAGTAATGTAAATCTCATAGATAATGATATCAAGAATTCAGGCAAACTCATGTAATCATATTTTTGCCTAAATCCTCGATCTGTAATTATTATAAATATCGGAAAAAAGTTATAATAATTACACAATAATATCATATCATATAGCAGATTATAATTCTAGCAACTTATATAATGTTGGCTCCACACCAAACTCACTAATCATCGCATCTATCTCTTTTTTGGCTCTTGTCTGTACTGACTTAGGAGTAGCTCCTCTTCTGACTGCTCTTATCATAAGATTCTTAGGAGTATGATCAAAATCTATAAATTCCAGTATCTGTGTCTTATAGCCACAGTATTCTAGTAAATTACCACGAATAGCATCTGTAGCAAGCGCTGAAAATCTCTCTTTAATAATTCCATATCTGGATAAAAGAGTTAATGTTTCTGGCTGCATCTGCTTATTAAGTTCATGCTGACAACAAGGTACAGAAAAAATCATTTTGGCATTCCATGAAATTGCATTATAAAGCGCAAAGTCTGTTGCTGTATCACATGCATGAAGTGTAATAACCATATCAACATCAAATGGTGTCTTATAGCCATTAATATCTCCAAGTTCAAAATGAAGTCCGTCATATTTGTATTTCTTTGCAGCAGCATTACATTTCTCAATTACATCTTTTTTAAGATCAAGACCAACCATATTGACTTTGAGATGTCTTATCTCAGTCAGATAATAATATACAACAAAAGTAAGATATGATTTGCCGCATCCAAAATCAATAACATTTAGCTCAGTATTACCAGATTTAGATATCTCATCGTCTAATATCTCAATAAATCTGTTAATCTGTTTGTACTTATCATACATGGCATTTACAACCTTGCCATCTCTGGTAAAAACGCCCATATCTGTAAGAGGTTCTATTTTCATACCTTCTTCAAGAATATAGTTTTTCTTTCTGTTATGATTATCTGATTTATTAGATTTGATCGTCACTGCATCATTTGCTATCTTCTTGACTTTATAATTTGCTTTTCCATCTTTGGATATCAGGACAATATGCTCTTCGTTTTCTGACATACCATTAATCTGTCTGAAGTGTCCACTTGCAATTACTTCTAGCCTCTCTGCAAGCTTTTCTTTTGACATATTCTCATGAAAAACCTGCTTATCAGTGTATTTTGCAATCTGATATTTATTATTCTTCTTTTCTACAACAATTTTCTTATATTCTTCCTGCTTAGAAGCCTGCTTGCTGATAATAATCTTGTATACTCCAGCATCTGTCATAAGTTCAAAGTACTGCTTTAATTCCATATTATCCCTCTATCATCTATAAAATTATATTGTAATCATTATTTACTATGTTACTTATTTTCGAATATATGATATATGCAGGTTACATTAATTGCAAGCTTGAGGATACCACAAAATACTGAATTTAAGAACAAAGAGTCACAAGGTGACTCTTCGCGCCCGAGCGGTACCCAGAAGCAATTAAATTCATTTCCGCGAGGTGCGCATCCTGCACGGAGTGCTTTTTATTTAATAGGAAATTTGCAGAGCAATTTCCTATTAAATAAAAAATTCCGTGGATGTAACAAAACATCCACGGAACCTAAATCCATTTTAAAATATCAAATTATGCTGGATAAGCATTATTTGAGAATTACGCTGGATAAGCGTTATTCTTGGTATCAGCGGCACTTAAATCAACCTTTTCCTGCTGAGCTAAACGATATTTAAAGAAGTCAAGTGCTACCTGTGGGAACAGAGCATATGACAGAGTATCCTCTGGCTGCTGCTTCCATTCTTTTACTTCTTCTTCAAACTTAGCAAGACCTGGCTGAAGAGTATCAGCTGGACGGCAAGTAATAACTTCTCTATCTCCGATAACTTTCTTCTGAACTTCTGGATTGAATGGCTTAACTGTTCTACCATACATACCTGAAAGAAGATCCTTTGTCTGGTCTGTAGCAATCTTGTATCTCTCACCCATAAGTACGTTCATAACAGCCTGTGTACCAACGATCTGTGATGATGGAGTAACAAGTGGTGGCTCACCAAAGTCCTTACGAACCTGAGGAATTTCCTCAAGAACTGTCTGGTACTTATCACTTGCATTCTGCTCTTTGAGCTGACTAACCATGTTAGAAAGCATACCACCTGGTACCTGATAGATAAGAGTCTTGATATTAACACCAAGAACCTTAGTATCCATAAGACCATTCTTAAGGCACTCTTCTCTGTATGGTCTGAAGTAATCAGCGATTTCTGCAAGAAGCTTCTGGTCAAATCCAGGATCATATGGTGTTCCTTCAAATGTTGAAGCCATAACTTCTGTTGCAGGCTGTGATGTACCCATAGCAAATGGTGACATAGCACAGTCAAGAATATCAGCACCAGCTTCTACTGCCTTCATGTATGTCATGCTGGCAAGACCTGATGTATAGTGTGTATGCATTTCAAGAGGAAGATCAGATGCACTCTTAATAGCCTTTACAAGCTTATCAGCTTCGTATGGCTTAAGAAGACCTGACATATCCTTGATACAAATTGAATCTGCACCCATTGACTGGATATCCTTACAGATGTTCATCCAGTAATCAAGTGTATAAGCATCACCAAGTGTATAAACAAGAGCGATCTGAGCATGTCCGCCCTCTTTCTTACAAGCCTTAACTGATGTCTCAAGGTTTCTTAAATCGTTAAGACAGTCAAAGATACGGATTACATCAATACCGTTCTGAATAGACTTCTGTACGAAATATTCAACTACATCATCTGGATAGTGCTTATATCCAAGGATGTTCTGACCTCTAAGAAGCATCTGGAGCTTAGTATTCTTAAAGCCTGCCTTAAGTTTTCTAAGTCTTTCCCATGGATCTTCCTTAAGGAAACGAAGTGACGCATCAAATGTAGCACCACCCCAACACTCTACTGCATTATATCCAACCTTATCCATCTTATCGATGATAGGAAGCATAAGTTCAGTAGGCATTCTTGTTGCAATAAGAGACTGGTGTGCATCACGAAGTACAGTCTCAGTAATTTTTACTGGTTTCTTTTGTATATCTGCCATAATTGCCTCCATAATTATTTATGATTTCATAATCAAACTATCATACAGACTTAATCTATATGATTTGACTTAATAATCATTGTACGTTATTCGCTATTCTTTAGAATACTCCAAATACGGCCATGAATGTACCTGCAACAACCGCTGTACCAACCACACCGGCAACGTTAGGACCCATAGCATGCATGAGCAGGAAGTTAGATGGATCATATTCAGCACCAACCTTCTGTGATACTCTGGCAGCCATAGGAACGGCAGAAACACCTGCAGAACCAATAAGCGGATTAACCTTACCACCTGTAACAACGCACATCAGCTTACCAAATAATGTACCAGCTGCTGTACCGATTACGAAAGCAATAAGACCAAGAATTACGATTTTAATAGTTGTTGTATTAAGGAATGCCTCAGCACTTGTTGTAGCACCAACAGATGTACCCAGAAGGATAACTACAATATACATAAGTGCATTTGAAGCTGTCTCCTGAAGCTGACGAACAACGCCAGATTCTCTAAAGAGATTACCAAGCATCAGCATACCAAGAAGTGGAGCTGTTGTTGGAAGAATCAAACATACAACAATAGTAACGATGATTGGGAAAAGAATCTTCTCAAGCTTTGTAACAGGTCTGAGCTGCTGCATCTTGATTTTTCTCTCCTTATCAGTTGTAAGTAATCTCATAATAGGTGGCTGAATAATAGGTACAAGTGACATGTACGAATAAGCAGCAACCGCAATAGGTCCAAGAATTGAAGTCTGGTTCAGTTTAGAAGCCAGGAATATTGATGTAGGACCATCTGCACCACCAATGATTGAAATAGCTGCAGCCTGCTGATCGTTAAATCCAAAAGCGATAGCCATAAAATATGCTGAGAAAATACCGAACTGAGCAGCCGCACCCATTAAGAAACTCTTAGGGTTTGCAATAAGTGGACCAAAGTCTGTCATAGCTCCAACACCCATGAAAATAAGTGAAGGAAGAATTGCCCACTCATCTAATAAATAAAAGTAATACAGCAGACCACCTGTACCATTTGAGCTCTCTTCAATACTTAACATAATATCTGGATAAATATTAACAAGTAGCATACCAAATGAAATAGGTACAAGCAAAAGTGGTTCAAATCCCTTAGCGATAGCAAGATATAAGAACACAAGCGCTACACCGATCATGATAACATTACCAACTGTCATGGTTGTAAACGCTGTCTGCTGCCATAAATTTGATAAGGTATTAGCAACGTAATCCATTTTAATCTCCATTCTTTAGCTTTAAAAAATAGTTATTAAAGCGTCTTTTTGACAATTAGTTTAATGTAGCAAGAACTGCACCAGCTTCTACTGAATCACCAGCAGCACAGTCAATGCTTGCAACTGTACCATCCTGTGGAGCAACCATAGGCATTTCCATCTTCATTGATTCCATAATTACGATAGCGTCGCCCTTCTTAACAGCCTGGCCAACCTTAGCTTCGATTCTAAGTACCTTACCAGCTGCACCAGCTTCTACCTTAATTGAACCAGCACCGCCTGCTGCCTTAGCTGGAGCTGCTGCTGGAGCCTTAGCTGCTGCGCGTGGAGCTGCTGGAGCTGCTACTGGAGCACCTGTTCCTGCACCCTCTTCTACTGTAACATCATATACGTTTCCATTAACGGTAATTGTATAGTTCTTCATTGTAATAATCCTCCTATGAAAATAACGCTTTCATCTAATATAGGGTTCATGCCCTTTTCCAATTCTTATTAACTTTTCTAATAGATCTAACCTGGAAGCCTTCTGTGCTTGATGAGCCTTCATAAGCTGCAATTGCTGCTGCAATAACTGCTACAAGCTCAGCATCAGATGTAAGATCTTCCTGTGTTTCAATCTGACTGATTGTATTATCAATTGCCTGAGTTGTAAGATCTTTCTTTTCTTCCTTCTTTGGCTTATTTGTAATACCCATCAGCTTAGGGAATATTGAAATAATAATACTTACAAGAATAAGAACGAAGAAAGCCATTCCCATACCCATAAGTGTGTTAAGTCCTGCCTTAGCCAGTCTCTCAGATGTAGTATAATCTACGTTAACTGAGATAGATGTTGGCATTCCTTCTTCATCAAGCATAAGTTCCATTGTTGCACTATGAAGAGAATTATTTGAACTCTCAATAGTAGACTCAACAATTAACTGACCCTTGTTATTAACAGAATACTGTTTAAGGTTTGTAACACTTAAATCATCTGCAATCGTATCTGCAGAACCATATCCGATATCTTCTATAGCGTCATACCATGAAGAATATCCAGACTTGAATACATCTGCTACTTCTTCTCCATAATATTCTACTAATGTATCGTAAATATTATCTTCAAAATTATCAGGTGTAACACCGTTAGTATAGAAAGTTTCTAACATGTTATCTTCTATACTTGTAGCAATGCTCAGAATGTTCTCTGATGTAAATACTGTCGGATCGTAATCAGAACCTTCAACAGTATTTACGCTTGAACCACAAGCTGTAAGTCCAACCAAGCAAACTAATGTTGCACCCAGTGTAAGTAATTTACGCTTCATTTTGAAAGCTCCTTCCTTATACTGTTCCGTGTTTCTTTGCTGGACGCTCATCTCTCTTTGTAAAAAGCATTTCAAATGCACCAATAACGTACTTTCTTGTATCAGCTGGTTCAACGATTTCATCAACGTATCCTCTTGCAGCTGCACTCTTAACGTTATTCTGAAGCTCGGCATACTTCTTAGCTGTGTCAGCAACAGTTTCAGCATCCTTACCACTAGCGATAATCTTAGCAGCAAGTCCTGCGTCCATTGTACCAATTTCTGCATCAGGCCAACTGATTGTGATATCAGCGCCAATTGCCTTTGAATTCATAGCAACATATGCACTACCATAAGCCTTACCTGTGATTACATTAACCTTAGGTACTGTTGCATTTGCAAATGCAGCAACAAGCTTAGCAGCATACTTACCAATACTCTTCTCTTCAGCTTCTGTTGCAGCAAATCCTGTAACATTTGTAAGAGAAAGAACTGGGATGTCAAATGCATCACAGAAGTTAACAAATTCTGCAGCTTTTTCACATCCAGCTGCTGAGAGAACTGCATCAAACTTCTCACTTACTTCAGCATTTTCATCATATACTACGCTTCTATTAGCGACTGCACCAACTGTAGCGCCGTTAAGTTTTACAAAGCCAGTAACCATATCCTTGGCATAGTTACGCTTTGTTTCGAAGAATACACCATTATCTGAGATCTGGCTAAGAGCAAGAGCTGGATCAGCATAAGATGCTGCAAGAGACTCACATGCTCTGTTAAGATCATCTGTACATTCATCAAAATTATCGCAGTCTTCGTTGTTAGATGGAAGAAGTGATACAAGTTCTCTGATTTCTGTAAGAACTGTAGCTTCATCAGCAACTACATCAACATTACCTGCATTTTCACTCTGCCACTTAGCACTTGCTGTATCAAGCTTTTCAGCATAGTTACCATCAAGTACATTAGGAGAATTAACAAAGAGTTTTGCCTTGTCTGCTTCCATGAATGTAAAATCTGTGATTGTAGGTATAAGTGCAAGACCGCCTCCACATGAACCGAATATCGCAGTAATCTGTGGTACAACACCTGATGCATTAACCTGCTTTAAATATATTTCGCCAAAGCCATTTAAAGCATCTGTTGCCTCCTGGATACGAAGTCCTGCAGAGTCGATAAGACCTATAACAGGTGAACCTGTCTTTAATGCAAGATCATAAAGATGTGCAATCTTTTTAGCATGCATTTCACCAATTGAACCGCCTAAAACACTAGCGTCCTGGCTATATACATACACAAGATTTCCATCAATTACACCATAACCGGTAACAACTCCGTCTGAAGGTGTATCAGTCTGTTCCATATTAAAATCTGTGCTTCTTGCCTTTACAAGTGCACCGATTTCAACGAAACTGTTTTCGTCGAGTAAAGCATTTATTCTTTGACTCGCTTGTGAAGTACTACTCATTTCTTTAACCTCCGTAAATATGTTTAAGTTCTGTCAAACTAATCGCAACTTAAGTCAGAATATAGTATAACACAGAATTTTAGATAAAACATCTACAAATTAGGCATATCTTCTACTTTTTATGGTAATTTTATATACTACAGATTCAATAAAAAAACTATAAAAAAGCTGATTCCCCCACATATGTGAAGAGACCAGCTTTTATCTGCATTTTTTTATTTAAATATTGTATTTACAATTTAGACATCCAGTTTTACCTTGATTTCCTGCTCTGCCTCAGCCTTGAACTCCGCTACTCTTACGGCATCCATCGATGGCAGTTCATCAAGCGACTTAACTCCAAAGCTTCTAAGGAACTGCTCAGTTGTACCAAACAGAAGTGGTCTGCCTGGAGCATCAAGTCTTCCAAGTTCCTGTATAAGTCCAAATTCAACAAGCCTGTTTACAGCATGATCGCTGTTTACACCTCTTATCTTTTCTACTTCAAGCCTTGTAATTGGCTGCTTATAAGCAATTATGGACAGTGTTTCCATAAGTGCATCTGTAAGACTTATCTTTTTTGGAGTGGTTGCTATATGCACAAGATATTCATACATTTCTTTCTTAGTACATAGCTGAACTGACTTTTCAAGCTCAAGTATACCTATTCCACTATCTTCTTTATTGTATTTTTCTTTTAGATAACCTATTTGCTCTTTTACTTCCTTAGGTGTCTCTTCTAATGCTTCTGCAATTGCTGCTATCTGCACTGAATCACCCATTGTAAAAAGTATAGCTTCTACTGCTGCTGCGCCCTGTTCTATAGTCATTTAACTTGCCTTCCTTGATGTTATCATAATATCTCCGAAAGTCTCGGTTTGTTCTATTTCTATTTCACCCAGCTTCATTTCTTCCAGAACAACCATAAAGGTTACAATAATTTCAAGTTTACTATGCTGTTTCTCTAATAACTGTCTGAAACTGAACCTGTTGTGTTCTCTGATATATGCCCTTATATATAATGTCTTGGCATCCATATCTATTTCTTCTCTTTCGATATTACCAAACTTACTTCTAATAGGGTCAATCTTGTCTTCCTGACGCTTTAGAAGCTGCTGGAATATCTTATTGAGCTTGGCAAGATTAAGATCTCCTAATAGTTCAGAATAATCTATTGGCTCTTCAAACTGTAATACTTCAGCCGGTACATTCTTTTTACGATACAGCTGCATATCAGCACCAACCTGTTTATCCCTAAGCTCTGCTGCCATGAACTTGTACATCTTATATTCAAGAAGTTTTTCTACAAGTTCTGCTCTTGGATCCTCTTCTTCACCATCTTCATTTATTTCTTTTGGAAGAAGCATCTTGCACTTAATATCCATAAGCGTAGCTGCCATGACCAGAAATTCACTAGTAACTTCCATGTCATCACGCTGCATTTTCTTAATATAATCCATATATTGTTCTGTTATACTAACAATAGGAATATCGTATATATCAATTTTGTCTTTATCAATCAGATGTAAGAGAAGATCAAGCGGACCTTCAAACACCTGCAATTTTACTTCAAGTGACATATCTGTCTCCATTCCGACAATTAAGATTTAATGTCTTTTTGTTCCATGTATTCTTATAACGTCCAATTCACCTGGATTATAGAATCTTACAGGAATTGTGTGTGTACCAAGCCCTCTGCTAAGGATCATGGTTTTACCCTTCTGATCAAATCTTCCTCCATCATATTTAGGAAAAAGATTATACGCAGGAGAAATAACTCCTCCTATAAAAGGAAGTCTTACTATTCCTCCATGAATATGACCAGAAACAGTAAGGTCAGCACCCCAATCCGCATATTCGTCGAAATAAATGGGATTGTGGGCTATCAGGATATTAAAAAAGTTATTATCAATTTTGCCAAGCTTATCATCCATGAAACCATCATACATTTTGCCTTTTCTAAGCTTTGGAAAAAATGAATAATCTAGTTCCAGTCCATATATTCTAATATTGGTTCCATCAAAATCTTCATGTTCATTAATTATTATATCTATACCATTTTGATGGAGTTTCCCAGTATACTCTTCATAGCAGTTTCCATATACATCCTTATATTCACGAACTTTGAATTCATGATTTCCATTTCCTACATATAAAGGATATTTCTGCTTAAGAGCACTCAGTAAATCAACGGCAGGTCTTATGCTCTGGGCATCACCACTATGATGAGCTGTAATCATATCACCAGCTATAAGTATTCCGTCCGGATTTATTTCATCTATTCTTTTTAGGAGCGTATCATTATTATTGCCATAAACATGATCATGCAGATCAGACAGCAGGCAAAACGTTTTTTCTCCTTCTATTTTGTCAGTATCTATATCATAACTGACTACTACAAAACTATGCATATCGTGATATATAAGCAAAAAAGCTAATATAATGGCAACGATAATAACCGCAATTACTATATGCATTAATTTCTCCTAAATACAAAATCTAAACATTTTTCTCGAAGGCTTTTCCCCTTATATTCCACATCTTCTTTGGAATCTTCTATGATTCCATACAAGGTATGAATATAATCAACAAGCGCAGCAAATATAATTACTCTCACTGCTATAATTCCAACGCTGAATCCAATTGTGTCTATAAAACCAAGAACCTTATTATTAAGTACACAAATTATAATAACAGCATAAAATCCCCATGCAATTGTACTTTCAAGACAAATGATTCCCTTATAATTCATTTTCTTGTTATTATAATCCCACCATACTTCACCAAATATCTTCTGCATACCTATGCCAACAAGATACTCAAATACAGTAGCCAGAAGTGCTCCAGCAAAATATAGTTTTATATAATTAGTTTTTAGGGGATGTAAAATAAGATATCCAACTACGCCACCAAATCCATAAATAGGACAATATGGACCAGTTCCAAAGCCTCTGTTGGTAATCTTCTTATTACAAAAGGACATATATAGTGATTCTACAGCCCAGCCAAGAATACTATATACGATAAACGCTGAGACCAGATGATATACATCTGACCCGAATATCTCTTTTGACCACATATAAAAAAGTCCCCTCTAAAATCTTTCTTCTACCTTTTTCAGATAATATCAATCTGACTCCGAATCATATTATATCATGATATTGTTTCAAAAAGATATTTTATTCCATAGATAAATCTATAGAATTATTCTATAGACTTTTCTTCAAAATAAAAGAAAAGTCCTTGATTAAACCAAGGACTTTTCTAATTAACGATTAGTTATATTTACGTTTTCTTGCAGCTTCAGACTTCTTCTTACGTCTAACACTTGGCTTCTCGTAATGTTCTCTTTTACGAATTTCCTGCTGGATACCAGCCTTAGCACAACTTCTCTTGAAACGACGTAATGCACTATCTAAAGTTTCGTTTTCTTTAACTATTACTGTTGACATCTCTACTCTTACCCTCCCTTCAGTCCCTTCAAGCACTTGACTGATTGGGTTATTTGTTATATTTGTGATTTAAAACTCACATAACATTAATACATTATATCACAAAAAATCTATACGTCAAGCACCAAATGAATGGTTTTTTATAATATTTATTTAATCTGTCCATCAAGAACTTTTACTGCTTCTGCAACAGCATCAGCAATTCCTGCAGGGTTCTTACCACCAGCCTGTGCCATGTTTGGACGACCGCCGCCGCCACCGCCAACAAGACCAGCAATTCCCTTTACCAGATTACCAGCATGTGCACCCTTAGCAATAGCTCCATCTGTAGCCATTGTTATGAGGTTTACTTTACCATCTGATTCAGATACAAGTACAACTACACCTTCGCCAAGTTTTTCCTTGAGCTGATCACCAAGATCTCTAAGGCCGTTCATATCAACACCCTTAAGACTTGTAGCAAGGAGCTTAACTCCCTTAATATCCTGAACCTGATCCATAACATCGCCAAGAGCTTCTTTAGCCTGAGCACTCTTAAGTGACTCATTCTCACTCTTAACTGCCTTTAATTCTTCCTGTAACTTCTTAATATGATTTGCAAGATCAGCTGGAGTTGTCTTTAAGAGACTTGCTGCATCTCTAAGCTCAGCTTCCATATTCTCATAATATTCAGTTACATGTGCTCCTGTAAGAGCTTCTATTCTCCGAACGCCAGCTGCAACACCGTTTTCAGATACGATCTTGAACTGTCCGATCTGAGCTGTATTCTTTACATGTGTACCACCACAAAGCTCAATTGACCAGTCACCCATGTTTACAACACGAACTTCTTCGCCATACTTCTCTCCAAAAAGAGCCATAGCACCAGTCTTCTTAGCTTCTTCGATAGACATAACTTTTGTATCAACTGACAAACCTTCAAGAATCTTTTCATTTACTTTCTTTTCAACCTGACTAATCTGTTCCTTAGTCATAGCCTGTGAATAACTAAAATCAAATCTTGTTCTGTCTGTATCCTGATATGAACCCTGCTGCTCAACACCATCACCGAGCACTTCCTGAAGTGCTTTCTGAAGAAGGTGAGTTGCAGAATGGTTTCTACATGTACTCATTCTAAGTGCTGCATCAACTGATAATGTAGCTGCTTCTGTAGCTGCAATTGTACCTGATACAACTTCTCCAACATGACCAACTCTTCCATTTGGAAGCTTGATTGTGTCACTGACCTTAAATTCACCATTTGCTGTCTTGATGATACCAGTATCACCTACCTGACCACCCATAGTAGCATAGAAAGGTGTAGTCTTAACTACAACTGTACCCTGTGCTCCACAGCTTAAGCTGTCAACAAGTGCATCTTCACTTGCAATAGCTACGATTTCGCTATCAGCACTGAGCTTGTCATATCCAACAAATTCTGTTGTAAGATTCTCATCAAGGCTGTCAAATACAGCTGCACTACCTACTGAAAGCTTAGCAGAGAAATTCTGATTATCTCTTGCTTTCTGCTTCTGCTCTTCCATAGCCTTATAGAATCCATCTTCATCAACTGTAATAGATTCTTCTGCAGCCATTTCTACTGTAAGCTCAATTGGGAATCCAAATGTATCATACAGATAGAAAGCAGACTTTCCATCAATTGTCTTCTTATTATCATTCTTAACAGTAGTAAGGATCTTATTAAGTTCTTTCATACCATTTTCAAGTGTGCTTTCAAAACGTTCAATTTCCTTCTGAAGCTCCTGAATAATAAATGATTTATTTTTTACAAGAAGTGGATAACTGTCGTTATATACTTCATCAATATAAATTTCTGCAATCTTAAGAAGGTTTTCTTTCTTAAGTCCAAGAACTCTTCCGTGTCTGACAGCACGACGGATAAGTCTTCTAAGGATATATCCTGCACCTGTATTAGAAGGAAGAAGCTTAGCTTCATCTCCAATAAGCATTACAGATGTACGAATATGGTCAGATACAATACGCATAGACTTTGTCTTAGCTTCATCTTCACCATATTTTGTATTTGCTGACTTTTCAATATAAGCAATTGCTGATGTAAACAGATCTGTCTGATATACATCCTTTGTTCCATTAAGGAAAGCAAGGATTCTCTCAAGTCCCCAACCTGTATCAACGTTTTTCTGCTTTAGTGGTGTAAGAGAACCATCATGATGTTTCTCATACTGCATAAATACATCGTTACCAAGTTCTGTATACTTACCGCAGTCACAACCTGGGCCACAGTTAGGTCCACAATCTGGCACATCTGCGATATAGAACATTTCTGAATCTGGACCACATGGACCATATTCAAGGCCCCACCAGTTATCATCTGCTGGAAGGTAGTATACATTTTCTTTTTTGAATCCTGATTCAATACGGCATGCAGCACCTTCTTCATCTCTTGGTGCATTCTCATCTCCAGCAAAAACTGTAGCTGCAAGATGATCTGCATCGAATCCAAAAATCTGAGTAAGAAGTTCAAAACTCCACTGGCATCTTTCCTTCTTGAAGTAATCTCCAAGGCTCCAGCTTCCCATCATTTCAAAGAATGTAACATGGCTCTTATCACCAACTGAATCAATATCATTTGTACGAACGCATCCCTGAACATTGCAAAGTCTTGTTCCAAGTGGATGCTTCTGTCCTAAAAGGTATGGCATAAGTGGCTGCATACCTGCAACATTAAAAAGAACACCTGTAGATCCATCAGATACAAGTGAAACTGCTCCAACATCTACATGTCCTCTCTCTTTATAGAACTCTATCCATTGTTTTCTAAGTCCTTTAGAAGTAAATTGTTTCATTACCAAAAACCTCATTTCGTAACTATATATTTAGAAACTGAAAATATATAAGTTCAAAATGCCCAGTTACCGAGCATTTTGAATCTCATATAACATTAATTAAAATGTGAATTTATCAGCAAAGTACTCTTCAAGTGAATCAATAGCAACACGTTCCTGTTCCATTGAATCTCTGAATCTTACAGTTACCTTACCATCTGTCTCTGAATCAAAATCATAAGTGATACAGAATGGAGTACCAATTTCATCCTGTCTTCTATATCTCTTACCGATATTTCCACGATCATCAAATTCGCAGTTATATTTCTTAGAAAGCTGCTCGAAGATCTTCTCAGCGCCTTCATTAAGCTTCTTAGAAAGAGGAAGTACACCAATCTTAACTGGTGCAAGTGCTGGATGGAAACGAAGTACTGTACGTACATCACCTTCAGCAATCTCTTCTTCATCATAAGCACCACATAAGAATGCAAGTACTACACGGTCTGCACCAAGTGATGGCTCGATTACATATGGGATATATCTTTCATTCTTGGCATCATCAAAGTATGTAAGATCTTCCTTAGATGTTTCCTGATGTCTTGTAAGATCATAATCTGTTCTGTCAGCGATACCCCAAAGCTCACCCCAACCAAATGGGAATAAGAATTCGATATCACTTGTAGCCTTACTGTAGAATGAGAGTTCTTCCTTATCATGATCTCTTACTCTCATCTCATCATCTTTCATACCAAGGCTCTTAAGCCAGTTGATACAATAGCTTCTCCAATATTCAAACCATTCAAGATCTGTATCTGGTTCACAGAAGAACTCAAGTTCCATCTGCTCAAATTCTCTTGTACGGAATGTGAAGTTACCAGGTGTAATCTCATTTCTGAATGACTTACCAATCTGTCCGATACCAAATGGAATCTTCTTTCTAGAAGTACGCTGAACATTCTTAAAGTTTACGAAGATACCCTGAGCTGTTTCAGGACGAAGATATACTGTATTTTTTGCATCCTCAGTAACACCCTGGAATGTCTTGAACATAAGGTTGAACTGACGAATATCAGTAAAGTTGTGCTTACCACATGTTGGACATGGAACACTGTTGTCCTTAATGAAAGCCATCATCTTTTCCTGTGACCATCCATCAACACTACCGTCAAGCTCAATATTATTTTCTGCAGCGAAATCTTCAATAATCTTATCTGCACGGAATCTCTCATGACATTCTCTACAATCCATAAGAGGGTCTGAAAAACCGCCAAGATGTCCACTAGCTACCCATGTCTGTGGGTTCATAAGAATAGCACAGTCTACACCAACATTGTACTTATTCTCCTGTACAAATTTCTGCCACCATGCCTTCTTAACATTGTTCTTCAGTTCAACACCAAGGTTACCATAATCCCAAGTATTAGCAAGTCCGCCATAAATCTCAGAACCTGGATAAATAAATCCTCTACCTTTTGCTAGTGCTATGATTTTTTCCATTGTCTTTGCGCTGTTTTCCATAACTATTCCTCTCTACCTACAACTTATATTGTAAATTATAAATTTGATTATTTGACTAAAATAAGATATACATTAGAATCTTCTGAAGTACCTGAAAGTATTGCTTCATTAGAATCTTCCAGTGTTACACCACTTGTCATATATTTAATCTTATATGGTGTTATAACATTCATTTTTTCAGCCATTATTATTATATGCTCATCCGAAAGGCCACTAAGTGTCTCTGATGTAACAGAATTACCTTCTGCATCTACCAAATCAGATGGAAGTTCATATCCTCTGGAAATAGCTTCCGCTACAGTTCCATAGAACATTGCTTTTTGATTAAAGTGTGAATAATCTGAGGCAGATTCAAATTCCATTATCATTCGAATATTGTCATCTTCTTTTTTTATAGAAGATAGAACTGCACTGTCCTCACCATATTCTGTATTGAATGAACTAATCTCACTATTAGCCATTTCTTCAAGTTCTTCAATATCGTAGTAATCTTCGCTAAAGCTATCTATTGTTACGCTTGTTATCTTTCCTTCCTTACTAATAGATACACTAGATGCATCTGCTTTTTCAGGATTAAAGCCTCCGCACCCTGTAAGAAGTGCTACAGTGGCTCCAATAATAATAAATCTTACAATAGATTTTAATTCATTTACCTGACTCATCCAAACCTCTTCTCCTCATGAAAAATTTTTCCATGCAATCATGAAGTCAAACATGGTAATTATACTCAACTTATTATAGTTTTTCAACATTGTTTTCTATCATTTCAAGCATGGAAAAGCTCTTAAGTTCCTTATCTATAAACCTTTGTCTGAATTTTTCAGCTATAATTATTAGTTCTCCCAGAACTTCATTACTAACTGTAAAAGTATATAACTTTTCTATATTCATTCTTGTTATAAACTCAAGAGTATAAAGCGTACTATCACTCCACTTAACATCAGGTGGAGCTCCAGGATATTCTCCTTCTATATAAAGAGCTCTTATTTCAAATATACATCTTACAAGTCTGTTATCGAGAGAATCCTTTTCAAGTGCACGAAGTGACTGGTAAACAAGTTTTAACAGTTCTGTATCTATATTGTTTTCATGGCAGTAGTAATCTGCTATTTCCAGAAAAAATGTACCATATAAAGCCCCATCAAGATCATGCCTAAAGCCTTCAAAATAATTCTGTATATCTGCATCAGTAATATTATATGAAGTCCTTCCAACATATAATTTAAATGTTCCGTAACAAAATGGCTCTACACAACCTGATAACTTACCATTTGGTTTTCTGGCGCCCTTGGCAAAAGCTGTTATCTTGCCAAGTTCTATAGTCAATATAGTTACTACCCAGTCGTAATCACCTACAGGAACATGCTTTAGCACCATTCCCCTTACACTTGTCAAATCATTCTGCATTAGATATTCCTGCCATCATACCCAAAATTTTTCATCTGGGACATGTCATCTCTCCAGTCTTTTCTGACTTTTACCCATAACTGCAAATTAACTTTACAGCCAACAAGTACTTCAATGTCTTTTCTGGCCTGTGTTCCAATTTTTTTAATCATGGAGCCGTTCTTGCCAATTACGATCATCTTGTGTGAATCTCTCTCACAGATAATTGTTGCATCGATATCCATAACACTATTTGGATCATATACATCAGCCGGATCAGCTTCATCTCCTCCAAGTGTCAGTATCATTGGACCATCTGCTATATCTTCATCATCCATTTTGCTTTCAGGTTCTTCATTTGGAACCGGCATTTCAATTATCTCAAGATTATTCATCTTAGATGCCTTTGGTGGATGATAATGTCTGTTCTTCTTTTTCTTTTTTACAGGTTCAGGTTTAGGCTCTTCTACTCTGACCTTCATACTCTCAACAGTTACTGCTATGCCATGTGGCACTTCTTCCTTGAGAAGTCTCAGCGCTTTTTCTCTAATAATTTCACATACAATCTGTCTTTCTGGCTGATCAGTAATTGTATCCTCATCATAAAATGGAGGTCCAAACGGAAGACGCTTTTTGATACATTCAACAAGTGTATCAATGTTTTCCTTACGCCTTGCGGAAACTGGAACTATATCAGCAAAATCAAGCTTTTCCTTATAAGCATTTATATATGTTTCAAGATCCTTTTTATCTACTGTATCAATCTTGTTGATTACGAGAATAACCGGATTCTTACATGCTCTTAGCTGCTCAATAATATACTGCTCTCCAGCACCTATAAATGTACTAGGTTCTACAAGCCACAATATTACATCTACTTCATCAAGAGTACTCTTTGCAACCTTTAACATATATTCACCAAGTTTGTTCTTGGTCTCATGAATACCAGGTGTATCAAGGAATATCATCTGACATGTATCATCTGTATACACAGTCTGTATCCTGTTTCTGGTAGTCTGAGGTCGATTAGACGTAATCGCAATTTTCTGACCAATAATGTTATTCATAAGTGTAGACTTACCAACATTTGGTCTGCCTATAAGTGTTATAAAGCCTGTCTTATAGCTGTTAATATCCATTAATTACCTTCCGTTTCTTTGTTATATACAAGTGGACTGATACTGTCAAACAGTTCCTTGTCTTCATCAATCTTATCCGCACTACCAATTACACATATGCATTCATCCTGCATAAATGCATCTATATAATCAGCAAGTGATCTTATCTTTTCTACTGTTGTAGACAACAGTTCATCTCTGCTCTTTTGCAGATGTTCCATAGTAGTACCTGTAAGGTATGTTACAAGTCCATATATACCTTTTGTATTAGGTGTTTTTGGTGTATCAATTTCACTGATTGCACCGATTATAAACTGTGTTATTGTTCTTTCATCAGCATCAAAATTCCTAATATATTCTGATGCCTTTTCAAATACATCAACACTCTTTTTGAGATTAGGATCTCTATAGGTTACAAAATATGAATCACCGTTTTTGCCATATCCACTGCTACATCCATATGCACCACCAAGTACACGAATATTCTTCCATAAGTAATCATATCCCATCATTACTTTAAGAACTCTGAGTGATCCATCATATTTAAGACCTTTATTAATATAATTTCCTGCTCTGCATACATACTGTACCTGTCCTGCAGTCTGGAATGCTTCATTTTTCTTTTCAAGTTTGATTTCAAAGCCCTTAGTATCTACAGTCTCTGTATGAAGTGAATCTGCAAAGTCCTTAATGCAATTCTCCATTGGAGCATAACCTTTTTCATCAGCTGTGAAGTCAATCATAAGATTTTCTTTTCTGAACAGGATCTTGCACAACTTGTTAAGCTTATCTGTAAGATCTTCTCTAACTTCCTTCTCATCAAAATGAGCTGCAAGATTGGCATAAAACTTATATGCTCTTATTCCGCTTACTGTATCAGTAATATAAGCTGTTGGTGAAATATATGACATACCATGTATTGCAGCAGTATTATGTCCACTTGAAGCCAGATCTGACTGCATTCTGGATACATGCTCATCAAGTATTTCTTTTATCCTGTTATGATCATCAAGCTTAGATGTCATTAGAATTTCCTGAACAAGTCTGAACGCCTCAGATATATTAGGATACAGAACCTTTGCAGTAATTTCAAATTCAGTCTTATATTTTTTTACATCATCAACATTTGTATAAGATGAAATTGAACCGCCTATTCCACCTGTCTTAATATTGATCTCATTAACAAGATCACCATAGCCATAATTCTCAGTATCAAGAAGTCCCAGAACTGTCTTAAGCACAGTTGCATATGGAAGAAGCTCATTTGGAACCTTTGACATATCAAAGAGGAAACCAATGTATCCAATACCATTTGTAAAAATGTCATGATATAAAACATCTACGCCATTACTGTTTCTGAGCTCATTCTTAAATGGTTCTGCTTCCTTCTTCATGTCTTCACGAGTAAGAAGAGGAATCTTGGCAAGATCTTCAGGCTTATCTGGTTCTTCCTGATATTCTTTTAATTCTTTGGTCTCAGTCACAATCTTTTTGATTTCATCTGCAGAAAGACTTTCCTTGTATTTCTTTAATTTATCTGCAAGTTCAGCATCCTTTTTCTCTGTAAGACCTTTTTCAGGCTCAAGTAAGAGAACTGTTCTGTGAGTATTATCAAGAAGATATTCCTGTATAAGGTCTTCAAAATAATGACCTTCAGCTTCTTTTCTAAGTTCTGCAAATGTATTATTGGCTTCAATATGAATCCAAGGCTTCATATCGTCATAGAGCCAGCTGTCAAGAACCTGAAGTCCATATAATAATCCCTTAGGGAATCTTCCAAAATCAGCTTCTTTATATTTAAATTCATCATTTGATAATCCGGCAAGAATAGCCTTTTTATCAATGCCATTTTTTACCTGATCTTCAAGGACTTCTCTTATTGTCTTAACGAATTCCTCTTTCTGGTCAGCATCAGCATTTTTTGCAACAATAGCAAATAAAGGCTGCTGAATACCATTGTCATAATCACTAAATACTTCCTGACCAATACCTTTTTCTATAAGTGCCTTTTTAAGGGCAGCTCCAGGAGCTGAACATAGTGCATAGTCAAGAATATCAAATGCAACATACAGCTTTCTGTCAAGGCTTGTACCAATGCTGCAGCAATAAGACAGGAATGTATTCTGCTTGTCTGAATCACTTTCAAGTATTGAATATTTCTTATGAACTTCCTTAGGTTCAGCAAAGGCTTTCTGCACTCCAACTGCTGAATCTACAGGCTGTGCATCAAATTTAGACAGATACTCTCTGTCAATGTATTCAAGCTTTTCAGCCATATCCATATCACCATACAGATATATATAACTGTTAGATGGATGATAATATTTTCTATGAAAATCAAGATATTCATCATACGTAAGTTCTGGTATTACCTCTGGGTCACCACCAGATTCAATTCCATATGTAATATCTGGATAAAGAGCATTCTGAATCTCTCTGTATAGAACATCATCAGCTGATGAAAAAGCTCCCTTCATTTCATTATAAACAACACCATTTATAGTAAGGTCTGACTCTTCATCTTCCATTTCATAATGCCAGCCTTCCTGCTTGAATATCTTGTCAGTTTTATAAATATTAGGATAAAAAACTGCATCAAGATATACATGCATCAGATTCTGGAAATCAGCATCATTACAACTTGCAATTGGATATACTGTCTTGTCAGGATATGTCATGGCATTAAGGAATGTGTTAAGTGAACCCTTTACAAGTTCTACAAATGGATCCTTAATTGGAAAATCCTTAGAACCACACAGAACTGTATGCTCAATAATATGAGCAACACCTGTTGAATCCTTAGGTGGTGTTCTAAATCCTATATAAAAAACTTTGTTGTTATCATCATTAGACAAAAGGGCAAGTCTTGCACCTGTCTTCTTATGTCTTACAATATAGCTTTCAGAATTCAGATCAGATATTATTCTCTTCTCTAAAACCTCGTATGTCGTTAAATCTTCAATTCTCATTTATTGTCCTCTGGTTTTCATCTTTCTTTATATATCAAAGTCATCGCCTGGTTGTATATCTATATCAAAATCATCTCTCTTTGATACGACAGCGATTTCTTCATGTTCTTCTTTGTGTCTCTCTACTTCAATTGGACCAATTTCTTCAATGTCAGGCATTTTGAACTTAGGCTTACAGTCATCAATTAGATCCTCATCGCCTATTGGCAGTATCATGCCTTCAGGAATATATTTTTTTCTCTTCTCCCTTTCTTTTTCAAGATTGACTTTAATAACTTCTGACTCTTCTGGCTTGTTCTCAATTACCATAGTCTCAGCTACCCCCTCGTCTAAAGTGACATCGTTTGTAGTTGCATCTTCAAGTCCATTATCTTCAGCCTGTCCAATAATATCTTCTATTACACCTACTATCTTCTTAGTGTTCTTCTGTTCATCTCCCGTTACCTGAATAATGATTTTTTCTTCTAAAGATTTATTATCGTCTGTAGCTGATTCTGAATCAGAATCATATAAGTTTACAGGAGTATTATTAACAGTTTCATTTTCTGTTATCTCAGGACTATCATCATATTCATCATAGTCTGATTTTTCTAATTGTTTTTCTTTTTCAACAGTATCAGTATGTGAGTCTTCTATCTCATTCTCATTATTTATATCATCAGAAACTTCATTATCCTTGTGAGATGACTCCATTATAACAACCTGTCTTGATTGTTTCTCTTCTTTTTCTTCCTGAGTAAGTTCTGGTTTTATAACTCTTTCTTCATCAGTCTTAATAGCTGTAGAAATATTATCTTCTACTTTATCTTCTATTTTATTTTCTAATTTTTTCTCTTCTTTTTTGTTTTCTTCTTTATTATTTTCTGCACCTTGCTCTGCATCTTTGGTTACAGTATCTTCTATAAGTTCTTCTGTAATCTCTTCTTCAGCTTCTTCTCCGGCTCTTACACCCTCTTTGGCTATTGGATCAAAGAATATACATGATATACCACAACCAATATCAATTGCATAAAAAAGTGTCTGTACCTCTTCACTGTTAAGAAGTGTTGGACCAAAAAATGGTATAAGAACAGTTACAAGTATGCTCATCAGTAGCCATGGCGTAGTACACTGATATTTGCGCCATTTCCAAAAACCGGCTGCTGCAGTTATCATTAGTATAAATGTACCAAGATAATATGTCTTGTACTGTGAATATACAGTATATAGAGAAATTGTATCAAGGTTGTACAGGTATGTCTTAAACCAGACATCAAAGGCCATTACCACATGACTAATTCCATCATACTGAATCAGCATAATTAAAAAGCCAATAACAAGTCCGACAAGTACCATTCCTATTTCATAGCATTTTCTCTTAAATGTCTTATTGATGCATGCCAGAACAGAAAATACAAGTACAAGTGTAACAAGCGATCCTGCATCAACATACATCATAAAGCCTATATATACACCTGCCAGAATCATCCATGCAGTAGATAAAGCGCCTTTATATTTATTAAGGCATGCTCCCTTCAGGAATAAAGTGGCAAGATATAATTCGACTCCAAATAGTACATATAATATATATGC
>CAMJFD010000015.1 GCA_946404845.1 uncultured Butyrivibrio sp. | reverse complement strand
AATATTTAGCAGGATATATTTTGTTCCAAGCAACTACAAATTCAACATACTTTTTTTCATAAAAATAACTGATTCTGTCCTCATCAGATACTACCTCTTCCACAGGTACATCATTTAATGTGTCCATATCAATATTTTCATTCTCAGTAACTGACTTGAATCCGCAAACAGCCATATCAGCTCCGGTCTTATCACATGCATCCAATAATTTTTCTATCATCTGTGGATGTACATAATCATCAGAATCAATAAAAACATAGTATTCACCAGTTGCAACTTCCATACCTGCATTTCTGGCATCAGACAGGCCGCCATTAGGCTTATGCACTACCTTAATACGTTCATCTTGTAATTTGTATTCTTCGCAAATGTCACCACATTTATCCGGAGAGCCGTCATCTACTAATATAATTTCCAATTTGTCATAGCTCTGTTTCTGAATACTGTCTATGCATTTAGGCAAATAATCTTCAACATTATATATTGGTACTATGACTGATACCTTTACGTTTTTCATTTTTACCTCTTAATAATGTCTTTTATATAAAAAAGAATTGGTAATTTCTTTCTTAGTTTATCTTTGAATATTCTCTTTCCTATCGAAGTTCTGTAAGATGCCTTAACAAAATCTCCATTAAATGAATCAACAAATATTTTCCTGTCAGGTGGTGCAACTGATGGATGCTGTAACTGTGCATTATTCTGAATTGCCACATCCATATCTCCTGGTTCTGTATGAATATAATCACCAACTATTTCAAGAAGCTTCTGCCCCTTTTTAGTATTAACCAGAATTTCAGATACTCTGCCTTCATATGGCTCACTGAGTGTTGCCTTATCAAGTCCCCAGAAATCACCTATTGTAAGATCAGATATTCTGTTCATGTTGGCATATCTGCAGCTATAACAATTGTCTCTATATGTTACAGAACGCAGAAACTCTTCATAATACATATCATAATATGAGCTTACACAATAAATGCTTTTGTCTCCGTCATATAGTGTAAGACAGAAATCATTATTACCTCGAAATCCGACATTATTAACTTTCCTGCCACATTTCTTTTTACGCACATATTGTTTTAAATAATCAATTGGTGGAACGCCATGACATATGATATCTACCAAATATAATTTTTCATAATCTTTTTTTAGATAATGTTTAAGTCCATCTATCTGGCATGGAGATCCTATATACACAACTTCTTTATCATCAAGAAGCTGCTTTTTAACTTCTGCATATGAATCTGCAGTACTACTCTGTACATACTTGGAACTCTTAAATCTTTCAAGATCATCCAATGATTCTGCCATCCTGATATCCAGATTTAAATCCTTATCAAATGCACAACCAAATACCTTTCCGCCTCTGTCATATATAACTCTGGATATTGCTGTGGCTATACCGCCAGAAGCACAGTCTTTTTGGTCTTCATTATTATTAGTCCATGCTGCAAGGCATATATTTGGTATATTAGATTCACTATCATTAAGTACTGGACAAGTTTTTGCACACAGACCGCAATCAACACACTTAGCTGCATCTATAACAGGAATAGTTTTTAGTAACCCATCATGACTAATACTAATGGCATCCTTTGGACATACACTCTTACATGCAAAGCAGCCAGTACATAATTCTGTACTGCATAGTTCCATATTAATCCCCTAACTGAAGTGCTTCTTTGAGATACTTCTTACCTTTAGAAACTTCTTCATCTATAATCTGATTTACTTTTTTATAATCAATATCCTGTGCAAGAACATCTGCCAGTTTCTTATTACCATTTACACTTCTTGCCATAAGTCCAAATGTATCAAGTAAATCATTTAATTTCTCATTATTACCAGCGCTACCTGTATTTCTGACATAAGTAGCAAAAGGTTTATTGTATTTAATAGAAAAAACAGATCCATGAAATGTATCTGTAATTACATAATCTGCATTCTTGACATAAGCAAGAATTTCAAAAGGTTTAAGCGCTGTATATCCTTCTATATATATCTGTGGAGCACACAGGCACTTTAGTTTCTTATTATGCTTTTTGGCAAAAGCAATTATCTCTGCAGACTCAGCCTGAGAGAATCTGTTTGCATAGGCATATACAACAATATAATCCTTTTCTGTTACCTCTATCTGATCAACTTCTTTGCTATAGTCATAGAGGAATACAGGATCAACATTTTTGATGATATTTTTTCCAGTCATTTTTTTACACAGATTATATGTATTCATGTCTCTTGCAGAAATATAATCAAACTTTGTCAGCATTTCCTGTACTTCATCATATATTTCATATTCTCTTAAACTATCTTCTGTAGTATTACCAAAAGATGCTGCATAACTAAGAAGTTTATCTGCTCTATTTCCGTATCCAAATAAATCCTTGGAATATCCTACATCTACATTGTACTGAACGCAGTTAAATACTTCGTCACTTCCAATAACAAGAGCATCAAGTGCAGGATATAAATTCTTTTCCTTAGTTACTCCCAGAAGTGGCAGAACTTCATCATAAAATGTATCATTCAACTTGTTATATTCTTTCCAGTATGCTCCCATAATAGTAGCATTTGTCTTATGAGGAAATAACACTTTTCCTTTTACTTTTTCTATAAATTGTTTTATTTTGTGGTTCTTTGTATCTCCAGATTTTATCAGAACCGGACCTGGCTCATAATCAACAAATTGTACTTCTGCTCCAAGTGCTTCTATATTTTTTTTCAAACTATATGACTGCAGAAATGAACCATAATTTATGATTCTCTGCATTGACATTATTCCGACCTTCATACTTTCCTCACTTACACAAAAACCTTAGCAAATAATATTTTAGTCTATTTCCGTTATAGTAATATCCGGAAAACAGATAGTATTTAATACCTCTCATTAGTCCCATGGTACTTATAAATCTAAATATCTTTCCCCTGGACTCAGATAATCTTGAATTGTTATATTCATTATCTTCTACAGTACCAATTTCATTTCGCATATCATCAAGTCTTACATTCATAAGCTCATGGTAGAGTAAGAGGATATGTATCATGTAGTAATTATTTTTTATATACAGATTATTTATTGACTGTACATATTCATACAAACATTTACTGAGTCTGTTATACTGATTGACTCTTATAACTGACCTATCAGCACCCATTGATGAATCTGTACGATAAAGGTAGTAATATAATCTCTTATTAGTAACCTCTATCTTATTAACATGCAAGAGATAAAACAGATTAAAGCAGACATCCTCTGCTATCACAGGTTTAAAAACAGGAAATCTTATAGAATTATCCTTGATAATATCTGCTCTGTATAGTCTGTCCCACACTTCAAACCCGCAACCATAATTAAGATAATTATTCGTTATAAATTTGAGCTTGTCTTTATCTAAATCAAGTCTATAGCTTCCTTCTATAAACTCTCTTTCTTCAACATTTTTTCTCTGACCATCTTCTTTTTCATAAACATGGTAATAATTAAAAATATAGATATCCGATTCTTTCTCTTCTATACCGGCAACTGCTGTTTCTATAAGCTCATAATCTATAAGATCGTCACTGTCTGCAAAATAGATATATTTACCTGTTGCCATTTCAATACCTTTGTTTCTGGTATCTCCCTGGCCAGAATTTACCTTATCTATAACCTTTATTCTATTGTCCTGTGCTTTATAATCATTACAAATATCAAGACTTGAATCTGTAGAACCATCATTTAAAAGTATTATTTCCAAATTTTTATAAGTCTGGTTAACTACTCTTTCAAGAGATTCTCTCAGATACTTCTCCACATTGTAGATTGGAATGATTATACTTACCAAAGCATCACTCATAATCTAGTTTACCTTTTTAATAATTTCCAAATCTGATAATATAATTTGCCAGAAGTCTTATACAGACATATTTCAAATTTCTTGGAAATACTCATTTTCTTATATGCCTTTTTATTTGCTCTAACTTCCTGTAAATACTTATTTCTATGGTCTCCATCCATTATTCCATTGGTATTAAGACCTTTGTCAGAAGAAAGTTTATTAAGATAGCACATCATATGAAGTGAATGCATAGCTTCTTTTATCCACAGCTCATCTTCTGATTGGTCCTTGTAAAAGCCAAGCCTTTCAAGATATGCATCTACTACTCCAGACGTCCTTACACCAGACATTTTGCCTATTATACTGTCACTTCTCTGAAGATAGTAATATAAAGGCGTTTTTATATAACATATCTTTTCGCATTTATACAGGAGTTTATATGTTGTATATTCATCTTCGTATATCTTGCCTACAGGATACTTAATATCATCAAACAAACTCTTTTTATATAATTTATTCCATGCAACTGTAAGATCCAGGGTAAGATCGCTTGTATAATACATTTCCTGTGCCAGTTTTCTATCTAGTACCCTGGTCTCTACTCTATGATTGAATACAGCATCTACTTCATCTGGCTTATTATCATAAACATATTTATAAGTACAAATAGTAATATCAGCACTTTCCCTAAACGATTCATCAGCAAGGATTTGAATCATATCTTTGTGAATATAATCATCTGAGTCTATCAGAATAATATATTCACCTTTCGCTCTTGCAATTCCATAATTTCTGGCATCAGAGAGGCCTCCGTTATCTTTGTGAAGAGCTGTTATTCTAGAATCTAAATTTGCATATTCATCGCATATTTCTGAACATCTGTCCTTCGAGCCATCATCTACAAGTAATATTTCCAGATTTGAATATGTCTGATTAATAATGCTCTTAATGCAACGCTCAAGATAGTTCTCTACATGATATATAGGAACAATTACACTTATAAGCGGCTTATTATTATCAGTCACTATTTTTCTCCCCCTCGTTCATATCTGTTTATCCAGTTCATCAAGTAGTGTATCAGATATTTTGCTTCTGACCTTTCTACAAAAAAGGTCTGGAATTTCCATCAGTTTGTCATAATCAGCCTTAGTAAGAACTGTTACTTCCTTAGGAAATTCAAAATATGTAAGATTTCTCCAGTTTACAAGCCATCTTGCTTCTGGTTCATCATATTTAATACATTTAGTTCTAAACTCAGAATTATGCACCACAGTATGGAAGTATTCCTCATCTGGGAACTGCATAATCTTCATTTTACGATTAAATTTTGGATGCGTTTTTTCAAATTCATCCAGGAAACTGGCACATTCATTGGTTATTGCCCATTGTGCACATCCGTAGTATATTCTATAATCCTTATCTTTTTCATGGATTATGCCTTTAGAACCTATTGTTGTAATACTCATAATAGTAGACATAAGAGTAATTAACAGTTTGTGAGGATCCTTATTAGAAGCCTTACCATATGGATTATCCTTCATATAATACAGTCTGTACTTTCTTGAAAACTCCCAGTCATCTGTTTCAGCAATAGGACATCCTCTTAAGAATTCTTTTCCGTTATTATCTTCAAAAAAGGCCTTTATCTGAGCATTTGATTTTATTGGATAATCAAGATTCTGCATCAGACAAAAATAGTCATAATGAATTCCGCTATTAAGGGCATTTCTAAGAAGCTCAAAAGTTGCATGTATTGCATTATATCCGCCCCAATAGACTTTATACCTGTCTTTTGTAAAATAAACTCCTCTTATACCATCAAGAGCTTTATGAAATGGTTCTATATTCTGTTTAGCATCCACATGCACATACATATCAAAATCCTGATCGCTTGTAAGTCGTCTTGCACATCTTGCTACAAGTTCAGGATCTGTATGACATAAATTCAAAAAAGCTATCTTCATTTATGACCTCTTAAATTCATAATGTATTACATGAAGCATTGTTGTTGCCAAAAATAATAATCCAAACCAGTTACTCTTAAGGAACATAAAAGGAACTCTTTTTACAATAGAACCTTGTCCAATTTCAAATTCTGCAATAAGATCACGAACTCTCTTATCATCAACGAATTGTCTGTAGCCTTTATATCTCTCAGATCTACCAGCCTTAGCATTCTTGCCAGATAATTGAAAAGCCACTTCAACAGCTGACATAACTATAGTTCCTGCAAATGTATATGTTACATCCACGCCTGTTCTTTCTTTTATTCTATTAACAAGGCGCTCTCTTGCATCATTTAGCTTGAGCTTACCTTCCAGTTTGGAAAAAGGTTCTCTTTCATATCTGTAAATTGCTGATGTTTCTCTTGTTACCAGATAGTAATAACATTTCTGCTGTATAAATACTTTTTTACAACAACTAAGGTAATCAGATATAAATACAGTATCCTCACCAACCTTTAATGTTGTATCAAATTGCAGGTTGTTATCCACAATAACGCTTCTCTTGCAGAGAATTCTCCACAATGCCGGATTCTCAACATACAGTGAATCAGGCTTTCCTGCTATCCAGTTATTAACATCCTGATTAGAAAGACCTATAAATGCAGGCATTACTTCTTTTAATACTTCATCATCTGTATAAATAGTCTTATCAAATCTTGGCAGGCATGTCTCATATACCTCACCATTCTCATATCTGTAATAGCCATAAATAACAGCATCTGCCATATTCTTATCCGCAATATCTACAAGTTCTCTGCATGTTTCTTTTTCCTGAAAGTCATCTCCGTCAAAAAAGAATATGTATTCACCACATGCAGCCGCAATTCCATCATTTCTGGCAGCTGATACGCCTCCATTAGATTTATGAATAACCTTGATATAATCATAATCAGATGCATAGCTGTCTGTAATCTCTGGTGTCTTATCTGTAGAACCATCATCAACTACAATTATCTCTATCTGAGATTTATCGATATCCTGATTCAAAATACTATCCAGACATTTACCTATGTAGCTTTCAATATTATAAGCAGGAATAATAATACTAATTTTCGGTTCCATTTATTATAATTTCCTTTTTATGTTTTAATAATTCACGTCTCTTAGCTATATAATCGTATGCCCTGTTTTCTTTTTCCACATGCCTGGTCATATGGATTCCTAATATTAATAGCGGAAAACAGATTGCGGCATTCATTACATATGCTTCCATTACTGTATACATGGTATATAACATAATAAATATTTTCTCTCTGACTGTCATTTTGGAATTAAAAATAATACATCCTAAAGATATAAGTACAAGGTAAACAATTCCATAGCTAATCATCATCCATATAAAACAGTTGTCAAATATCATTCCATCTACCCAGTGTCCTCTCCAATAGGTCTTGGAATCAAAGGAAAAACTTTTACCAAAAAAAGAAATACCTTTTAAATCATAAGCAACAGCACCATATAATAATCTTCCTGTAAACAAATCATCAAAGAACTCAAATACAGGTACAAACAATCCATTTACATAACCAATAATAATTGACACAAAAAATATAGATAAAAATGCATATAAATACTTAGAAACAACAGTTATTATTTTTTCAAATATCTCTTTTCTACCACCATGTAGGACTTTACAACCCAATATCAATATGCACGCAAATGTAACCGTAATCATTGCTGTATTAGAGTCACAGAATTGATAAAAGAAGAAATTAATAAGCCAGACTATACCTATATTCAGATATGTCAGTCTTTCAAAACTTGAATATAAATACTCAAGAGATATCCAGCACAGATACATGGCAAATGTATTGGCATGTCCCTGATAAAATGTCATTCGCTGAACTCCATCTCTATATGAATAAGTAAGTTTCCAAGGTTGTATGACAGCATCTGTAGCATAAGCAAGTACATGAATCCCAAGTAAAAATGCTTTTACTTTCCAGGTAACATTTAACACCTTCTGGAAATCAACATCCTGTATAGCACATAACAAAAGAGATGTGAAATATAAATAAAAATAATAACATTTGATACATGTATATACACTGACCATAAACAGTATTATTGAAAATACAAGACTGAAGTATGTATACTTCTGAGTCATGAGTTTGATACCAATAAAAGCTGTGAAAGCCATAATTAACAGGTTATCTATCATTCCTGGTTTTTGAATAATAACAGATGAGTCAGTAATATTTTTTATGGCGAGCACAACCATAGCTGCAGTAAATAACATCTGCTGGAAAAATTGTCTATTATTCTCATTTTCTTTTGATACCGAAAATGCTCTCATTTAACCGCCTTTGCTTTTAATTTATAATACAAACAAGAAAGCCTTACAGCCTTCATTTTAATCATCAGATATTCGGGTTTCTTATATCCTGGTATCATCTTCAGATTAAGTTTTTTCATTATCTTTTTAGTTACTTCATCTTTATATACTTTCTTCAGATTATTGTATCCTTCCTGTCCTGAAGAAAACTCTCTACAGAGGTTTGTTATAACTCTGAAATAGTATATTTTGGACTTTTGCTTAATTTCAGCATTATCAAGTTCATTTATATATGACTGTCCTATATCATATAAAATTCTTGTATATTCCAGTCTCTTATCAACATGCGTAGCTTTCATCGCGCTACCTTCATGCTGTCTGTAATATATCAGCTCTTCATTTTTGATCAGGTAGCTTCTGCTGCAACTAAAATACTCATATACAAATATGAGATCTTCTCCAACAGCTATATCCTGTGGGAATTTAATATCATATAAATCTATAATTTCTTTTTTATAAATCTTGCCCCAGCATTCGTTAAATCCAGATGTCGCATACATAAGCTCATTGATATAATCCATATCTGAGCTTTCCTGTTCAGATATATCAAACCGAGATTTTCTGACAGTTCCATCTGTATATAAAATATTCCTGCTATAAGCTGTAAAATCAGCTGGACTACCTTTTAAATATTCAATGAGATGTTCAAAAACTGTCTCATCAAGATAATCATCTGCATCCAGAAACATGATATATTTACCACTTACTTTGGATAGACCTGCATTTCTGGCACTGGATACTCCGCCGTTTTCCTTGAATACACCCTTAATTCTTCTATCATTATTCTGTTGTCTTACAACGATATCCCTTGTGGTATCACTGCTTCCATCATCTACTACGATTATTTCAATGCGGTTTTCAGCATTTGAGCATATGCTTTCAAGGCATTTGCCTATATATAGTTCAGAATTGTAAGCAGGTATTACAATGGATAGTAAAATGTCATTATCTATCATTTATCCTCATTTATCTCTGGAATTATCCCAAGAACAAAATCATTTTCATCAAGAATCATCTGCTCAACAAGTCTTACTTTATTAGAAAATAGTTCTTTTACAAAAATAACAGCCGCAGCGAGTATAAATCCTACAAAAAAGAACATTATTCTCTGCTTCCATAAATCTTTAAATCCATTAGTACTCTGATAAGCATAATTTGCAGAATCCAGAAGCTGTACAGCATCTGTTCCTGTTACATTTTTCATCTCAATTACGAAAGCCTCTGCTACTGCATTAGCAACCGCTATAGCTGCGTCACCATCAACGTATGTAGCACTGATTCTCATAACTACAGAAGTTGATGCACTAACATTAATCATATTAGATATCTGACCTGCACTAAATGAATATCCATCTATAAGAGACGCTGCTCTTTCACATACCTTCTGACTGGTAGCTATATCTGCATATGAGTTCATTGCTGATGTTGCTATAGATGACTCTTCTACATCACCATAACTGTAACTATATACAGTTGTATATGCTGTGTAATAATTACTGATATCTGCATTCAATGTTGCAAATATACCAAGTGCAAAAAATATAAATCCACACATAATGCAGATAAGTTTGCCATACCAAACAGCCTTAAAACTCAATATAAAATCTTCAAATCGAATATCTTCATTTATATTCATTATTTTTCCTCTCAATAATACAAACGCTCTTAACTATAGCAACTTATGCTTTTTCATTTTTTCTAATAAATTTAAATAAAATATATGCAGCGAACAATGATCCTACTAATACGATAAGACTCACTACTACGTTCACCTTATATAAATTACCATTAGAAGACATTCCTGCTGTATTTGTTTCATCCTGTACACTAACTTCAAATGTAAAAGTTTGTGTTGCAGTCTGATGACTCACTCCCTTTGAATCAACATAAGTAAAATACATATCTACAGCCTGAGCACCTTCTCCAGTAAACACAAAATAAGCATCTGCTGTTTCAATTGAGCCGCTACTAAGTGAACCAAATGATATATCCTGAGCTTCTAATGTACCGCCTGACATATGAAGTACTATATTGCTGATATCAGCATTCCCGCTGTTGTAATAAGTAACACCTAATCTGTTAGTCTTGTTAACTGTTGCTGATGATGACAGATCAAAGCTCTTTATTCCAAGAACACCGTTACTGGAAACAGGGAAATAGATAGTATTAACTATTTCATTACTTGTAGAATAAGCATCTGAATAACATACGGTTAACCTTCCCATAACTTCAGATACATTAATCATGTCAGATGCAACCAGTCTAATTGAAACTGTCTTTTCTTCCTGAGTTGTAAAATATCCGGCATAGGCCATTGCTGTACTTCCATACTCTGGATAAACCAAATTATCTGCCTGACTATATACTACGTAAACATTACCTACATACTCTGTAAAACTGGAATTCTGAAGAGTAATGTTGAGAGTAAATGCCTCACCAGGTGCAATATCCTCTGCTCCTTCTATTTCATAATTTGTAATTATAACTGTAGCATTATCAAGTGGTTCTGGTGCTATAGCCTTTACATCCTGTGCCTCTAACATAAATGTGCAGATTACAAACATCCATGCAAGAAAGGCAATTATAGATTTTTTAAAACAAACTTTTTTCATTTTTCTACTGCCTTTCCTTTTTGATTCTTTTTATTGATCTTTATTTTTTTTCCAGATAAAGAAGATAATTTAAACTTCTTAGCAGCAGGCTTTTTATTAGTTACAGCTGCTTCTTTACTCTTTTTCTTTAAATTGCTCTCATCAAAATAGTCATAGTTTTTTATATTCTTTTTGTACTGTGACATATCCATTCTGGAAGCTATAATTCCACCATTTTTATCTTCAAAATCAAGTAATGCTATCTTGGCATCCATTACCTGCTTTTTAGTTGTAATATTAAGTCCTGTAACAAGTACATATCTGTCCACTGAAGGAATCAGAACTTTGGCATCACTAACAATATTAATTGATGGTGTGTCATAAATTACGAAGTCGTACTTATTCTTGAAAGTATTACATACTCTCTCCATCTTCTCTGTGCACAGAAGTCTTACAGGTGTATTAAATCTTTCACCTGAACTTACATAATATAAATTGGGATATGTAGTCTGACTAACTATATCAACCGCTTTGGTTTCATTGTTACTAAGAAAGCTTGCAAGATCTCTGCCAGCTTCCGCACTGATTCTCTTATATTCCTTGCCCTTTCTGAAATCACAGTCAACAAATAATGTCTTCCAGCCTGCTTCAGCAAGAGCTATTGATATATTAAGAGCTATAGATGTAGTCCCAACATTGCTGCTTGCGCCAGTAAATAAAAATGACTTGGCACCATATTGGCGTTGCATTCCATAAATGCCAATAACAATGCGGTCTACCGCTTCATTCATAACCTGATTATCGTTATGATACAATTCTAAAATATTATTATTCATACAAACCCTTTCTTCATACACAAAAAGACACAAGAAAAGTGTCCAAAAACCCAATTAAAAAATATACATTATAACCATATAAAGGTCAAGAAATCTATCAAATCTGTATTTAGAAAATGACGTTATTTTTACCCGCAAACTATTTCCTACTTTATCAAATAACCTATCATACAAACCATCATATCCCCCTTTATTTTTGACGTTTTCAATAACCAATAACACCATATAAGTATTTTATATATAAGTTCAAAATTCTCAGAATTTAAGAAATAAAGAGTCGCTTGCGACTCTTCGCGCCCGAGCGGTATTGCGAAGCAATTAAATTCATTTCCGCGAGGTGCGCATCCTGCACGGAGTGCTTTTTGTTTAATAGGAAATTTGCAGAGCAATTTCCTATTAAACAAAAAATAAAGAATGCCGTACAAGACATTCTTTACTATCATTTAAGTACTAATATTTACATTTCTCTGACTACCAGCGTGTTATCATCCAGTGCCGCTACTATATCTGTCATTATCTCATCATTCATAGCCGCTTTTCTAAGAGCGGTCCCCGATAAAAAATACCCTCTTCTATGCAACCTGTATTTAATATATCTAACAATATTAGAAAGCATCTGCCTGTTTTTAATACAGCTATATTTTACAGTATAAAAAATATCATGATACGTCAGCCATCTATAGATATCTTCTATTCCCATCTGTGGCTTTAATACATGATTTTCAAAATAGCTTAATAGAACTTTATCATCATCATTCCATATTTTAATTATAAATCTGGTACCATCTCTGTCAAAAATTCTCTCTTCTGTCATAACTTTAGTCCCCCTCGAACCTCTGCATGCAAAAGCATTCCCGCATTATTTTCAGATATCAGATACTACAAAATACTATATAGTCATCCATGTATTTATTATACAATGACATTTTAAAATAATCTAGATTTTTTAACAAATGCTACATATATTATAACAAAAATTCAGACATCACATAATTACTGACGTCCAGCCCTTTCTTGGTAAGCCCTAATTTATCGCCATTAATTACCAGCAGACCTTCGTTTGTAAAATTCTTAACAATATCATTATATACATCTATTAATTTAATTCCAAAATACTCTTCAAACTTACTTATTGATACTCCTTCAACGAGTCTGAGTCCCAAAAACATATATTCTTCCATTTGAGCCTTTTGATCTAGTTCTTCTCTATCACAAATGATATCTTCATATGTGCCTATATTATCATTCCAATATGCTGTATAAGAAGCCAGTACTCTTGTGTTATTCCATCTTACATTTTCAAGAAGCGATGCTGCTCCTATACCAAAACCTACATAATTTCCTCTTGTCCAATATGTAATATTATGTCTGCATTCAAGGTCTTTTTTGGCATAATTTGATATTTCATATCTGTGATATCCCGACTCTTCAAGTATTTTCAGCGTCAGCTCATACATCTGCCTGTCTTCATCTTCCGTTGGAAGATATGATGAATCGCCGTTTTCTCCAGTCCTGTATTCCGTTTCTGCTTCATCACCATACATATCATAAAACGGTGTTCCTTCTTCTATAATAAGACTATATGCAGATATATGCTCAGGACTTAGCTGTACCACCCTTCTGACAGTCTTTTCATAGGAATCGATGCTCTGTCCTGGCAGTGCACTCATAATATCTATATTAATATTCTCAAATCCAGCCTGCCTTGCATCTTCATAGCATTTCAAAAAGGTGTCATAATCATGCATACGCCCCAGCTTTTTTAATTCAGTATCATTAGTTGACTGAAGTCCTATACTGAGCCTGTTAATACCAGCCTTCCTATATATATTCAATTTTTCTGCTGCTTCTGTTGCCGGATTCATTTCCATTGTGATTTCACAATCATCAGTAAGATTATATGATGATCTTAACGTATCCATTGTACGTTTTATCCACAATGCGTTCGGAAGTGAGGGTGTTCCTCCACCAAAGAAGATGCTTTTTACACTATATCCACTCAGTTTATCCTTATAGGAATCTATTTCATGTAAAAGAGCATTAAAATAACTTTCCTGCACCTTTTCAGATGCAGGAAAAGATAGAAAATCACAGTATAAGCATTTTTTTATACAAAAAGGAATATGAATATAAAGAGATACTTCTTTCATATAAATCCTTCCGTTAAATCATATAAATCAATTATCTTCGTCAAGTTTGAGAACGCTAAGGAAAGCCTGCTGTGGTATTTCTACGCTACCAATCTGACGCATCTTTTTCTTACCTTCCTTCTGTTTCTCAAGAAGCTTACGTTTTCTGGAAATATCACCACCATAACACTTGGCAAGTACGTCTTTTCTCATAGCTCTTACTGTCTCACGTGCAATAACCTTACCACCAACAGCAGCCTGAATAGGTATTTCAAACAAGTGTCTTGGAATCTCTCCTTTTAGCTTTTCACACATCTTACGTCCGCGCTCATAAGCACCGTCCTTGTGCACAATGAATGAAAGAGCATCAACATTTTCCTTGTTAATAAGAATATCAAGCTTAACAAGTTCTGATCTCTCATATCCTTTAAGTTCATAATCAAAAGAAGCATATCCTCTTGATCTTGACTTAAGTGCATCAAAGAAATCATAAATGATTTCATTAAGCGGAAGTTCATACTTAAGAATCGCTCTTGTAGTCTCAATATAATCTGTACTTAAGTATTTGCCTCGTCTTTCCTGGCACAGCTGCATTATAGCTCCAACATAATCTGTAGTTACCATAATTTCACCATTTACTATAGGCTCTTCCATATAATCTATTTCTGATGGATCAGGCAGGTTTGAAGGATTAGTCAGTTCAAATGATGTACCATCAGTCTTATATACCTTATAAACAACGCCTGGCGCTGTTGTAACCAAATCAAGGTTATATTCTCTCTCAAGTCTTTCCTGAATAACTTCAAGATGTAATAGTCCAAGGAAACCAGCTCTAAATCCAAATCCAAGAGCCTGTGATGTCTCTGGCTCATAGAATAGTGATGCATCATTTAACTGAAGCTTTTCAAGCGCATCTCTAAGATCAGGATATTTAGCTGTATCTGCTGGATATAATCCGCAATAAACCATAGGCATAACCTTTTTGTAGCCTGGAAGAGCTTCTGCACATGGCTTTGCAACTTCTGTAACTGTATCACCAACACGGCTATCCTGAATGTTCTTGATAGACGCTGTAAAATATCCTACCATTCCAGCTGATAACTCATCTGCAGGTATAAATCTGCCAGGTCCAAAATAACCAACTTCTACAACCTCAGCCACTGCTCCTGTAGCCATAAACTTAACCTTCATGCCTTTACGAAGAACACCATCTCTTACTCTCATAAATACAATAACACCGCGATAAGAGTCATATATAGAGTCAAAAATAAGAGCCTTTAATGGTGCAGTAGGATTTCCGTTAGGTGCTGGTATCTTATGCACTACAGCTTCAAGAACATCTTCTATACCAATACCATTCTTGGCAGATACAAGAGGAGCATCCTGAGCTTCTATTCCAATTACATCCTCAATTTCATCTCGTACTTCCTGTGGCTGTGCACTAGGAAGATCTATTTTATTGATAACTGGAAATACATCCAAATCGTGATCAAGCGCCAGATATACATTGGCAAGTGTCTGCGCTTCAACCCCCTGAGTTGCATCTACTACTAGAATAGCACCATCACAAGCTGCTAGACTTCTAGAAACCTCATAACCAAAATCCACATGACCAGGAGTATCTATCATATTGAATATATACTCTTCACCATCCTTGGCTTTATAGACCATACGAACAGCCTGAGACTTAATGGTTATACCTCTCTCCCTTTCAATATCCATATTATCCAGGACCTGATTCTGCATTTCTCTGTCAGTAAGAGCTCCTGTTTTCTCTATTATTCTATCTGCAAGTGTTGACTTACCATGATCAATATGTGCAACAATGCAAAAATTTCTAATTTTACTCTGATCCATAAAAATACTCCATCTTATAAATATCCTAAGAAAGTATAACATGGAAATACGTAAAAATCTATTGACAGTTTTGTAAATATAAACTATTATTAAATTCGTATGTGGCATTAACTGTCCGTGTCCGGCTTAATGCGCATAGAATTAACAAATAAATGATAATTATGTTGTATTAATACGGAGGTAATCGTAAACATGGCTAATATCAAATCTGCTAAGAAGAGAATTCTTGTAAGCCAGAAGAAGGCTGAAAGAAATCAGGCTATTAAATCAGGAGTTAAGACAGCTGTTAAGAAGGTTAGAGTAGCAATCGAACAGGGTAATAAGGAAGAGGCTGCAAAGGCACTCCTTGCTGCTACATCAGCAATCGATAAGGCTGAGTCAAAGGGAATCATCAAGAAGAACACAGCTTCTAGAAAAGTTTCTCGTCTTGCTCAGGCTGTTAACAAGATGGCTTAATCTATTACATATAGATAATAATGAATTTTTAAAATCTCAGATATCTTCTCACCGATATCTGAGATTTTTTATTGCAAATAATAAATCCGGTTGTATTTCTATACAACCGGATCTTATTTTTTAACTATATTCTTTTAATCATACATTAGGGTTAGAGAAATCTATAATACTAACCTCAGGCTCTGTTGTCTTAACAATTTCAATAGCTTTAAGAACAGGACCTTCTCCCTGGTATTCTTCTACAAATTCTCTCTCTACTCTTGCAGTGATTTCAATCCACTGCTTATCCTGAAGTTCATCAGTTCCATCATAATAGCACTTATAACCCAGGAACTGCATATCTTCAGCACAACATGTCATAGCCATTCTTCCAGGTACAAATGAACCTTTCTTGAACTCAGCTGGCTTTAAGACCATAGCCTTGAACTTAACATTCTTACCTTCATATCTCTCGACATGTTCAAGAGCATCAAGATAGAACATACCATATCCATAGTTATTAAGTTCGATAGGATCCTGTGTAAGATCAAATGGAAGATCCTCATCAAGAGTTACATCCACTTCACCATTCATATCTTCAAAAATAATATCAGCTTTCTGATTTATAGCTTTTACGTTTCTCTTATATGAAGCAAGATCTTCTATATCATCACATCTGTTAAATAAGATCAGATCTGAATTTCTGATCTGCTCAGCAAGAAGTGACTTCATATTCTGGAAATACATCTGGAAAGTCTCAGCATTTATCATAGTAATCTGCTGCTCCAGCTTCCATTTCTTTGGAAGTCTCATATTTTTGAAGTTCCACATACCATTATATTCAATCAGTACTCTTTCAGGATCATGCTTAGCTTCCAGAGCCATAAGAGTAGCAGGTGTGAAATCTTCTTCATTTTCAATTATTTCTACAATAGTATTTGTAGACTTTAATAGCTTTTCTTCATACTCATTTTCACCCTCTTCGCAAACTATAAGAAGAGTTAATCCCTTAGTCTTAAAATATGGCTGTGCAATAGTATATCTGAAGAAATCAGTCTTACCACTATCCAGAAATCCATTAATAACATATGTAGGTTTCAATTTATCATTAAACATTACTATTCATCCTTCTAAGAAATATCACTTAATCAGGCACGTCTTCTAAATAACTTCTCAAGATTGTCTTCCTTGAGTTCAGCACCAATAACAACAATCTTACCTGTAACATCTGGATGTCCAGCTCTTACAGTTGTTTCTTCTGGTACATAATCAAATTCAATCCATGATCCATCTTCAGCTGGAACCATACCCTTTGCTCTTAAGATAACACCGTAGTTTTCCTCATCTTCAAGCTTTGCTAAGAAGTCCTTAATTTCAGCTTCTGAGTATTTCGCAGGTGTTTCCATTCCCCAGCTTGTAAATACTTCATCAGCATCATGATGGCCTTCTCCGTGATGATGATGGTGATGATGATGTCCGCGATGTACTACAACACCTTCTTCATCAGCTTCATGTTCATGTTCATGATCGTGATGATGGTCATGCTCATCTTCATCATGGTCGTGATGGCAGTGTGGACAATGCTCCTCATCTCCATCATAATCGTCATGATGGTGGTGATGATGTTCGTGGTCATGCTCATCTTCATCATGGTCGTGATCGTGATGATGATGCTCATGGTCATGATCATGCTCATCTTCGTCGTGATCATGGTGATGGTGATGATCATGCTCATCTTCATCATGAGAGTGTTCAAGAATTTCATGTAAAAGCTCAGCCTCGAGATCATTGTTACCTTCAAATGTATCAAGAATCTCTTTACCACTGATCTGATCAAGTGGAGTTGTGATTATTGTAGCCTTTTTATTGTACTGTCTGATAAGCTCTACAGCATCTTCGATCTTCTTTTCATCAGCCTTGTCTGTTCTTGTAAGAATGATTGTACCAGCGCTTTCAATCTGGTTTGTAAAGAACTCACCAAAGTTCTTAATATAAACCTTTGCCTTAGTTACATCTACAACTGTAACTGCACTGTTAAGAGCAAGCTCTGAATTTTCTTCTGTAACGTCTTTTATAGCCTTGGCTACATCTGAAAGCTTACCTACTCCTGATGGCTCAATCAGAATTCTCTCTGGTGCATATGTATCCATAACTTCCTTAAGTGATGTTCCAAAATCACCTACAAGGGAGCAGCAGATACATCCTGAGTTCATCTCTCTGATTTCAATACCAGCCTCCTGCAGAAAGCCACCATCAATACCGATTTCTCCAAATTCATTTTCTATAAGTACAACTTTTGTACCAGCAAGAGCTTCTTTAAGAAGCTTTTTAATAAGAGTTGTTTTTCCGGCTCCAAGAAAACCAGAAATAATGTCAATCTTTGTCATCTTTTTATTCTCCATTTCTATAACATCAATTTATAACATGTACAATAGTTTTAGGTGTAACTATCAGTTTTCTTGCTGATAGCTACACCTTCCTATTTTATAGCCGTCTTATAATAAATGTCAAGAAATCATAGGTATAATCTGTTTGTGTATGCTAACGACCTTTATCCCATGGTATCACTGCTTGAGGCATTATTTGCACTGTCATCCTTAATAGAATTTTTATTATTTTCATCTCCTATTTTTTCATTATTAATAGATTCATTTGTTTCCTCTGACAGACCTGTACTACTGTCTGATACTTCACTTGTTGCTTCAGATGCTTCATTTGACGCTGAATCATCCTGAATCTCTTCTTCAGGAATATCTTGTGCAGATACAGATTCCGTTGATTGATCCTGTTCTACATTATTATCTGTCTTTGGAATATCAGCAGTTTCTTCATTACTTACTACATCATCTTCCTGAACGTTATCTGTATTATCAGTACTGTTTGTATCGTCTTCTATTTCAAGATCAACGCCTTCCATATCGGCTATTTCTTTTTTTAACTGTTCTTCAAGTTCTGAACTTGCCAGCTGATCTGCGTTAAATATATTTGTATCAATATTTATATTTCTGGTAGATGGAACTATGCTATCTGGATTTCTCTTATTATGATCAAATTTCATTTTTACCCATAAGACATCTCCATTGTGATGACCACATGAAGGAGTATAATACTCATCCGTTTTAGTACAGACAAGTCTTCTACTTACATGATGCATTGAAACATTATTAAAACCAGCACCACTAGTAACTCTTTTATGAGCAGTTTCTGCATCACGAGCTGTTTCCTGATGCATCTTTTCTTTTAAATATTTATCACAATATGAACAGTAATATCTGCCCTTACCAGGATTACCATAATTTTCTTCTACATCAGTTGATAAATATCTATATTCATAATGAGCAGCTTCATAACAATCTTCTGTATGTACATGTGGTACTGCAACAGTAAAGCATCCTCCCTTAGTATCGCATCTTTCACCATTTACAATATTACCATTAGCATCTTTGTGATAATGTGCCTCATATTCACAAATATTTGCATTCGCATTTCCTTTGACCTTATCAAAAGATAAAACTTTAATCATCTGGGCAATTTCGCTGAGGGTGGGCTCCTCTTTAAAAGTAATTCCCTGACTGGATAATGCACCCACTAATGCTCCTCTGGCATTATCCACAGACTGAAAAACCTTTTGCATATTATCATCAATACGTTTAATTTCATTTTCATAATCTGAATTAGATTTATTGATTTCCTGAATAATACTCTGGTTTCCTGAATTTATCTGCTCTGAAACACTATTTATCTGATTTGATACTGCATCAGTCTTATCTGAAACGCCATTTATCTGATTTGATACTGCATCAGTCTTATCAGAAACTCCGTTTAACTTATCAGAAACACCAGAAACTGAATTTGCTACATTATCTACCTTAGTATTTGTTTCTTTGGTGCTATTTTTAACCTTATCTACATCTTTATCAAGTGAGCTAATATTTTTTTCCATATCATTAAGTGACTTAATATACTGATCCCCTTGCTTATTAAGGTCTGTAATCATTGTACTGATGTCATCATTATTAATTTTTTTTACATCACTAAGGATTTCCTTAAGACTACTTACTACTTCTGTATTATTAGTTGTCTCTGACGTCTTTAATTCAGTTATTGTACTAGTAACGCTTGTTTCAAACTTGGTATAATCTCCAGAAATCTTACTAAGCGCATTATTTATCTGTGCAATATCTGTAGCCACCTTATCCATATTACTGGTGCCTGATTTGTCAGAAATAAGTGTTTTAAGTTCTTCAATCTGTGTCTTTGTAGAACCAATATTATCACTGATACTGCCAATATCTTTATTTAATTTTTCAATATTTTCATTACACTTTGTAATTTCAGTATTATTAGTTTCTTTCTCTTTACCCTCTTTTAATATTGTTTCTTTTAGTTCTTTATTATTATTTACAGTGTTTGTCTGTATTTCCTGCAGCTTAGTCTGGTTATCAACAACTGTCTTTTCCAGTGTATCAAGATATTTTACTATGCTATCAAGCTGCTTTTCTGTATCTTTCTGCTGGAGTGTAACATCATCAGAGATTTCTCCCTGAGATTTACTATTCTCATATACGTTTACTTCCTTGCTATCCTGTGCTCCTGCCGCAATTACAGGGGTAGATACATAAATAGCCCCTCCGCATAATACTGCTGCCACACCAACGCCAAAAGCAATCACTGCTGTGTCATGATGACGAAGTTTCTTTAGCAACATCTTCATCGAGTTATTCTGTTTTCCTGTTCTCATAAAAAACTTTTTTACCACCTTTCAAAAAAATAAAATAATAAATTGGGAAAAATCATCGGAATAGATGTTCCGAATCTCATCAGCAGAACGCTGACGAAAATTGATTATATATTAGTATCTAAATCCATGCAAGCACTTTTTTATAAAATCGTATATATATAAATTAATTACCGTTATTATATATGATGATATTCGAAATAAAAGAGGCTGTATTCCTTGTTAATTCTAAGTCACAAGAAATACAACCTACCTATTTATAATTTATATTTTTGCAAACATGCTTGCTTTTATATCCAGATCAGTTGCTTCATCTGCAGTTTCCATTTTAACAATATTTACAAATCCGTCATTAATCATATCTATCATATATTTGACTATATTGGGGTCGAACTGCGTTCCTGAACCAGACTGCATCTGCTCTATTATCTCGTCTTTGTTTAGATGCCTCCTGTAAACTCTGTTACTGGACATTGCATCATATGCATCTGCTACGCCTATTATTCTTGCATAGATAGGTATAGCATCCCCCTTTAAGCCTTCAGGGTATCCTGTTCCATCATATCTCTCATGATGATACATAGCACTTTCGCGGATTCCTTTTATAGAATTAAATTTTTCTAGTATCTTTCCACCATTTACCGTATGGCTCTGTATAGTCATCCTCTCTTCATCAGTTAATGCACCAGGTTTATTGAGGATTGCATCAGGAATACTGATTTTACCTGCATCATGTAATAACCCGCAATAATATACAGCCTGAACCTCTTCTGCTGACATTTTCATTCTGCTTGCTATTTCTGCAGCATACATTGCAACACGCCTTGAATGTCCTCTTGTATATGCATCCTTAGCATCAATGAAATTTATAAATGTATTCATTGACTGCAATATTATCTTTTCATCATTTAATTGTTTCTCATGATACTCTTTTAGATTGTATCTTGTTACAAAATACCTGATAAGAAGCGCCGCCCAAATTACTGCAGCTATTGTTATTATAATAAATGAAACAGTATCAATAGGGTCTATATATTTAAATCCTATAAACTTTATTTCTTCTGGCGTATAATCATCTTCTGTAACCATAATAATGCCTATTGTATGTGAATTATTCTTATAAATAACAGAATTTTCCAAGACTGGTGTAAGTCTTAAATGCGTACCCATTTTTTCATACTGAGCATTCCAACAATTCTCTATGTATGCATCTTCTGGCACACTTAATTCAATTGTCCAATTGTATAGAGAAAAACTCTCCTGATTATAAATAGTTATATCATACTCTGATTCTGTATAATCCGAACTATCTACGAGTACGTTATATGAAGAAATCTCACCGTAAATTTTTTCGCTGAGAAGAGAACCACTTAAACTAACATCACACTCTACTTTTGTAGATACAAAATTATCTGCTGTAATGCAATTCAGGTAGTAAGAATATAAAATCATCATGAAAGTGACTATAAATATTAAGATAATATTTTTGTCTTTCATAGTATTCCTCTAATGGTTATTTAAAGCAAATTGTTACAAAATAATTGTATTCTATATTTCGTCAAAATGATATTAAATAACCATTAAAGAAATATTTATAAATTAGTATTTTAGGTTATTGAAAAACCAGATTATCTCTGGATTCTTCCTGATCCGTCACCACCAGCAAGCTTGTTAACTTCATCTACGCTTACCATGTTGTAATCGCCTTCGATTGTGTGCTTAAGAGCTGAAGCAGCAACAGCGAATTCAATTGTCTGCTGTGGATCAAATCCGTTAACACATGAATAGATAAGTCCGCCGCCGAATGAATCACCGCCACCTACACGGTCAACAATACGAAGTGCATACTTCTTAGAGAAATAAGCCTGACCATCTGTGTACAGCATAGCGCTCCAGTTGTTATCATTAGCTGAGATAGACTCACGAAGTGTGATAGCAACCTTCTTGAATCCAAACTTCTCTGTAAGTTTCTGAGCAACTTCAATGTAACCTTCTCTGTTAAGTTTACCTGTTGTTACATCTGTAGAAGAAGCCTTGATACCGAATACATCATCAGCATCTTCTTCGTTTGCGATACAAACATCAACATACTTACAAACTTCAGCCATAACCTTACCAGCTTTTTCTTTACTCCAGAGCTTTCCTCTGTAGTTAAGGTCACATGATACTGTAAGTCCTTTTTCTTTTGCTTTCTTAACAGCTTCAAGTGTAATTTCTGCAAGGCTGTCAGATACAGCTGGTGTAATACCTGTTACATGGAACCATTCAGCACCATCAAAGATTTCATCCCAGTTGAAGTCTGCTGGTACAGCTTCAGCGATTGCTGAATGTGCTCTATCATAGATACACTTTGAACCTCTCTGTGAAGCACCCTTTTCGTTATAGTAGATACCTACTCTGTCACCACCTCTTGTGATGAACTTTGTATCTACGCCGAACTTACGAAGTGAATTTACAGCAGCCTGACCAATTTCGTGTGTTGGAAGCTTTGTAACGAAAGCAGCATCAAGGCCATAATTTGCAAGTGATACAGCAACGTTAGCTTCTCCGCCACCGAATGTAGCTTCAAGGTGATCTACCTGTACAAATCTTAAATAGTTATCTGGCTGAAGTCTGAGCATCAGCTCACCAAATGTAACAACTCTCTTACTCATTTTAATGTTCTCCATTTCCTTAAATCATCACATGCTCAGCATGCATATATTATTTCTTGTTTATTTATATTTATTAGTTTCTGCAAACGTGTACGCCAAATCCGCCGATTTCATCTGCAAGATAAGCAACCTTCATGCGACCCTTATCATCTCTTCCGATAGAAGATTCATCAATCTTGAATCCCTTTCTCTCAAGGTGATATACAGCTCTGTCTACATTGTTTGTACCGATAGCGATATGTCCGTGTGTTCCACGTCCTACACTCTTCATAACTTCTACTGCTGTTCCAGCAAAGATTGAAGAATTACCAACCTTCTTAGTGAAGCCAAAGAGCTTATCGAATGTCTCAGCTGTCTTATCAGCTTCTTCTTCGTTTGTGCAGTTGATACCAACGTGCTTAATCTTGAATCCAAGCATAGCATCTACAGCATCTGCAACAAGATCTCTGATTTCATCGAACTTACCAGCAGCGATAAGGTCTTTTTTAACCATCCAGCTACCACCAGCACAGAGAATCTTATCAAAGCTAAGATAATCGTTAAGGTTGTTCTTGTTGATTCCACCTGTAGGCATGAAACTCATCTTAGCATATGGAGCTGCCATAGCCTTAATCTTGGCAATACCACCATTCTGTTCAGCAGGGAAGAACTTAACAAAGTCAAGACCACATTCCATAGCCTGCTCAACTTCACCTGGTGTAGCAATACCAGGAGCCATTGGAACACCAATCTTCTGGCAATATTCTACTGTATGTCTGTTAAATCCTGGGCTTACGATGAACTTAGCTCCAGCAGCCTTAGCTCTGTCAGCCTGTTCTGTTGTAAGAACTGTACCAGCACCAACGATCATTTCTGGGAATTTCTCAGAAATAATTCTTATAGCTTCTTCTGCAGCATCTGTTCTGAATGTAACTTCTGCACATGGAAGTCCACCATCTATAAGAGCCTTAGCAAGTGGCTCAGCATCCTTTGCATCATCAATTGCGATTACTGGTACAATACCAATTTTGTAAAGATCTTCAAAAACCTTATCCATTTCAAGTTCCTTTCTATACTAAAAAACAATAATCTGTATTACATGACTTAAGCTTTGGAAAATACAGAGTCAAGTCGTGTACTCCCCAAAGCTCATTGCCTTTGTAAAAAATTTATTTTCAAACAATTGACTGATTAGTCAACGTCTGCAAACTTAGATTCATCGAGGTTGTTAGGGTCCTGACCGATATAAGCAAGGATACCACCATCGATGTATACAACCTGTCCGTTGATGAAGTCAGAAGCTTCTGAAGCAAGGAATACAGCAAGTCCCATAAGGTCTTCTGTCTGTCCCCATCTCTGAGCTGGTGTCTTAGAACGGATAAATCTGTCGAATGGATGCATTGATCCATCAGCCTGCTTCTCACGAAGTGGAGCTGTCTGAGGAGTTGCAATATAACCAGGTCCAATAGCATTACACTGAATGTTGTACTGACCATATTCTGAACAGATATTCTTAGTAAGCATCTTAAGACCGCCCTTTGCAGCTGCATAAGCAGAAACTGTCTCACGACCAAGTTCTGACATCATTGAGCATGCATTGATGATCTTACCTGACTGCTTCTCGATCATATCTGGAAGAACAGCCTTTGAACAGATAAATGGACCTGTAAGGTCAACATCTATTACCTGGTTCCACTGCTGTAATGTCATCTCTGTCATAGGAATTCTCTTAATGATACCAGCGTTGTTAACGAGGATATCAATTGAACCTACATTAGCCTTAACATCAGCTACGAATTTCTGAACCTGCTCTTCATTTGTTACGTCACATACAGCACCGTATACTTCTACGCCAGCTTCCTTATATGCTGCAAGCCCCTTGTCTACAAGGTCCTGATTGATATCGTTGAATACAATCTTTGCTCCAGCTTCAGCAAAAGCAAGTGCATATGCAAGACCAAGACCATAAGATGCTCCTGTGATCCATGCTACTTTTCCATCAAGTTTAAACTTATCAAGTATGTTTCCCATTCTTCAAAACCCTCCTGTTTTGTCTCTTTATAGTTGTTTATATTTACGTATTACATTAAATCCGTCATTGCGCAGTCATCCATATCATCGAAGTCCTGGTTCTCTCCAACCATTCCCCAGATAAATGTGTATGCCTGAGTTCCACATCCTGAATGAATTGACCAGCTAGGACTGATAACAGCCTGCTCGTTTCTCATTACAATGTGTCTTGTCTCTGTAGGTTCTCCCATAAAATGCATTACAAGTGCATCTTCTGGAATATCAAAATACAGATACACTTCCATTCTTCTGTCATGTGTATGACATGGCATTGTATTCCATACGCTTCCTGGCTTAAGTTCTGTCATACCCATTTCAAGCTGACATGTCTCAACCTGTCCTGGAAGGATGTATTTGTTAATTACTCTGTGATTTGCCTGTTCAAGTGAACCAAGTTCCTTTTTGTTCTCATCCTTGATGATAACAACATCTTCAGAAGGTGTTCCTTCTCTCTTAATGAGAACTGTAGGATATGTTGTATGTGCAGGAGCACTGTTGATATAGAATTTTGCTGGCTTAGAAGCATCTTTACTAGCAAAAGATACATCCTTTTTGCCCATTCCGATATACATTCCCTGCTTGTAATCAACATCATATTTCTTGCCATCAATTGTGATCACTCCATCGCCACCGATGTTAATAACACCCATTTCACGTCTCTGTAAGAAATATTCAGCACGAAGTTCATCCCCTGCTGTCAGAACAAGCTCTTTATTTACTGGTACAGCTGAGCCTGTAATGATTCTGTCGATATGACTGTATACGAGCTTGATTTCATCAGCTTTAAACAGATCATCAATCAGATATTCCTCCCTGAGTCTGGTAGTGTCGTAGTATTTTTCGTCCTTTGGAGAAGACGCTGTTCTAAGTTCCATAATAACTACCTGCCTTTCAAAATAACCCCTAAACTATTTTGCTATTTCGAGATATTCTCTCTTTTGAAATATCTCTCCTTACAATAGGTAGTATATAATGAAAAATTTTCTGTGTCCTTTCAAATTTATATCAAAAACTTGCAAATCTTGACCACATGTAAACGCTTTCATTCTCACAATAAATATAATACAACTAAAAGTCCCATTTTAAAAGGGTTTCAGCAGAATTGCCATGCTTTCATAAAAAGCACAGCAATTCGATAAAAAGTTATTTTATTTAATTATTTCTCGTATTTTTGAAGAGTTTCTCTTATAGCACCCTTACCTGCTACAAGTTCAGCG
>CAMJFD010000014.1 GCA_946404845.1 uncultured Butyrivibrio sp. | reverse complement strand
TGCCGCAGGCGGAGCTTCTAGCATGCCGGGAAGTATGTCTGAGCAGGACGCAGTATATTATTACAAGGAGATATTCACCAGCTCGCAACGCGAGCGTAAAAAATAAAAAATCACCACATTACAAGCTTGCTTGTATATGTGGTGATCTTTTTATTTGAAAGGTGCGATAGCACCGCAGTGAATATCTCACAGTGGTGGCTATCTACGCGGACTGCGAGTTTTACTGGGAGGCATGCTTGTCCAGAAGCGCAGCGCGACATTTAGAACAACTAGGAAAGTCTTACCTGGAGGAGAGGGCGGTATGTGGACTACGGACACCCCCCAGGGAACAGAGATAATACAAAAATCTCCAGAACTGGATGGGCTACCTGTTCTGGAGATTTTGTATTACTTATTATAGTAATGCAGATGTGGGGTCATCCCTTAACAGCACCTGCTGTTAAGCCATCAACAATCTGGTTACTGAATGCACAGTAAACAACGATTGTAGGTATAATCGCAATAATAATTGCGGCGAACATCTGAGAATAATTCGTGTTATATGGTCCAACGAACTTGGAAAGTGATACAGGAAGAGTCTTCTTGGTATCATCTGAAATAAATACCATAGCAAGAAGGAGCTCATTCCAGTTAGCGACAAACGTCATAAGTCCAGTTACGAACAGACCTGTTTTACAAAGAGGAAGCGCTATCTTATAAAATATCTGATAGATACTGCATCCATCAATTGTAGCTGATTCAATCAGCTCATTTGGCATACCCTTAAAGAATCCCGTCATAATATAAATTGTGGTTGGAAGCGCAAAAGTTAAATACGGAAGAATCAGTCCCCATAAGTTATTAGATAGTCCAACCTTGGCAAATCTTGTAAATAAAGGAATAAGCACACAATGTACTGGAATCATCATACCTGTCATGAAATAAACCATTGTAAGCCCTGATAACTTCCACCTCATCCTGCCTATTGCAAATGAAACCATTGAACCAATTATCATACTGAGCACCAGCGTAACTACACAGACAAAAAATGAATTGGCAGTTGCAATGCCCAGCTTACCTGCTGTCCAGGCTATATGATAATTTTCAAAAAATATCCCTTCTGGAAGCCCAAAAGGATTAGTAAATATCTCTGCATTAGTCTTGAAAGATACTGTAAATACCCACACAAGAGGCAGCAGATACAGAACTACCATTAATATCAAAAATATATATATAAGAACGTAAGGTAGTGTGATTTTCTTTTTATTTTTCATGCTACTATCTCCTTACATCTCGTAATTTTCTGTCTTAAATACCTTGTTAATAAAGAAGGTAAAGAATAGACATAATACCAGCAGTACACATCCTATTGCGCTCGCATATCCATATTTAAAGAACTTAAAGCCCTGCTGATACAGATGTGTTGCAAGTACTTCTGTTTTATGATTTGGTCCGCCTTCAGTCATATTAAATATTAGATCAAAGAACTTAAGTGAACCAATTGCATTTAGTGACATTGCCGTAGCTATCATTGGTTTGATAAGCGGTAATGTAATAAATCTAAAAGCCTTAGGTTTGTTGCATCCATCAATATATGCAGCCTCGTACAGAGACTTATTAATACCTGATATCTGTGCCATATAGAGCATCATTGACTGACCCACATACTGCCAAAGAGCTACAAATGCAATTACCCACATCGGAAGGATAATAAATCCCTTAGTATCCATAAGCCACAGTGGTCCTTCTATACCAAATTGCTCAAGCAGCTGATTAATACCAAGCTTTGGACTGAATATGAACATCCATAACAGACCAAGTGCTGCAGATGAAAGAACACATGGCATATAGATAACATTTTTAAAAAAGTTTCTGCCTTTATTGATATTAGTAAGAAGTCCCGCTAGAATTAAGCCCATTCCCAGCTGTGTGATACATGAAAATATCAAAAAGAACAGAGAATTCTTGAGTGAAACCTTCATTGTCTTATCAGACAGCAGTCCTTTATAATTCTTGAATCCGACAAATACAGCCTTGCTAATGCCATCGTAATCGCAAAGTGAATAGTAGACGGATTGCACAATTGGTATAAATAGGACAAAAGTAAATAATATAAATCCTGGTAAAACAAATACTGCTATTGCCTTTTTATCTCTAAGTAGCTTGTCCATACCTTTTACTCCCTTAAATTAAATGCAGGGCCGCATTTATGTATCTGCGGCTCTGCATCGTATTTCCTTACTGAAGAACGTTTGCTTTATACCAATCATCAATATCCTGGAATGCCTGTTCAGGAGTCAGATCCCCAAGGTATACAGAAACCATTTCATCATCAAAGAATGATCCTGCCTCTGTAGAAGCAAGTGATTCATTGTAGAATCCAAATGTAGCGCTAGCATTTGAGAAAATGTCCATAACATATGAGAGCTGCTTAGGAGCAACTGATACGTCATACTCTACATTTGTTACAGGAATTTTACCACCTACTTCTGCTGTATACTTCTGAGCTGTATCGTCTGTGAAGTACTTCATAAGAGCTATAGCTGCTTCTGGATGCTCTGTTGTTGAACTCATAGCAAGTGAATCAGACTTAGCAATAATTCTGTTAGGATCATTTCCGCCATCAATACCAGGGAACTGGAATACACCACACTTCTCTTCGAAATCTGGATTTGATCCATTGATCTGTGCAATTGCCCATGAACCCTGAATAAGAATTGCAGCCTCTTCATTGTAGAATGCGGCTGTTGCAACATCATTAGTATCTCCTGCAGCTGTTGGCTGGAAGTACTGTGACAACTCAAGCATCTTGTTAGTTGCAGCAATAGTCTTGTCGTTAACCCAGCTCTCTTCTCCTGAGTTGAGTTTATCAAGATCTACGCCTTCTCTGTCGCACAGATATCCTTCAAGCATTGACAGGCACCATGCTGTTCCGGCACTTATAGTAATTGGTGTATATCCTGCATCCTGCAGTTTCTGACATGCGTCAAGAAGTTCATCATATGTTGTTGGAACCTCTACTCCTGCTGTCTCGAACATTTCTGTGTTGTAGAATACACAAGCTGCAGCAATATTTAATGGTACAGCATAAATCTTGTCATCATATGTTTGTGCTGAAAATACTGCATCACTTGAGAATGTATCTTTCCATCCATCAGCTTCCAGATAAGGTGTAAGGTCTGCAACAACACCTGGATCAACATATGTTGTAAGGTTTGGTCCTGGACTTACGATGAATACATCTGGTGTTTCGCCTGATGCAACAAGTGCATTCAGCTTAGTATAGTATTCCTCAAGATTTGTAGTGATAGGTGTTACATGATACTGACCTTCATAATCTGCATTGAATCTCTCAATTACATCTGCATATCCTTTAGAAATAAGATCTTCTGTAGCATTCAAATCATCCCAGAACATCCATGTGATTTCTTCTACATCACCGGATGATGCAGTATCATCTGCAGCTGTATCTGTCTCAGATGATTCTGCTGCATCTGTTCCCGCAGCTTCCTCTGTACCAGCATCTGTATTTGTAGTAGATGAGCTGGAACCACATCCGGCCACCATACTTGCAACCATTGATGATGCCAGTAACATAGATATAACTTTCTTTTTCATTCCGTACCCTCCTAAAAAACATATTGTATGACACCACAAACCGCCAACCTTTAATGACAATGCCTCCGGCAACTCTTGGTGTTGTATTAACTTAGATGTTAGCATTACATATCATCTGACACTTTCAAATTCTTGCTAGTCATTTTCTAATAATTGCTATTTTATAGACTATATTCAAACTGTATTGTGTACTATTATCAAATTGTTCCACAACTTTTTATAGAAAGTAACGAAAAATATTTTCTATATTCTCTTTTTAAGAATACTTTTGTACAATAGCTTGCAAGGGATTATGTTTTTGGTTGTTATCTAATTAGCAATTTTTGAAATGATAACAGGGAGGAATAGGGTTATGATTGAGAATCTGAACGGCATAGCCGAAACTGTCAATTATAAGGAAAATACCAAAATAAGGCTCTATCTTAATTCTAAATGTGAAAATTATCCACCACACTGGCATACGCCAATTGAAGTACTAATGCCTACAAAGAACTGGTACGAAGCAGAAATCTATAACAAACGTATTCATTTAAACGAGGGGGATATACTTCTTATATGCTCTGGATGTGTTCATACACTTTTTGCCCCTGCGCAGGGCGAGAGAATAATCTTCCAAATCTATCCTGGATTATTCAGTGAAATGAAAAGTATAGACTCAGTTCTGTCTATGATATCAAGCTATGCTCTTATTACAAAGGATTGTCACAGTGATATTCATGATGATGTCAAACAACTTATGTTGGATATATGTGAGGAATATTATACTGAGAGTAGATTTTCAGAAGCCCGAATATGCAGTAAGTTTCTTGATATCCTATCTCTTATAGGGATAAGCTATGCCAACGCCATCGATCATATCGATGTAAGCGCAGACAAACATCAGGAATATAATACCAAGTTCCTGAGTATGTGTGAATATATAAATGTTCATTGCACGGAGCCTCTTAATCTGGATGAAGTGTCCTGTCAATGCGGCTTTAGCAAATTTCACTTCAGCCGCCTGTTCAAACAGTTCACGGGTATGACTTTCTATAAATATCTGAATATGAAAAGAATTGCTGTTGCAGAAGTAATGCTCGCAGATCCTGAAAAATCCATTACGGAAGTTTGCCTTAACTGCGGTTTTTCTTCTATGTCAGCTTTTATCAGAATGTTCAAAATAATTAAGGGTTGTACGCCTACTGAGTTTAGAAAACTATATAAGGCTTGAGATAATTAGCAAGCCTCTTTTTCTTTGCTAGTGATTGCGTAGAAGCACTTACCATCTTCTGTTTTACCTGTAAATACAAGCTTATAACTTTTATTTGCTTTAAAATAATTAGATATATGGGCAAGATCATATGTTGTTGAATCTTCAACGCTTGTAAATGTTGCTGAAAGCGCATCATCAAATGTATCTGTATATGACTTAACATATTTCATAAAGTCATCTATATCCTTGCAAAATGCCCAACTCTTATTTAAATTCATTTTTTTGTAATTCTTAAGCTTAATCATCTTTAACACCTCTTTTATATTATATAAATCAAAGGTTTTGAAAAAGACTAACAAAAGTCCCACTGGCATAAGCCAAGTGGAAAAGTCCCACTGGCATAAGCCAGTGGGACTAATAATTTAAGCATATTAGTGGCAACTGGCTGCCTCTGTTTGAGGCCCTGTAGCTTTGCGTCACTGGATCACTCCAGCTTTGCCTTTTTCAAAAACATAAAAAACATCATGGTTATACTAGTACGTTTTTCCATTAAGTTCAATACGATTAAGAAAATCTTAAAGATAATTACAAAAGTCTTCCAAATTTCGTCTAATTATCTTTTGGAATTATGATTTCTTTTTATTTGTCTTCTTGCCTGAACTCTTTTTATTTGAAGGCTTTTTGGAATTAGTAGTCTTCTTTGTAGTACTGATTTTAGGTGTTTCAGCCTTTGTATCTGTTATCTTGGCAGTATCTGTCTTGGTGGTAGATATCTTGGCAGATTCTTTCTTTGATGTACTTATCTTAGTTGATTCAGTCTTGGTTGTTCCAATTTTGGTTGCTTCTGTTTTAGATGTAGCTATTTTGGTTGCTTCTGCCTTGGTGGTCCCAATTTTAGTAGCTTCTACTTTAGTTGTTCCAATTTTAATATTATCTGCTTTTTTGTTTTCAAGTTTGGATGGTCCCAGAATATCTTTTAGAATAGCCGTCTTAGATAAATCTCCTTCTATACAGGATTTCTCTTTAGCCTTGTCCAGACTAATCTTACCTGACAGCACACCTATTATAGTATCAGCATCTGTTCTGATCAGCAGATCTCTGTCATAGTAATCATAAGGTTCTACATGTACCTTATGGTCTTCAAACTCAACATAGAAAGCTCCTTCACCATCTCCAACAATATCGATTTCTACTGCAAGATGCTGATTGATTTTCTTAGTGTCAACATTTTTGAGAGTTTTCTTAGCTTCTTTTACAATACCTGAATATGTCATAACGATTCCCCCTTGCTACTTATGCCTTAATCAATGTCATATTATCCAAGCAAGTAATGAACTATTGCTTATATCTATTATACAACTAATATCTATATTTCAAATACAATTATTTGAGATTTTGCCCTATTAATGGGAGGAAGCCAACCGATTTGGGGGATCAGTTGGCTGTATGAAAAAGTTTTTCTTATGAGGGAGCTACATCTAACCAGATGTAGTTGGTTGTATCTACCGTACAACCTAAATCTATTCGATTTAACCGGAGGTCTTATGTTTCCTTCGATGGTTATACTATAACGCCCCCTCCTTAAATGAACCTTAATGCTCTGTGAAGAAATCGTGAATACTTTTTTGTAAAATGGTGAACACCGTATATCATGAATTGCTGCTGACTGTAATAGTAGCCTGTCCTTCTGCTATCTCATCAATTGTAATTGTAATACCTGTAGCAACAGTAGCCTTTTGGTCATTATCATACCATGCCATTCCAATAGACGTATCATCAATTACATCTCCAGCTTTTTTATAATCAGAATCATCATCTACCATTTTCAGAATCTGGATACCTTCATTGGATTTATCATAATAACTGCTGAACATGTTGTATTTGAACTGTTTCTCACCATACTCGTCTTCAAAAACCTCTGATTCACAGTGAAGAACTCTTACACCACTTTCTGCATCAGAGATTGTAGTCTCAAGATTTCCTTCAGAAGTGTTATATTCTACCAGCATAAATTCACTCTCATATATATTATCCGCGTCAGCGTTTCTAGGTATCAGGATACATCCGCCTTCTGTCTGTGCCGAACTGATAGTATATGTCTGTGTCCCGCCTGTATAAACATTTATCTTGTCTTCATCAATCCATCCCAGCATCAATTTGGAATATGAACTGTAATCACCAGTCATCTCATCCATCATCTCTGTTCCAGCTATGCCATGCATTGCATCATAGTCATCCTCTACATCTGGCTTGTAATAGTCTTCAAGTCCCATACAGTGTCCAAACTCATGACACATTTCCTGTACATAATATTCTGAATCATAATCAAGTGGCTGGGCATCATCAATTACAAAGCGGCTTGGATACACTCCATCAACACTGTATTCATAATTGTCATACCATGTGAACTGACTTCCATACCAATAATTATCAGAACCTGCTATATTCAGAACAAAGCAGTCAATATATCCATCATTGTTACTGTCATACTGGGAATAATCTATTTCATCATCATAGTTATCAAGCACTTCCATAGCAAGCTTTTCATAGCCATTTGAGTCTGCCTGATAGTCAGTATTTTTTTCCCTGGCTGTATATCTGTAGACTTCACCAGTAACGTGCATCTTGCCATAAGATGCATTTGTAATAAATCTGGCAAAAGAGCCTTCAGTGTTCTCATCAAAAAGTGTAGACTTTATCTCATCTGTGCTCATAATGCCATCTTCAAATGTCATATCAGAAAAATCCACTACAAAAAAGAGAACTGGCACTGTTCCAATTGCTGGTGTTCTGCCTTCTTCAAGTGTCTGGGCCACACCATCTGAAAAAGATGATGTGCCCTTAGCATTTGATGTATCCTCTTCTGTTTCTGTTGATTCTGTAGTAGCTTCTGTTGAAGAATCTGTTGAAGATTCTGTGGTAACGGAATTTTCCTGCACACTAGCATTTTCCTGTGTAACTCTCTTTAGCTGAGAATCAACAAGGCTTGACAGAAATACACATAATACAATTCCTGCAAGCAATATTAATAGTTTCTTGTAACTTTTCTTTTTGTCTTCCATATAACTCTCCTGAAATATTGTCTACCACAGCATAATACCATAGATTGTTATACCATCGCTAATCTATGTATGCTGTTATCATTAAGAACAAAGAGTCACAAGGTGACTCTTTGCGCGCTGGTGCGCGCAAGCTTTAGCTTGCATAATACATCTGCGCACCAGTCGCATCCTGCACGGAGTGCTTTTTTGTTTAATAGGAAATTTGCAGAGCAATTTCCAATTAAACAATAAAATGCACACGCAACTCAAAGACGTAAGGAGTAACAAGTCGCATGTGCATAATAATATTTATAATTCATGATATTAGAAAAGTCACCTTAAGTTTTGTTAAGAATAAGGATTATTATTCAGCAGTACTATTTACAATTTCTTTTTTCTCATTCTCAATTTCCCAATGAATCAGGAATGTAAGTACACCTCTTAAGAGAATTATAGCTCCAAGGATTCCCAGTTCTGACCATTCTCTTACAACAACAGTTCTGAGTACCTCGCCGCCTAGCTTGAATTCAAGAGCAAGCGCTATGCCCTGTGCCAGCATCAGTCTGATACTGTTATCATGCCTTATCCAACCTATAAAACTCTTAATCGCCGTATAGACCAGTATTACAACGCCGAATAGTTCCATTATTGAAGTACATAATTCAACAAAATAATAAAGATTAGTATCAATGAAGCTTAGAACCATTTCCATAGGCATCCCCTCCTCACAGAACTATTATAACGTATTCGTATATACGATAACAATAATATTTTTTATTAACAATCCCCACATCCTCATGAAATTCTTCATGGATGTGGGGATTGTTATTTTACGATTATATCTGTTGTGTATGTAGCTAATTATGATACTGGCTGAAAGTTGACTACTTCTGCACTTTCATATTCTTCATATAATCTTAGAAGATCACTGTCACTGTCTACCACTTCATATTCAGAACCTTCTGAAGCATAATAATATGTCGCATTGCCTGATTCATCATATTCTTCATATGCTGACTCTGCAATCACTAACTCACCATCTGTAATTGCATATTTGGTTATAAAGTGGTTACCACCAACAACAAGATTTCCATCTAATACTGCTATTGGCATTGCTGTTCCGCCGCATTCAACATCACCAAGATAAGCAATAGCACCATCACTATCATACATGAATACTGCTGAATCGATAGATGCCTGATTTCCATCCAGATTATCATAGCTTCCACTTGCTACTAACAGGACATCTGTTTCACTAATTGTAGCATTGGCATAAGCCATTTCTGGATTAAGGCTATCAACTATTTCTGTGAATGTAGCATATTTAGACATATCTACAGTAGAAAAATCAATACCATCAGTTGCAGTACGTGATAATCCATCGTCTGAAGCCTCTTCTGTTGCTACATCTGATGCCTCCTCTGAAGATTCGTCTGCCACGTCATCTGATACTTCTTCTGTAGCTTCCGCTGTAGCTTCTGTTTCAGCTTCTTCTGCAACTTCCTCTGTTTCTTCAGCTTCAGTTTCCTGCTGTGTCTCAGCTTCCTGTGCTACTTCAACACTATCCGTAGTATCGGTTGCTTTTGCTCCACATGCTGTTAATACAAATGTAAGACCTACGATTGAAAGTAATATTTTTTTATTCATTCTAACTCCTCCTCAAAAAATCTTTTCATATTGTATCATAGCAATAACAAATATCTTATATTACGTTTATACAAATATTATCCTTTTATGTGACTAATTTTCGTATTTTTATACATAATACAACTTATACTTGTACTTTTTTTCATATAAAAATAGACAGAGACTTTTATTCTTTTATCACATGAATATTAGTTTCTGTCTGCTTTTTATTTATAAATATATTTAATCTGATTATTACTCTCTATCTGCTCCAATCACACTTACCAGATAAAATGGGACCTGATCATCTGCATGGTCTTCTATAATCTCTACAGTTACTATATGTGGTTTTTTCTCAAGTCCTTCAGCGATTGTCTCGATATATATACAGTCACCCCAGTCTTCATCAAAATTACTATCCAGAATCTTTGATGTACTATCATCACCATCTATTGTGATTTTGGCAACTGGTGAAGGCTTATGAATTGTCTTCTTGAACTGTGCCGCAATATTAGTTGCTGTGATTTCAAATGTGATTTTGCTGCCTTTTTTCCATGCTGTATAGCCATAGTGGAAAGGATCACTTACTCTCTCCTGGAGACGGCCATCTGCTTCAAAGCCTTCTAATAATACTGATGTAAGGTGGCCTCCATTTATACGATTCTGATATCTGATACTATTCTCATAAGTATCAGGTGTAATAGGTGCTATCAGGTCTGTTGCATCTGTAGCATTCCCGAGCTGTCCATCATTAAGTGCTGTAAGGACATGCTCAAGATAATTAGTTATAAGTGTTGCAAGGAGTGTATGTCCATCATCGTTTGGATGCAAGTTATCTGGTGTTATGTCAGAAGCATTTATATCACCGTTTGCAACGTGTGCAACAACCGTATTCTTCATGGATACAGCTGGTATATTATAAGCCTTTGCTACTGCAAGGTGCATGTCTTCTGCACTTACTCCTGTATCATAAAATGCGTTATGCGCAACCATAAGCGCCATTTTAGGACTATGTCGTAATATAGTTCTGATAAGACCTTCATAAGTCTCTTTAAAATGCTCAGTATTATCATCATTAACTGAAAACTCAGCTAGTACAAAATCAGGATTATGACTTAACAAATCCTGTTTTACTCTTGCAACACCAAACTGAGATGTAGTTCCACCAATTCCTGCATTTACATACTCTATGTCAGCCTTTGGAAATGTCTTTTTGAACCATGAATATACTAGATATGCATAGCATGTTTCTGGTGTGGAAGAAAGAGATCCTTGTGTTATTGAACCTCCTATAAAACCAACAACGATTTTTTCACCATCCATGGCCCTTTTGAAAACATGCATTATTGGCTGCATATTGCCTTCATTCATTATTCCTTTATCAAAATCTATAAGTTCAGCAAATTTAACTGTTCCCATTTGTAACTCTCCAATCCTTATCTATCGATAAATGCTGATTTCATTATATTTCCAACCATCTTATCATTTTTATAATAGGTTTCTGATTGAAATTTATAATCCCTTAAAACATATTATAGAATCCCATAAGCTTAAATTAAATGTTTAATTAACTTAAATTTAGCTGATTTTAGTTTGTATTTAATTAGTTCATATCTCATCGCCGCAAATACAACGTTCTCACCAAATTATAATATATAAAAATTCTTATTTTATATAATTAAACTATACACAATTCTTAATTCTGTATAAAAATAGATTTTATTATATATTTTTGATAAGAAAAGATGTTATAATTCGAGTACGGCTTGTAATTGTATCCTAAAGAAACCGTAACCTGTGATAAATGGCTATAACCCTTTAAATAAGCCATTTTCATCAATTATATAGAGGATTTATATGACACTAACAGAGTTATTAGGACTATTAAAAAGTGCTACTACAGCAGAGGAAATTGACTCAAAGCGCTCAGAAATAGCAAGGTTGATGCCAACGGTAAGTATTATGTTCGGCTTTGATCAGCAGAATCATGCACACCAGTATGATTTATGGATGCATTGCGTTCACTGCACAATAGGACTTCCTCGTGGGCTTAATGACGATATGTTATATCTTGCAGCACTTTTGCACGATATAGGTAAGCCTGATACTCAGACATTAGATATGAAAAATGGCAAAATCAACATGCACTATTATGGTCATCAAATCCGCAGTATGGAAATAGTCAGGGATAACATTATTCCTGAACTTAATTCAAATGGTGAATTTCTCTCAGATGATGAGATACGCCGTCTATTATATTACGTAGAATACCACGACGAAAGAGTAGAACTGGATAAGAGTTTCATTCGGAAACATCTGGCTATTCCTGTATCACTTCAGGAGTTCCAGTACCTTATGTTACTAGAGGTTGCGGATGCCCGAGCGCATGTGCTGCTACCAATAATCCAGAGACGTATTCGTATCTGTCAGCAGCTCGCCGGGCATTACTCCGAAATCCTATATAGAGAACTTGTTAGTGAAAAAATTGTACAGGTTGTAAGATAAAATAAACTTATATTATTATTATTTATTTCCTGCCTGCATTTTCTTCATCATATCAATTGCACTAATTGACTGTTCCTTGGACTCAGTCTTATTTGCATTTGATGTTTCTTTTGTTTTATCTTCTTTTTTATCACTATTATTATCAGTTTCTTTTTCTGATTTACTATTATCTTTTATTTCCGTTTCTTTACTTGTATTATTATTTTCTGATGTTTTTGCAGTTGTATTTGTGGTTTCTGCATTTACCTTTGATGCATTGTCATCTTCTTTATATACTGTTGTCTGAGACTCTGAGGTCTTATTTTCTGTAACATTTGAATGAGCTGTAGTTTCACCTTCATTATAATCATCAAGATCACTCTCACCTTTTTTTCTAAAGATTTTTCTCTTTATATCAGCAATCTTCTGGGCTCTCTGATCTATTTTCTCTGATTTTATTTTGTCCTTTTCGCGCTTTTTCTCCTGCTTTTTAAGCTCTTTTTCTCTAAGCGCAACATCTTTTCTTGCTACCTTTTCCATCTCTCTAATGTATGAATCAGCCTTTCTTCGGTTCTGCTTGGCTGTGCGATATGGATTATATATGAAATATGAAATTGCACCAATCATCAGTATTACAACACCTACTACTATGCAATATGGCATAATAACTGCATACAGAGCAGGATTAGCTTCGAACAGAATAAATGCCACGATGATAACTGGCAGTAATATCATGTAGATAGTTCTGATTATGGTCTCGAGTATTTTGTTTTCTTTTTTGCCCTTAGATAAAAGCGTTCCCTCTATAGCTGTAAAAAATGCTGTAAATATACTAATCTCAGATGTAATTCCGTGCAGATATGAGCACAGCGCGAAAATAAGAATTGATATTATAAATGTAGCAAGAGCGATTCCCTGGAAAATAGCATTATCACGCTCTTCCATTCCTTCCAGCTTATCTTCACTAATTCCATGCATTCTATATATTTCAGTCTGAATCTTACGTTCAAACTCAGAATTAAGGCGTTCTTCTTCTCTTGTGCTTGCAAGATGGCGCTCCACATTTTCTATCATCTGATTGACGTATTCCTGTTCAACCTGAATTTTCTTTTTTCTCTCAAGTTCCAGCTCATACTGCTTTTTGGCATCTTCCTCAAGTGCCAGAACTTTGCCTATTTTGGGATTCTTTATATCGACTGACATAAAGTCAGGAACATTTTCCTCTTTGATTGGTTCATTTACATCTACTATTTTATCTGTCATCCCCTCTACCTCTTTCAATAAGATACTCTTCTATTGTAGTGTTTTTGGGGCTTTGTGTCTATCACAAATTATGCCCCACAAACCACGTCTCTCAGGTTCATGAACCATTGGGGACAGGGTTTGTGGGGCATTTAATATTTATCTCTTATAATCTTGCCATGCCAGCTCTTATCTGGCTTATATCATACTTATTTCCTTCCATGTCTACCTTACACAGAATAGGAACATTATATTGCTCAGATATCTTGTCTGCAGCAAAATTAAATGTATTAGGATGTCTGGACAGGCTACCGCTTCCGACTACAGCCTTTACTCCAGGATTTGCAGCAAGAAAAGTCTCTACATTCTTAGGAATCATTCCATTACCATCAGTATAGGTAAAGATTATATAATCTTCATCAACCTTCTCTGTTCCATCAACAATCCTTAGAACATCAGTAACTTCCAGTCTGTTAACAATACTTTCTACATGTCCATTTCTTGAAGCATAAACTACTTTCATATAGCCCTCTCCTTCTACATCAAAACGGTTTAACGCATCCAATTACTCTATTTATTATACATTAATATCAGACACTTTTCGACTATTACTGATTACTACATTCATCAATTACATTTTTTTAAAAAGCCACTTTGCGCTCAAATTAAGGCTCTTAATAGGATTATTGTCTATCCAGTTCTTATGTGATTCAAGGACTATGGCTTCAACACCATTTTCAACTGCCAGTTTCATCAGATTATCAAGATCAATATTACCCGTTCCAAGTTCCATTGAATCAGGCTTTACGATTGGTGTCATATATGGACCTTTATTCCTGCATCCTCTGTCATTTATATGCCACATGACCATACGCTTTCCAAGTCTTTGCATGATTTTAGCAGCATCCGCACCACCATCTATCATCCAATAAGTATCTAGTTCAAAATTAACATAACAAGAATCTGTGTGTTCAATCAGAATATCATATGCTGTCTTGTCCTTGGCGACTTTCTGCAGTTCAACGTTATGATTATGATATAGTAATTTTATTCCTGATTGTGCCAGTCTTCGTCCAGCTTCATTGAGCCTTATTGCCAGATCTACCACCTGATCAATATTACTATAATCAAACCGGTACATTCCTGTTATAACAACTGTATCAGTACCAAATTCACGTACTTCTTCAATTACTTCTTCAGTATTCTGCTCAATCCTGTTAAGATTACTATGAAGGCTTATGACACTAAGACCACTTTCTAAAATCAGCTTATGCCAGTCCAGCTTTCCACCTCTTCCAACAGGCATACCAGCCATCTTAGTCAGCAGCCTGACTATAACAGGAGTTTTTTTGATCATGAAATCATTCAATTCAATACCGTTATATCCTGCTGCCTTTATGGCTTTAAGTGATGCAAGTGCGCTGTCATAATTATGGCAACAGTTTCCTATCATTATCTGCTGAACACCTGTCTTAATCATACTTCCATACATTACTATATCTAATATTCCTTTCACATATATCTACATTATCCCAAATGAGATCCCAGATATTTCAAACTAGGCTTAGGACTTCTAATCTGCGTAGATCTGTCAACTGCACATAATCCAAATGTAAGTGCATATCCCTTCTGCCATTCAAAATTATCAATAAGTGACCAGTGACAGTATCCAATAACTGGAATTCCATCTGTAATACAGTTATGAACACCAGAAAGCGCTGTTTCTATAAATCCAATTCGCTGCTCATCATCACTTGTGGCTATTCCATTCTCTGTTACCATTATAGGTACTCCTGGCATTTCCTTATGAACTCTTCTGATTACATTCTCCAGTGCTTCTGGATACACCTCATAATCCATAAGCGTCATAGGTGTCCCCTCTGGAACAGGCACGATTCCGTCTGGTCCATAAATTGTTCTTGTATAATTCTGCAGACCAAAAAAGTCATCATCTTTAATATAATCAATGTAATGGCCAAACTCTTCATTCCACTCTTTTAAAGCCTTATCTTCACCGCCTTCTATACTCTGACAGTCATGAAGTGACAGTGTAATACCAACTTTCATATCCGGTTTTACACTCTTTATTGCCTTTTTGGCTGCAATATGAGCTTTTATTACCAGCATGTCACCATTTGCATCTGTAGCTGATACAAAAGTATGAGGCTGAGGATCTCCAAATATTCTGGCATTTTCCATGGCAGCCTTTTTCATTCTCTCCATTGGATTAGACAGATTAAGACCCACCTGAACCTGACCTTCCATTGTTTCCTGAGGCTTGCCATCACCACTATTTGCTGAGTTTTGAGACGCTGCCATTTTGGCCATCATCTGCTTTTTAAAACGCTCCATAAGAGCACCTATCTGCAGACGCATATTAGCTTCATTTATAGTACAGATATAATTAATATCATTTCCAAGCTGCTCAGTTACATATCTTGCATAATTGGCAAAAAGATCAACTACCTGTTCATTGTCCCAACCGCCCAGCTTAATCAGCCACATTGGTGATGTGAAATGCATAAGTGTAACAACCGGTTCAACACCATATTCTCTGCAGCACTTAATTACATCTCTGTAATGCTCAATTTCTTTTTCATCAAAATGACCCTGTTCTGGTTCAATTCGCGCCCACTCAACAGAGAATCTATAAGTATTAAGTCCTGCATCTGCGAGCATTTTAATATCTTCTCTATATTTATTATAATGATCAACCGCGCTTCCTGATGGCTCTACAAACTGTGTATACTCCATGTTCTCCATAACCCAGTAATCTGAATTAGTATTATTACCTTCTACCTGATGAGCAGCAGTTGATGCTCCCAACATAAAATCATTATTAAATTTAACCATTTATATCATTCCTCCAAACATCAATATTTATAATCTCCGCCACATACTTCTTCGCATCTGCCATCTGGCAATTTGATAGTAGCATTTACTCCATCTGGTACAACTATATGATAAGAAAAAGAGTCTGTATCTGATTCGTATTGCCACTCTGAAATAATAAGTCCCTTTGGACTATCATAGCTTGCTCTTACAAATCCAAGGTTCTTATGAGGTACAGGTTTAATTACAATATGTTCAAAATCATAATCTATTCCTGCAACTCCTGATAATAACCAGCCTGAAATTGCACCATAAGAATAATGATTGAGGGAATCGTGCACAGTACCGTCTTCCCTTATTCCATCCCAGGTTTCCCAAATCGTAGTTGCGCCTTTATCAACAGCATATAACCATGATGGATAACTTTTTTGTAATAATAGTCTATAAGCTGTTTCTGAATAACCATTATCAGCAAGGACCTTGCATAAAAATGGTGTAGACAAAAATCCTGTATTCAAATGATAATCATTATTAATAACAAGATTATTAAGATCTGCTACAGCCTGCTCAGATGCATCATCTCTAAGTAATCCAAAAGCAACAGGTCTTACATATTCACACTGCCTTTCAGAATTTATTCTGCCTTCTTTTAAGACGAGATGCTGGTATGCACTCTTTACCTTCTCTGAAATATCTCTATAATGATCTGCATCTTCATGATGTCCCAGAATACCTGCCACCTGACTCAGTATACCTGATGAATATGCATAATAAGCTGTAGCCACTTCCGGCTGACCATTCTTAAATGCATTCATCATTGTCTTCATCACATCAGTTCCTGGTTCACACCATTCACCATAATCCATGCCAGTGTCTATAATATATTTTCTATATGGATTCCTGCCAAAGCGGTTCTTAAGTTTACTTTTTCCAGCTCTTTCACTCAAGAAATCAATCCATTTTTTCATCATTTCATAATTATCACGCAGAATCTGTTCATCACCATATATGCGATACAGATTCCATGGAACTATTACTGACGCATCTCCCCAGCCTACTGATGCTGAGAACATTTCTGCGATTTTGCCCGGTTCAGAATTCTTAGGACATATATAAGCCATTTTGCCATCATCATGTTGCTCTTCTCGCACGTTAGAAAGCCACTTCTCATATACAGCCCTGCAATCCATCAGATATGCTCCCGTTCTTACAAAAACCGCAGCATCTCCTGTCCAACCGGCACGCTCTCTTGTAGGGCAGTCTGTTGGTATATCACAGAAGTTTGACTTCATTGACCATACACTATTATTAAACAGCTGATTTACATCATCATTACCGCAGATAAAAGAAGCCGTTTCTCTCATATCAGAATATACAGCAATGCTCTTAATATCTATCTGCTCAGCAGGGATATCTGACTCGACTCTTGCATATCTAAAGCCAAATATAGAAAAGTGCGGTTTATATTCATTACGTCCAGGCTTACATATATAATTGATTTCCTGCTTTATTCCACCTGACTTATTACGATCTCCCGGCTGAAAATTAGCTATGGTAAAGTTGCCGTTTTCATCCAGAGTTTCGCCGTGAACTAATTTGATAAGCTCTCCGCCTTTTGCATTCTCTACAACAAATGCTGTATATCCTGCCAGATTCTGACCAAAGTCGTATACCTTTTCACCATTTGGAGTTGTTATAAGCCTTCCTTCAAACTGTTCATGTTCCAATATAAATGGTGCGGTCTGAGCTATAAAATTTGTATCATCAAATGACAGTTCTACTGCCTGATGCCAGTCGCAAGTCTCAATATTGGCATCATAATTTTCTCCAAGTTCCAGATCAGTAAGTAGTATAGGTCCTGATTCTGATGCCTGCCAGGATGAATCTGTATATAATATTGGATTTGTACTGTCACCATTTACAACCATGCTACAGATAAAAGAAATATCTGTCCCATATAGGTTCCTTACACCGTCAATTCCGTTACATCCACGGTACCATCCATCTCCAAGCGTTACACTAATTTCATTAGTGCCACTTTTAAGACAATCAGTCACATCATATATCTGGTACTGAAGTCTTTTATTATAGGCATCACAGCCTGGAGTAAGTCTTGCATCTGTAATTCCTTTACCATTTATCTGAACTTCATATACCCCATGGGCAGTAGCATATAGCTGTGCGCTGCCGCCCTCATAGGTAAAAGACTTCTTTAAATATCCTGCACCTTTTCTTATATCAGGTTCTATTTGTAATTCTGGTGAAATCCATTTGGACTTCATAAAAAAATCTGTCATTTTAATTCTTCCTAATCCTTGATAATGTTTCTGATAATTCCTGAACTTTTTTATCATCCATATCAAAACCGCCCTGCTGCAGCAATTTGCTAAGAGGCTGTCTATTAATCATCTGTCTCATAGCTTCTGATATCTGAATTCCCTGTCCCATTCCACCAGCTGTTTTGTTACTCATAGCCTGCATAACTCTGTCTACAATTTCTCTTGCTTCTGGAACTGCCTGAATTTCAGCCATAGTACTTCCAAGTGAGAGATAGCCTTCTTTTTCTTCATATTTCTTTTCCGGTTCATCAAACCAGTTTCTCACTTTATCTGCTGATGCAAAATAGGAAGCATTAGGTTCAGATACTTTCTTAATTTCCATTTCATCAGCTTTATTTCCAGCTACGACTCTTATATTGTGAATTCCATCTATTCGTACCTTGAATTTGAATACATGAGCGCCAGACTGAGTTTCAACTTCTTTTCCATCTACATATAATGTGACTTCTGGCTGATTACTATATACCTTTATCTCTGTCTCTTCTTCTATTCTGTCATGATATCTTCTGCCACACAGATGTACAAAAGGCTTGGTTGTCCACCATGCTTTGTAGATATAAAAGGCATCCTTTTTTTGCTTTCTGTCAAAAGTAACTACGCCCTTGTGATTCTTACCTGGATCTCCGGCTTCATCTCTTCCTGCTGCAGCAAATTCAAACATATTCCATAAGTAGGTTCCCCATATATAAGGACGTGTTGCAAACATTTCCAGCATATGCTCGTGATAGAGGGCCTGATAACTCTCTGTATAATCGCCTTTTTCTGGCTTAGGAGACTGAAGCGTGATAACAGAATCCGCTCCATACTCAGTAAGTCCAATTGCTACATCCGGATATTTACTATGGAATGAATCAAACCATTTATCATTATCTTCAACCTCTCCTACATACCAGCCATAATACAGGTTATAGCCTCTTATATCTGGAAGAGTTACAAGTGGTGAATCTGTTTCTAACAGGAACAAATTGGCCATAGCAGAATATCTTACAGGATCCATCTCATGGACCATATCATTAAGTATTCTGTGATTTTCAATAAGATCATCCGTTACACCCTTTAATGTAATCTCATTAGATAGTGCCCAGCATATGATTGATGCATGGTTATAATTCTGTACTATGAGTTCTTTCATCTGAGAAATAGTATTTTCTCTTCCATTATCCATATGAATTGTGATATACGGAATTTCTGCCCATACCACTATTCCTTTTTCGTCACACAAATCATAGAAGTACTGATCATGCTGATAGTGTGCAAGTCTGATGGAATTAGCTCCCATTTCCAGAATTAATTCCATATCTTCTGCATGCATTTCAGGAGTAAGTGCATTTCCTACACCTGCTCTGTCTTGATGTCTTGATACTCCATGTAATGGATAACTTCTGCCATTTAGATAGAAGCCATTTTCTGCATCTACATGAAATTCACGAACACCAAATTTGTCGTATATGCGATCGCATTCTACGTCATGATATAAAAGAGATGCCGTCACTTTATACAGGAATGGATCTTCTATTCCATCCCATCTGTGAGGATTGTCTATAATAACAGTTCCAGTAGCCTTAATTCCATGGTCTGTCTGTGTTATATCAAGTTCTTTTTCACCTACGCCGTCAATTGAAATCAGCACCTTGTCAGCTTGTCCAGTAATAAATGCCTTAATATCTATCTGCGCTGATTCTCCTGTAATAACAGGTGTAATATATAGCCCGTTTCCGCCATAGTAATCCAGATCAAAATGATTATTATCAACAATTACCATGTATACATTTCTGTATATTCCACCATAAAATGTGAAATCTGCTCGTTGTGGATATACCCTGTCATTTGGCTCATTTGATACTGATACTTCTATTAAATTGTCATCCTGAATATAATCTGTTATATCAGCTCTGAAGGTTGAATATCCTCCATCATGAGTAGCTACCTGTTGCCCGTTTATACTTACAGCACAAGATGAGTTTATTCCTCTGAACTCTATATAACATCTCTGTCCTTTTTCCATAACAGGTCTGTTAAATTTCTTGGAATATAAACATACCCCTCTATAATACTGATCAGGACCAGTCTGTCCGTCTACTGCATTCCAGGTATGAGGCAGTGTGATTTCTTCTCTTACGCCCTCTTTTTCAAATATCCAATTATCATTCCATAGTAATGTTGTTCTCATATACTCTTCCTCAATTCATATCAGCTTACATTCTTCATAGCAGCTTTTTTATCAGCAATGCTCTTCTGAACTTCAGCCATTTTCTCATAAGTAATAGTGCTATTCTTCATAGCTATAAGTGTACAAATCCATCCAATTATAGGAAATCCTATCATCAGTATAACTGTCATCAGCTTAACTCCAAATGTAAGTGGATCTCCCTGCTGTGGCGCAGCTGTTGTATATCCGATAAATCCTACGCATACAGTTGCTATAGTAGCGCCAAATGAAGAAACTATCTTGTCTATAAAACTATATGTTGCTGAAACAGTTGCTGGCATATATTTGCCTGAGCGGTCCAGCTCATAGTCAACAATATCCATTCTAAGTGTACCTGTAGCTACAGATACAACCATCTTAACAGCACTATTACCAAAGCTGAACAGTAGGAATGCTACTGTCATAAGTATTGCTCCTGTAGAACGATTGCCTGTAATGATAGAGCCGACCAGCTGAGTTGGTGCAAACATGATATATGCAGCATATGCAAGATTTAGTATGATACATATCCATGTCCACTTAACCATTACTGCACGGCTACCCTGTTTACCAGCCATTCTTGCTGCGATAACAGCAAATATAATGGATGGAAGCATTGCTACTGCTGATAGTATTGATGACATTGCCATAGAACCTATGATGATTCCATATAACATTGTAGATACTACAGATGCAGATCCGACAGTCTGAGCAAGCTTATCTGATGTAGCTGCTATTATAAATCTCTGAAACTCTTTGTTTTCCTTGATAAGTGACATCATATCTTTGGTTGAAGGCTTATCATCCTTACTAACTGCACTTTTGATTCCTTCAAAATTTTCTGGAATATCATATGGTGCAATTCCGATACATGCCAGTATATAGAAGAACAATGAAACGAAAACTACTACGATATTATAAGTAGCAAAATATCCCGTTCCCTGAATATTATCAAATCTTGGAAGGATAACAGCTGATGCAACAACAGACATAATCATTGGTGTAAGATATGCATATGTTGTATTCCATACACCAATAGTTGGTCTCTGCTTAGGATCATTAGTAAGTACATTAGCATTGATCTGTCCAGCAATACTTCCAAATGTATACCCAATAATGTAGATTGCATAACACAGAATAAAGTAAAGACATCCTACAAATCCTGTAAGCCCCAGCTTAGGACCAACGTTACACAAAAGTGTAGTTGCAGTTGCCATCAGTCCCCAGCCAACTAATATAGAAAATCTAATCTTTCCAAATTTAGAATTAAACCTTTCCAGAAAAAACGCTATTATTGGATCTGTAATTCCATCAAATAGTCTTGAACCCGTAATTATAATTCCTGTAACCGCTACTAATATCCCAAAGTTTGCATTTCCTATATATGTAGCTGCACCCATCAGCATATAGAACACCATCTGTGCACAACCTGTCATTGTAGATAATGCAATATGCCACGTTTTTGCTCTCTTGTATGTAACTCCATTCTCTTCTCGTAACTGAGTTTTTATTTTTCCCATCGTCATACCCCATTATTCATTTTTTATTCCGAAAGCTTTCTTCTTAATAAGATAGTAGCATGTTGTATAAACGCGTGATAGAATTATATTATTATTAATAGTAATATTTTACGAGGTATTTATGGATTCTAATCTTTTACTTTCTCTCACCAAAAATATATTGTCAGTAAACGCAACTGAAGTAACTGATATGGATAATTCGCTTGCACAGTTCGAGGATAAATACTGCTTTGATAGCGATCTGCAACCTATGTATACTGCTGATGCGCTGCATTATCTGTTATCCTCAGCTGTTGCAAATACTTTCTATGAAATTGTTGATTACTTTAATATATCTATACTTTTTTTCTTATATAACGATAAAAGGTATATTGTCGGACCATACGTAAAATCAGGCCTGTCTGATTCACAGATAGAATCCATCCTGATTGAGCACAATGCTCCCGTTTCTAAATCACTCACACTCAAGCTGTACTATACAGAATTACCTATTCTATATACTGCACAGCTGCAAAAAACCGTAGAAGGCATCATCCATACTCTGGACACTGACTCTGTTGAATTCGAATACCGCAGACTTACCGGTTTTATAAACGATTTTGATTCAGAAACTTCAGACACATATGAAGAAAAAAATTATAGCGAAATCTACAAAAGATATGAAAATGAAAAAAGATTTCTACTAATGATAAAAAATGGCGACGTTGAAAACATTATGACAGCATACAATGATATAACAAACCGTAACCAGAGTATTACTACCAGTAACACTTTCAAAAACTATTACACCTCTGCTTCAAGTTTTGCCATACTCAGAACTCTTGTAAGAAAGGCAGCAGAAGAATCCGGACTATCTGTAATTACCATAGATTCAATAACGCAGAAATACGTTCAGTTATTCTCAAATCTGTCACTTGACTCTCATAATAAATACGTTGCCGATATGGTACTGGAACTAACTCAGGCCGTTAGAAATCACAGGCTATCCTATGGAAAATATTCCGATACAATACAGAGAGTTATTGAATTTATTGACTTGCATCTAAGTGCAGAAATTACTCTGGAGATGATTTCAGAATATATCGGTATATCAATATCACATTTGTCCATGATGTTCAAAAAAGAAACTGGTGAAACAATATCTACATTTATTGCAAAACAAAGATGCAAAAAAGCTGCTTCTCTACTAAAGGAAACAAATCTTCCAATTCAGGAAATAAGCAGCTTTATAGGATACAATGATAATAACTATTTTGTAAAAGTATTCAAAAAATATTATGGTGTAACACCATCAAACTATAGAAATGGTTAACGCTTTTATGCTATTCCCATAAGCATGTAACTGCCATAAATTGATAATGCAGATACAAGTGGAACTGTTACTGTATCATAGCCATTATTAGTTACTAGTTCTGTTATTGCTGCCATGGCTGCAGCAACTGCTATTACAGGAACGCAATACATAAGTGGTACATTACCTACTATTACAAGACTTCCAACCCCGAATATAAATGCAACAACAGACATTGCTGCGGTCCCTTCCCAGCTCTTTTTATGATCCACGTGCTTGAATCGCAGAACCTTATGACGGCCAAATCTTTTACCTATAAGAGCGGCTGCTGCATCTCCAAATCCCCACATCAGAATAGAGGCAATAGCCAGTTCTTTTCTGTCAAATAATCCCCAACAAATGGCTATTATACCAGCCATTGTGCAATATAGCTGAAACAGGCTTGATTTGAGTTCCCCAGGTCTTCTCTCTGACATGGTCTTAGTGAACTTAGGATTCTTACTGGATATACACAGCCCAGGATAATTGATCACTATTACCATTATAGGTATGATTGCTGCCGCAACCCATTCTTTTGCAGCATATATCATTACTATTACAGATGAAAATGAAACGAAGTGTATCAGCTTTCTGAATAATTCCTTAGGCATTTTAAATACCTTATTAAGTACAAATAATACAGCTGCTACTGAAAACATATAGATTATAAAATATTTAAGTCCATTCAAAACATCTAAAACAATTTCCATTCTTCCTTCTCCTCCAGTTATATCTAATTAGTTGCTTTCTCTATAACATATGTAGTATTAACACTATTCTTGTTCCTGGCTGTAATCTTGTTCCACTCCATAATCATTAAGACACAGGAAACAATAATTGCACCAAAATCTGCAACGACATATGCCATACGTATTCCAAAGAATCCTAATAAATGTTCAAGTATGAATAGTGATGGTATTAACAGTAATCCCTTCTGCATAGCAGATATAACAGTAGCTTTCATGGCGTTACCGGTTGCCTGCAGAAAATTAGTTCCAAGATAAAAGAATCCAAGAAATGGTGAACTGATCATTAGTATTGTAAGTATCTCCTGTGCCTGTACTGCAACGGCTGCATCCTTGAGAAACAGTGCTATTATTGGCTCCTTGAGTAGTATTACAAGACCTGTTGTTACAGCTCCTACACTCGCAGTCAGGATTATTATCCTCTTAACTACACCTGCGAGCTTATGCATATTACCAGCTCCGTAGTTATAGGATATAAGTGGCTGTGCGCCCATACATATTCCCATCAGAACCATTACTATTATCAGGTTAACTCTTCCAGCTGCGGCATTTGCTGCTATTGCATCTGATCCATACTGTGCCAGCAGCTGATTGGCAAAAGAGTTAGCAAATCCTGATAGAAGTGTGCTGACTGCGTTTGGAAGTCCAAGTGCCATAATTGAAAGGATATAGATTGGTTTCATAAGTGCATAATGTGGCTTGGCATTTAGTACAACTGCCTTATTCTTCATATAGATAACATAATATATAGTCGCAATTATGTTCCCTATAACTGTCGCTATTGCGGCTCCCACAACGCCCATATTACATCCAAGGATAAAAATTGGATCTAAAACAATATTTACCATCGTTCCAATAAGATTACCTATAAGACCATCTTTTACCGCACCTTCTGCTCTTAGTACCTGTCCTAACATATTGGTAAGTAACAAAAATGGCGCACCTGCTGCTAGTATGATCATGTACTGCCTTGCATAATCAGCAATATCCTCTGTTGCACCAAGGAACCCTAATAATGTACCGTTAAGAGCAATGATTATTATTCCTGTAATTACTCCAAGTATTATTGCTGCCCATATACACAGGCTTGATACCATCCTGGCATGCTCATTATCTTTGGCACCAAGGTCTTTGGATATCAGTACTGTTCCGCCACCTGATATAAGCATCGCAATGGCCATAATTATATTGAATACCGGACCCACTACTGATACAGCAGCTACCTGAGCCGTATCTCCTGTCTGCCCTACAAAAATCATATCTGCCATGTTGTAAATTAACATGACCAGAATGGCTATAAGTGCAGGCCCAACCATCTTTAAGATTGAGACCCATAGATTATCACTTTCAAATATTTTGACCTGCTCTTCTTTCATTTCTTTTTTCTCCTATCTGAAAACATACACTTGATATTTATTAAACATATGTTTATTATCTTACATATATGGATTATAGAACTGCCTATATAGCCATACAACCATCAATAATTCAGCAAATGTAACTTATTAAACAGATTATGGAGAAAGTGTTGAATATGTCAGAAAGTATTAATAAAAAAGAAGACGGCAGAGTCCGCTACACCAAAATGCGCATACGTTCTGCATTCTATGAACTTATTCAGGAAATGGAACCGGATAAAATAACAGTAACTGCTGTATGCAAAAAAGCTGAAATAAACAGGGCTACATTCTATAAGCACTACCTTGATGTTCCAGATCTGACTGATAAATTGCAAGAAGAAACAATTGAACAATTCGCTTCAAAACTTAATAATGCAATTAAAAATAATCCTGAAACCTTTATAATAGATATTTTACAATTCATGAAAAACAATTTGCAGGACAAAACACTTGCAGGAGTTATCAACATGCATACTGCAGCAAAGTTCACATCTAAAATGACATCTATGATATACCACAATTTCTCTGTTTATATGAAATCACAAATAAAAAATGTCCCTGAGGATGAACAGGATATCATTTTCTCTTATATAGCTGCCGGCTGTGCTGGTATCATAGACTATTGGGTCAAAACAGATTATAAAATGGATGTAACACTGGTTGCAGACAAAATGAAACGTCTCTCAGCTGTAACAATAGAAAATATTAAAAAATAAAGAGTCGCTTGCGACTCTTCGCGCCCGAGCGGTATTGCAAAGCAATTAACTTCATTTCCGCGAGGTGCGCATCCTGCACGGAGTGCTTTTTATTTAATAGGAAATTTGCAAAGCAATTTCCTATTAAATAAAAAAGGCGGTTATCAGATTTCATCTGACAACCGCTATATTTATACATCATTCTTATTTATCTATAAATCTCATTTTATTGGACGCGTTTTTGTCCATTACCATCGTGTCCTGGACTAGCGTCCCTTGGGGGGGGCTGTTGAAGCCCTCCTTTAATGCAACAATACATTCTTTGCAATACTTACCTGTCTTGATCATGCTGCCACATCTAAGGCATGTCAGCTTAATCTTTGAATCAGGCGTAAGCTCCAGTCTTCCTTGCCTGAGCCACATTTTAACCTGCTCTTTAGATACGCCAAATAATTCATTTAGCTTTTTTTCCGTAGTTCCTGGATTATCCCACAAATAATCCTTAACCTTTCGTAGGAGTGATTCTTCTTCTTTACGACAGCTTTCGCACAAAGTATTCGTGTCAAAATAATCATCGAATAACCGTTTACAATTCAAGCATGCTTTTACCATAATATGCACCCTCTCAACTTCAGATAATGCCAGAAACAAATACATAAAAATGTTCCATATTTTGATTAATTATAACACTATTTAAAGTACGCTTGCTGTTGTAAAGTCCTAATTTTTCTATAAAAAAATTATAACCTGTATATTATA
>CAMJFD010000013.1 GCA_946404845.1 uncultured Butyrivibrio sp. | reverse complement strand
ACCCCTCATGAGTGAGGGGCAGGGGAGTTGAAGTGCCGCAGGCACTTTTTTATTGTAAGCAGCTCGCAAAGCGAGCTAGTGAATATTGACCTATGATAAAGTAGCGCGTCCTGCGAGTTTTACTGGGAGGCATGCTTGTCCAGAAGCGGAGCGCGGCATTTAGAACAACTAGAAAAGTCTTACCTGAAGGAGAGGGCGGTATGTGGACTACTCCTAAGCACGGACCCTCAGACATGTGACACACGGCACATTGGAGAATACCCTGTGCCCTTCATTTCGGTGAAAAAGCGCGTAGATGACTGTTTCATCTCCTTCCGGGGTGTGGGAAGTTTTTGTATCTAATATAAATAAAAGGCACAGGGAAAATGATCCTTGTGCCTTTTGTGAGTGTCTAATTTATTAGTTTTATCTGTTGGTTACTTTGTTTAGATCATTGAAGAATGTAGGGTATGAGATACCTACGCAGTGGTCATCAATGATTCTTGTTGTACCTTCTGCTATTAGAGATGCGATGGCAAAACTCATTGCGATACGGTGGTCATTGCATGTATCGATATCGGCACCGTGAAGAGGCTTGCCGCCATGAATAATCATTCCGTCATCAGTTGCTTCTATATCGCAGCCCATACGCTTTAAATTATCAACTACTGTATCTATACGATTGGATTCCTTGACCTTAAGCTCTGCAGCATCCTTTATAACAGTTTCACAGTTTGCACTGGCAGCTATTACGGCCATGATAGGAATTTCATCTATCATTGTAGGAATGTCTTTGCCGCCTATTTCAAAGCGTCCGTTTGCATTTCCATGAAGCTCACTATAACGTACTAACAGATCTGCCTTTGGTTCAATAGAATCATCTCTGTTGAATTCCTGAATATCAGCGCCCATCTGTCTGAGGATGTTTATGATACCGGCTCTTGTCGGATTGATTCCAACATTCCTGATTAGGAGTTCTGAATCTGGAACCAGAAGAGCTGCAGCTATAAAGTATGCAGCTGATGATATATCACCAGGAACATTTATCTTCATTCCATGAAGAGGAAGCCCAGGATGAAGAACAGCAGTAGCGCTTCCATATACATTTACTTCGTTATGGATATCTGCTCCAAAAGCTCTTAGCATCAGTTCAGTATGATTTCTAGAAAGAGCTGGTTCATATACAACAGTATCTGCATCAGTATAGAGACCTGCCAGAATAATGGCAGATTTGACCTGTGCAGAAGCTACAGGGCTATGATATGCTATACCTTTTATTTTATTAACAGGTTTAATTACAAGTGGAGCACAGTCATTTCCTCTTGCAGATGTAATATTTGCACCCATGGCAGTAAGAGGCTTGATAATTCTGCCCATAGGACGCTTTTCTATAGAAGCATCACCAGTAATCATAGTTTCAAAAGACTGCGCAGCAAGGATACCAGACATAAGTCTTGTAGTTGTTCCACTGTTACCAGTATAAAGAGTAGAATATGGTGCTCCAAGACCTCTTAATCCTTTACCATGTACTGTTATAAGAGGCACACCATTCATTGGTCTCATGGAATGCTCAATCTGAATACCCATTTTTTTGAAACATTCTATTGTAGAAAGGCAGTCTCCGCTTTCAAGGAAACCAGTAATTTCAGTTGATCCCTCAGCCAGGGCACCGAACATTATACTTCTGTGTGAAATTGATTTATCACCAGGAACAGACAGTTCACCAGTTATTCTATTTTTAACTTTTTCTAATGTTATCATATATCCCTCCGGAATTATTTTGTCATTATAGGATATCCATGGGTACATAGGAGCTCTGAAGCTTTGCTCAGGCTATCTTCATCATGAAATTCTATTCCAAGTGAACCATGTTCATATTCTCTGTTATGTACAATACCGATATTCTTGATATTGATATCATTAACTGACAAGAGAGTAGCAACAGCTGCAAGGTTACCAGGTTTATCGGCTATGTCAACATGCAGAGTATAGGCTTTTTTGATTGGGCCCCTTGATACATCTATAAATGATTCACGATATTCTCTTGCGGATTCAAAAAAGTTTTTTATCTTATCAGCATCTTTTTCATCTATAGCTTTTTTGATATCTTCAAGAGAACTTATATATTTAGCAAGTAAATCAGAGATGTTGTCCGGATTTGTAAGACATATCTGCTGCCACATTACAGGAGATGAAGAGGATATTCTTGTAATATCCTTGAATCCACCAGCTGCTATTGTCTTCATCAGCTTGTCCTCATTGTCATTATCATGTACGAGATTGACAAGAGAAGCAGATATAACATGTGGCACATGACTTATAGCTGCTGTAGCAAAATCATGCTGCTTATAATCAACTACAAGAGGAATTGCCCCCATGCTCTTAACGAGGTCATAATATCTGTTTAATCTGTCCTCATCTGTACTTGGAGTCTTGGACAGTATGTAATATGCATTTTCCAGAAGTGAGGCTTTTGAATTAAGAAATCCAATTCGTTCTGTTCCAGTCATTGGATGACCACCAATAAACTGAGCCTCAAGCCCGTTTTCTTTTACATGTTCATGTATACTTGTTTTAACACTTCCTATATCAGTAAGTGTAGTTTTTGGTGATAAAAATGGTTTAAGTTTCTTAAGGTTCTCATTATTGTGCTCAACCGGTGCACATAAAAAGATATAATCAAGATTAGTAAAGTGTGAATCTATATCATCAGCGCCTTCATCAACTATGCCAGCCTCTATGGCAGCATCAACAGTTGTTCTGTGAGGTGCGTATGCAACAATATGTATATCACTATAAACTTCTTTTAAAGCTCTTGCTATTGAACCTCCTATAAGACCAAGACCTATAAAGCCGCAAGACAATGAACTCATTAAATAATTCTCCCTAAAACTTTTGTAAGCGCCTAAAATAAGGCTTATTATATTGAAACTATATCACGTCAAAGTGTGAAAGTCAACGAAACTAAAGGCTCTTAGAAACTTTTTTAGTAGAAACTGCTATTACAAGCCGGTCTATACTTTTTATCAGATTTTTTGTGCAAATCCACCTAAATCGCTTGTATTGTACACGCAATTTTAGTAAAATATACTCATAAAATCAATGGGGAGTTCTATAAGATTTCTTGCAAATCACCCAAAACTGAATAACTAACTGGAGGGCTTAATATGAACGTTTACACAACTGACAAAATTAGGAACGTAGTATTACTAGGACATGGCGGAGCTGGGAAGACCAGTCTGGCTGAAGCAATGGCTTATTTAGCAGGTCTATCATCCAGAATGGGAAAAGTTTCTGACGGAAATACGATAAGTGATTTCGACAAAGAAGAGCAGAAGAGACAGATATCTATTAAGACATCGGTCATTCCGCTTGAATGGGAAGATTGCAAGATCAATATCTTAGATACACCTGGATTTTTTGATTTTGTTGGAGAGGTCGAAGAAGCCATCAGTGTCGCAGATGCTGCCATCATTGTCGTTTCCGGTAAAGCCGGTGTTGAAGTAGGAACAGAAAGAGCATGGGATTTATGCGAAAAATATAATATTCCAAGAATGGTCTATGTATCAGATATGGATATTGATGATGCATCTTATAGACAGGTAGTGCAGGACCTCACTGATAAGTATGGCAAGAAAATTGCACCATTCAACCTGCCAATCCGTGAAAATGAAAAATTCGTAGGTTATATAAATGTAATACAGGAGAAGGGATTTAGATGGGAAGGCAAAGAAGTTAGAGAGTGCGAGATCCCTGAATACAATGAGCCTAATCTGAAGATATGCAGAGATACTCTTATTGAAGCTGTTGCTGAGAGTTCAGAAGAATTCATGGACAGATACTTCAATGGAGATACATTCTCAGAAGCAGAAATCAGAGCAGCTCTTAGACAGAATGTTTGTGAAGGTTCTATAGTGCCTATTGAAATGGGTTCAAATATTCTGTGTCAGGGTGTTTATACACTACTTGATGATATAGTTAAATATATGCCAGCGCCTGAAAACAGAAAGATGGCTGGTATTAATATGAATACAAATGATATATTCGAAGCAAACTTTGATTTTTCTAAGCCTAAGACAGCCTTTGTATTCAAGACAATGAATGATCCATTCATTGGTAAGTATTCTCTTATAAAGGTTCGTTCTGGAGTTATTAAGACAGATGATGTTATGTATGATTCCAATAAGGATATAGAACTTAAGATTGGTAAGTTATACGTGCTTACAGGTAATAAGCCAACTGAAGTTCCAGAAGTACATGCCGGCGATTTGTGTGCGCTTCAGAAGCTGGATATTGCTACAGGAGATACACTTTCTACAAAAGCTAATCCTATACAGTATGCCAAGATGGATATATCAAATCCATATACCAGCATGAGATATCATGCACAGAATAAGTCTGATATCGATAAGATTGCACAGTCACTTGCCAAGATTGCGGCAGAAGATCCAACAATTAAAGTTGTTAATGATTCTGAGAATCATCAGTCAGTTATCTATGGAATGGGTGACATGCATCTGGAAGTGGTACAGAGTAAGCTCCTCAATGAATATAAGGTAGCTATTGATCTTACTAAGCCAAAGGTAGCATTTAGAGAGACACTTCGTAAGAACTCTGATGTTGAATATAAGTACAAAAAGCAGACAGGTGGTCATGGTCAGTATGGTCATGTTAAGATGCGTTTTGAGCCATCTGGCGATACATCCAAGCCTTATGTATTTGAACAGGTTGTAGTAGGTGGAGCAGTTCCTAAGAACTTCTTCCCTGCAGTAGAAAAAGGTATTGCAGAATCTACACAGAGAGGTCCACTTGCAGCATATCCTGTAGTAGGTGTTAAAGCTACTCTGTATGATGGATCATATCATCCAGTTGACTCATCTGAAATGGCATTCAAGGTTGCATCTACTCAGGCCTTCAAGAAAGGCTTTATGGAAGCAACACCAGTACTACTTGAGCCTATAGCTACTCTTAAGGTTACTGTACCTGATGCATATACAGGTGATGTAATGGGTGATCTTAATAAGCGTAGAGGAAGAGTTCTTGGAATGAATCCTAATGGAAATGGTAAGCAGATAATAGAAGCTGATGTTCCTATGATGGAACTCTTTGGATATTGCACACAGCTCAGATCCATGACAGGTGGAAGCGGTGACTTTGAATATGAGTTCAACAGATATGAGCAGGCACCAACAGATATTCAGGAAAGAGAAGTTGCTGCAAGAGCAGAGAAGGTAGCAGCTGATAATGTTGATGATTAAGATTTATAATACAAAAATATAGAAGCCTTCCTATATTTGACAAGGCGGCAGCTAAGGGTGATAGCTGTCGTCTTGTTTTTTATTGAATAGGAAATTGCTTTCCTATTCAATAAAAGCACTCCGTGCAGGATGCGCACCTCGCGGAAATGAATTTAATTGCTTCGCAATACCGCTCGGGCGCGAGAATGTCGCTAACGACATTCTATAAATGAAGCTTTATTTTATAAAAATGTAAGAATTATGACTTTTTATTTCAGCATAATGACAGTAGATTATTGATTTTATGTTTTGTATTATATTATCTGGAAATGAAAATATTATTTTTCGGGAGGAAAAAGGAAAAAATGAGAACAAAAACAAACACAATGATGGGAACATTGAAAAGAGTACTTTCACTTGTACTTGCATTTCTGATTGTATTTACACTATCATCACCAGTTAATGTATCTGCTAAGACAAAGAGCATTAGTTTGACAAAAGCTAAGTTTACAACATCTGGAACAGTTGCAGCCAGTAAAGCTAAGACTGTAAAAAAGGGCACTTATAAAGTAACACTTAAGCCAAAAAGTGGTACCTTCTGCGGTTATATGAAATTTACAGCTCCAACTACTAAAACTTATTCATTCACTATTAGTAATGTTAGATCTAATACAGGTCGTTATGCATGCGGTTTTGGATATGTTATGAGATATTCAGGATATGGTGACAGTATCGGCCAGGTACCTGTAAGTACAAAGGGTGGAAGCAATTCAACAATGTGGTTTGCCAGCAGAAAATCATCTGGTGGATTCATCCCAAAGAGAACAGGTAAGATTACTCTTAATCAGGGAGAGACAGTATATTTGTACTTGAGTGCTAGTTCATCTTTGAGTAAGTCAGTATCTCTTAAGTATACAATCAAATAATAAGTGAAGTATTAAACAGGCGGATTTTTATTATAAATCCGTCTGTTTTTTCTTGCATATATTTATTAGATGTGATAATGTTGTAGCGTTGAAAAAATAAATATAGTCGGGGAGCTGCTAGAGGCGGCTGAGAGGTGCAGGTATCAGATGCACGACCCATAACCTGATTTGGATAATGCCAACGTAGGGAGTGTATAGATTTAATTATGGACTTTAGAATCGAGTAGCTCTGCTACTCGATTTTTTTCGTTTAGTAGTATCAGATAAGACAGGAATATTATCTAATCCTGCAAGATAGTTATTATGAGTTCAAATATTAAGAATCGTAGCCAATAAGTTATAGAGATCCAGATCAGAAATGATCTGGATTTTTTTTCAAATTTTATATAGTTCTATGGAGGGAGAAAATGGAAAAGAGTAAGTTACTACTATATGCGATTACAGACAGGAAACTGCTTAGAGGAAGGAGCCTTGAAGCATCAGTTGATGCTGCTCTTCAGGGCGGAGTTACTATTTTACAGCTGAGAGAAAAGAATATAGAAAAAGAAGAGTTTATAAAAGAGGCTCTTGAAATAAAGGATATATGTATTAAACACAGAGTTCCGCTGATTATTAATGACAACGTAGAAGTATGTTTGCAGGCTGATGCTGACGGGGTTCATCTGGGACAAAGCGATGGTTCTATTGCTGAAGCCAGGAAGATCTTGGGCGATAACAAGATAATTGGAGCCACAGCTCATAATGTGGAAGAAGCAGTAAAAGCCTTTAATGAAGGAGCTGATTATCTTGGAGTTGGAGCGGCATTTGGATCTAAAACAAAGCTTGATGCAAAACCAATTGATGTCAATGAATATAAGAGAATATGCGCTGCTGTTGATATTCCTGTAGTAGCTATTGGAGGAATAAATGAAGAGAATATCCAGAAACTTGATGGAAGCGGAATAAGCGGAGTAGCAGTTATCTCTGGTATTTTTGGAAAGACTAATATCAGACAGGCAGCAGCCGGTCTCTTTGATATGAGTACTGATATGTTTGCGTGATAAACGCTTATATATAAATTATAACCGGTTCACCGGGGGCACCACCTTGAATCGGTATTATAAATGAATTTATTTTGTGAATATATGCTATTTGTTGGAGGAATAATAAAATGAGATGTGCATTATCAATCGCTGGAAGTGATTGCAGCGGAGGCGCCGGCATTCAGGCAGATATGAAGACTATGATAGCTAATGGTGTATATGCCATGACAGCTGTCACAGCGCTTACAGCGCAGAATACGACCGGAGTTAGTAGTATTATGGAGGTTAGTCCACAGTTTCTTAAAGAGGAACTCATAGCTGTATTTGAAGATATCAGACCTGATGCAGTTAAGATTGGAATGACAAGTTCATCAGAACTTATAAGAGTTATAGCTTCTATATTAAAAGATTATAAGGCAGAAAATATTGTAGTAGATCCTGTAATGGTATCAACAAGTGGATCAAGACTTGTACAGGAAGACGCTATAGCGACTATGAAGGAAGAACTCTTTGGACTTGCAGATATTGTAACACCTAATATTCCAGAAGCAGTAATTCTATCTGGAATAGATATTAGCTCAGCTAAAGACATGGAAAAAGCTGCAGAGACAATAGGACAGGAGTGGAATACTTCAGTACTTGTAAAGGGAGGTCATAGCATAAATGATGCAAATGATGTCCTGTATAACTGCGAAGATAAGTGTATAAGCTATTTCAAGGGGAAGAGAATAAATAATCCTAATACGCATGGAACCGGATGTACACTATCCAGTGCCATTGCATCTAATCTCGCAAAAGGCTTTGGTATCTATGATAGCGTTGACAGAGCTAAGAGCTATATAAGCGGCGCGCTGGAAAGCGGCCTTGATCTTGGTAAGGGAAGCGGACCTCTTGATCATGGTTTTGCTATTAACAATTATTATACTGAGGCAGGCAGTAAGAGACGTATAGGCTAAATACTGCTGAATTATATTTATGAATTATAGATAAGAGAAGAGGATTATGACTATGAAAAAAGAATATTATACACAGATGGAAGCTGCAAGAAAGGGAATAGTAACACCAGAGCTTAAAATTGTAGCCAGAAAAGAAAATTATGACATCAAAGAGCTGCAACAGTTAGTTGCAAAGGGACAGGTAGTAATACCAGCCAATCCTGCGCATAAAGGTCTTGACCCTAATGGAATAGGAGCAAAGCTCAAGACTAAGATAAATGTTAATCTTGGTGTAAGCCGTGATGTCAAAGATTATGATATAGAAATGAAAAAGGTAATGAAGGCAGTAGACTTTGGTGCTGAGGCAATTATGGATTTATCAAGCCATGGTAATACACAGCCATTTAGACAAAAGCTCTGCAACGAATGTCCTGCAATGATTGGAACGGTTCCTATATATGACAGCGTCATTCATTATCAGAGGGATCTTAGAGAACTTACAGCTAAGGATTTTATTGACGTTGTACGACTCCATGCTGAGGATGGTGTTGACTTTGTTACAGTTCATTGCGGTATTACCAGAAAGACCATCGAACAGATCAGAAATGGCGGTCGCAAGATGAATATCGTAAGCCGCGGAGGAAGCCTTGTATTTGCCTGGATGTCAATGACTGGAGAAGAAAATCCATTTTATGAATACTATGATGAAATAGTAGAAATATGCAGAGAACATGATGTTACTATAAGTCTTGGTGATGCCTGCAGACCAGGATGCCTTGCAGATGCAACTGATGGTGTTCAGTTAGAAGAACTCTTAAGACTTGGAGAACTTACACAAAGAGCATGGGACAGAGACGTTCAGGTAATGGTAGAAGGTCCTGGACATGTTCCAATGGATCAGATAGCTGCCAACATGAAGGTACAGCAGACTGTATGTAAAGGTGCTCCATTCTATGTACTTGGACCACTTGTTACTGATATTGCACCAGGTTATGACCATATAACAGCTGCAATTGGCGGCGCTATAGCTGCTGCATCAGGCGCAGCATTTCTATGCTATGTTACGCCTGCAGAACACCTGGCTCTTCCAAATGAAGAAGATGTACACCAGGGTATAATAGCTAGTAAAATTGCAGCTCATGCTGCTGATATTGCAAAGGGTATACCTGGAGCAAGAGATCAGGATGACAGAATGGCAGATGCAAGAAAGATACTGGACTGGGATGCACAGTGGAAAGAGGCAATAGATCCGGAAACAGCCAAAGAGATAAGAGATAGCAGAGCGCCAGAAGATGATCATAGTGATACATGCAGTATGTGTGGTAAATTCTGTGCTGTCAGAAGTATGAACAAAGCTCTTGCTGGAGAACTTATTGACATATTATAGATAATATGCTGTTCAAAAAAGTATATATTCTTGTGAGTATATTACAGAAACTCGCAATTTCTGCGAGTTTCGTAAGAATATGATTCAGGTGGCAAATAGGCCCTTCGACGAAGTCGATTTCAATTGGCCTATTTGCATGACTTTTGGAACGAAGTGACAAAAAGTCATATTTAATGAACAAAAAGAGAAAATGTATGCTAGAATAAAGTTTGATTGTTTTTTGTTTTCTATTTTTTGAGGTTTTGGAGTAATTGTAATGAATAGAATAAACTTGGCAGTATTATTGCTATTATCTATTCTTATGCTTACAGGGTGTGGAGTGAGCAGATCTTCTGATAAGTATTCGTATGATTTGAAAACTTTTTACAGACGGGCATGTGTGGCAAGAAGTTTTGCAGAGTCAACTTTTTATCAAAGGTATCAGAATGATGCAGATCCAGTAAGGATTAGTAATATAGCAAATAATGCATATTGGACTGATAATGGGTATATGTTCGTAATAGGTGTTACCTATGAAACTGTAGATGTCAGAAATCAGAAACATACATATTTTATCTATGTAGATTCAAATAATAGATGCAGTATTGTCCGTGAGGGCGACGAAGTCAATGATTCGAGCATTACGGATGATGTATTTTTAGATTAGTAACAAAAATCTTCCCACATCCCAGAATGTTCTGAGGCGAAAAGCGAGTAGATGACTGTTTTATCTCATGAAGGGATGTGGGAAGTTTTTGTTCTTTAATGTTTTGGAGTATAAGACCATGCATGTCTATATATATGGATAAAGTATATAATCTCCGCAACTGAAGTAATCGTCCAGGAGAAAATATATAACAGATATAAGGATGGTAATGTATGGAAGTGTGCAAATATGGTATATACCCATATGATTCTAAATACACAGGATCCCATAATTACGATTACTGTTGGGATAAGGCTCTTACCCATACTACGGGATGCAGCTATTGTGCAGTCCATGAAAGCTGAGAATCCATAGCAGATGCCCATGATCTTAAGGCGCTGCATACCGGCATTTATTACATCGCTATTAGTTGTAAATATGGAGAGGAATTCATTACCAAATAATACAAGTGTAAATCCCATAATTATACCAATTACAAGTGCGTAGCCAAGGCTTATAAAATAGGTCATGGTTACGCGTTTTTTATTACCGGCACCGTAGTTCTGTCCCATGAAGCTGTTACAAGCTGTGTAGAATGCAGCCATTACATCATAGACAAGAGAATCTGCATTCTGTGCTGCAGAGTTCCCGGCAACTACTATATAAGGAAATGTGTTGACGCTTCCCTGTATAAAAAGATTAGCTATCTGGAATATAGCATTTTGTATGCCGGATGAGATGCCAAGTCTTAAAATACCAGCGCCGATAGTCTTATCATATTTGAGCTTTTTGATACTAAGTTTTATTCTGGAGTCTTTGGTCATAAATGATATGAGAATACAGATTGCTGATACATAGAGTGATATAACACTAGCTGCAGCAACTCCTGCTTCTGCCATATGACATACTATGACAAAGAATAGATTCAGAATAATATTGAGTATTCCGGCTATTGATAGAAAGACGAGTGGTTTTCTAGTATTGCCATGTGCACTGTATACCGCATTACCATAGTTATATATAGCCTGAGCAGGGAGACCAATGAAATATATTCTCATATATAACATAGCTCCGCTTAAAAATTCTTCTTTGGTTCCAAGAAGATTTAGTACAAATTCTGATGTCAATTGTCCTATGACAAAAAGGATGATGCCTTCTACCAGGTTAATGATAAGAGCTGTATGTATAGTCTTGTCATAAACATCTTTGCGGCCAACGCCTATGCTGTGCGCTGTCAGAATATTGGTTCCTATAGACATACCCATTAGTATACCTACATATATATAAACAAGAGTAGTTGTAGATCCAACTGCTCCAAGTGGAATATCACCTGCAAATCTTCCTACTACTGATACATCTGCAAGATTGAATAATACCTGCAATAAATTAGATGCTATAAGCGGAAGTGAAAAAAATAGTATTTGTGTAAATAAATTACCTGTTGTCAGGTTCTGTGTTTTGTTATTCATATTTATAATCCTCTTATTTCCAGCATGTGATTATAGCACCATATTTCTAATAAATCAGCCGGCTGCTTTAAAGCATTGCATTAGTAAAGAAATGTGGTAAACTATGGTATTGGGGAATATGCTAAGGAGGCATTTTATGAGCGAATATAAAATTAATACAAAATGTGTGCAGTCTGGATATACTCCAGGAAATGGAGAGCCAAGACAGATTCCAATTATTCAGTCTACTACTTTTAAATATGAAACAAGTGAAGATATGGGTAAGCTATTCGATTTAGAGGCAAGTGGATATTTCTATTCAAGACTTCAGAATCCAACTTGTGATATGGTAGCTGCCAAGATTGCGGATCTTGAAGGCGGTAGCGCAGCAATGCTTACATCTTCAGGTCAGGCAGCGAACTTTTTTGCTATATTCAATATTTGTGAATGTGGAAGTCATATTGTTGCATCATCATCAATCTATGGTGGAACATTTAACTTAATAGCTGTAACTCTTGCTAAGATGGGCATCGAAGTTACATTTGTTTCTCCAGATGCTACAGAGGAGGAGTTAAATGCAGCATTTAAGGACAATACAAGAGCAATGTTTGGTGAGACTATCGCTAATCCAGCTCTTACAGTTCTTGATATTGAGCTGTTTGCAAAGGTTGCACATGCACATGGCGTACCACTGATTGTTGATAATACATTCCCTACACCAGTTAATTGCAGACCAATTGAATGGGGTGCGGATATTGTTACACATTCTACAACTAAGTATATGGACGGTCATGGTTCAGCTATAGGTGGAGCTATTATCGATTCGGGTAAATTTGACTGGATGGCTCATGCAGACAAGTTCCCAGGACTTTGCACACCAGATGATTCATATCATGGAATTACTTATGCTGAGAAATTTGGCAAAGAAGGTGCATTTATAACTAAGGCTACAGCCCAGCTTATGAGAGACTTTGGATGTGTTCAGTCTCCACAGAGCGCGTTTATATTAAATCTTGGTCTTGAATCATTACATGTGAGAATGCCTAGACATGTAGAAAACGGACAGGCTGTTGCAGAATTCCTTGAGCAGAATGACAAGGTAGTAAGTGTTAATTATTCAGGTCTTAAGAGCAATAAGTATTATGAAAGAGCACAGAAGTATCTTCCAAATGGTGGATGCGGTGTTGTATCATTTGAACTTAAGGGCGGAAGAGCAGCTGCTGAGAAGTTCATGAAGAACTTAAAGCTTGCAGCTATTGAAACTCACGTTGCTGATGCTAGAACATGTTGCCTGAACCCAGCTACATCAACACATCGTCAGATGACTGATGAACAGCTCCTGGAAGCAGGAATTCCAGCAGGACTTGTAAGAATGTCATGTGGTCTAGAAGACAAAGCTGATCTCATTGCAGATCTTGAGCAGGCTCTAGCACAGATCTAATGGTTAGTATTATTTATAATTATTATATCTATAAATAAAAATAAAAAGACATATTTGTACTTTAAGTATATTTTAGTTTAGTACAAATATGTCTTTTTGATTTGCATATAAATCATTTATTCAATAGGAATATAAGTTTTAGTTAGCAGATAGTCTCCATCACGTTCGTGAATTACACATAATCTTTCCTGAAACAAATTATTAGCTGGCATAAGATTATATTTTTTCATTATATTTAAAGGCTCAGAAAAGTCCCATACACAATCAGCCAGTTTTCCCTCTTTGTCATAGACAGCTGGGATAGAATGACACAAACAGAAGAATCTGCCAGGATTAATACGGGTGTAGGTAACACCTTTTGCAGTATATTCATTGGATTTTTTGAATAAAGTATTATTGTTTGTAGCATTATAATCTATATATCCCCAATAGCGCTTAAATGGTGTATCATCAAGTGTATAGCTAAAGCTGTCTTCGGTAATTTTAGTTGTAAATTTAACCATTTGACTAACAAGAGATTTTTTAATCTCATGCTTGTGTTCTGACATTGGCAGGTCGTCATTATTAAAATCAAAACTTGTAAATGTAAAACCATTTAAATATTCTATTGTCCAACTACTTTTGTTTTTTATTTTTATAAGATCTTGCTTGAAATCTGATGCATATTGATAATCTGATTTTAATTCTTCTATTTCTTTTTCTATATGTTGCAGCTGATTGTTATATGTAGTAATAAATGAATCCAGAGAACCAGTTTGAATTAGGTTTTTAGCATCATTTAGAGATAGACCAATACGACTTAATCTGTAATATTCATTTAAATGAACAGTCTGGAAATCCGCATAATATCTGTAATGCATATCATCTTTCCAGATTGGCTTAACAAGATTTTCTTTATCATAAAATTTGAGAAACTCTGACGTTACACCGATCTTTTTAGAAAAATCTCCTATTCTTAGATAATTAAACATAATATATAACCCTTCCTATAAAAGGTAGTATACAAGAATAATTTATATATTTTCAACAAAAATTACGTCGATATTTTTTCTTTACCGGTAGTTACTACCGACACCTAGAATTATCTTGCCGGCAAAAAAACAGGTTATAAGAGAGGGTTATATGAAAAAGAAAATAGTAGCAATTTTATTGGCATCATTTATGGCAAGTTCTGTTATGGCGTGTGGACAGAACGCAGCATCTTCACAGGTTAGTGAAGATACAGAAAATAGTACAACAGATGAATCTGTTGAATCAGATAGCACAGAAGAAGCTATAGCGGAAGCTTCAGATGAATCTGCAACAGAATCTGTGACAGAATCAGCGGAAACTGAGTCTGATGAAACTGAAGAGTTATCAACTGTTAGAACTACAGCTTACGGTGATGTTGAAGGTATCGAAAATGGGGACTGCATTACATGGTACGGAGTACCATATGCAAAGGCACCAGTTGATGAACTTCGTTGGAGTAGTCCAGAAGATCCTGATAGCTGGAGTGATGTACTTGACTGTACAGAAGCTGCAGAAGTAGCTATCCAGTGTGGAACAGATTATTCAACAGGAGAGACAGTAGTAAAAGGTTCAGAAGATTGTCTTAATTTAGATATATATGCAACAGAAGATGCTGAGAATCTTCCAGTTCTGGTATATATTCATGGTGGTAATAACCAGACAGGTAGCAGTAGTGAAATAGAAGGTAGTCAGATTGTAGTAGATGAGAATTGTGTATACGTTTCTCTTAACTATCGCCTTGGAATATTAGGATTTAACTGTTTACCAGCATTACAGACAGAAGAAGACAGCACAGGTAACTATGCAATGCTTGATATTGCAAAAGCACTTGATTGGGTAAAAGCTAATATAGAAGCATTTGGCGGAGATGCTGATAATATTACGATTTCAGGTTTTTCTGCTGGTGGAAGAGATGTAATGGCTATGCTTATAAGTCCATTATTTGAGGGTAAATTTGATAAGGCTGTAGTATATTCAGGTGGTATGACAGTTGCAGACGAAGATGCAAGTGCCAGACAGATTGCTGCTGCAGTAGCTCCACTTGCTGTAGAAGATGGAATGGCAGATGATACTGATACAGCTACAGAATGGCTTTTGAGCGATGGAGAAGATGTAAAAGAGTATTTATATAGTATTGATGCAGAGCGTTTATGTACACTAATGGCAAATGCAGGAATACGTATGAGCGTTTTTCCGCACTTATATACAGATGGAGTTGTAATTCCAGAAGAAGGATTTGATACAACAAGTTATAACAGTGTTCCGGTACTTATGCTGACAGGCAGTACTGAATTCAGTCTGTTCAACAATTTTGACGGTTTCTATTCATCAGATGCTGTAGCAGAATGGGATGAAGAGACTCTTACAGCTGCTAAAGAGTTTGGATGTACATATGGATCAGATATGTATCGTATATTTAATGCACAGTGTAGTGCTGAGAAGATGTTTGACTCTTATGATTCTGATATTTATCTGTGTCAGGTAGATTACGGCTCAGCTAATAGTGAAGCAGTAATAGATGGACTTGGAGCTTTTCATGGAGTTTTTGTACCAATGCTTACTGATCAGCATAGCTACAGTAGTTTCTATGACTTTAATGTAGATGGATATCAGGATATGGCGTCATTATTTGATGCATATCTCGGAAACTTCCTTGCAACAGGTGATCCTAATGGTGATGGACTTACAACATGGAATGCATGGACTACAGATGCACCTGAATCATTAGTTCTGGATGCAAATGATACAACAGCAACTGCTGAAATGAAAGATGTTTCAAGTAGTTATGATGATATCATGGATGCTATGGATGCAGATGAAACTGTTGATAGTGATGTAAAAGAGACTATTATCCAAAATGTAATGAATGGAAGATGGTTCTCAGATGCTCTTGATACAAGATATGACAATGAGAGTTTATGGAAATAAATCTATAAATAAGGAACGAACTCCCGAGCTAGCTCGAGGATTCGTTCCTTTTTGTTATTTATGTGGTCTGTGATACCAGCGATATACTTCTGGGAAGGCTCTCTTAGTGCTGTTAATAGCTGACAACATGACTGTTGCATTAGTGAGAGTGTAGGTATTGTCCAGATATTTCATTCTGTCATCACAGTATGACATTGTAGGGAAAATCATACTATCAAATAAATACTGTGCATCGCCTTGCCCTTCAAATGATAGTTCAAGATTCTTGAGGAAAGTGGCTTGATCAATAAGAACATTATCCTCATATTGCTCGCATTTATTAAGATATTCATCCACTGTCATATGATTATGAAAGTATGTACTGTAAACAATCATAGTTTGTCACCTCCAATTCCACGAGATGAGTTTATAAGAATCAAAATACAAAACACAAGTCAGAAAACTATTAAAACAAGTTTTGAGTACATTTATTATACAACAGAATCACACAAGGAAACTTGTATTAATTATTAAAATTTTATAAACAAGATATCGCTATTTGGTTAACGAAGCTAAAAGGTGAACAGGTAAGTTACAACTGTGAAAAAAATGTGTAAATTAGGCATTGTTATTGAGATTAGAAGTCGTATTTGCTAAAATTTGAGATGTCAGACAACTTGTTTATAAAATAAGGAATTGTTGCGGAGGAGGTATGAATTTAAATGAAAAACAAGTTATTCTATAGTCTATTTGTCTTCTACATTATAGTATTGGCACTTATCCTGTATGTGAATGGTGTATTTACAGGTAGTGTAACATCACTTTCAAATCTTATTATCAATCTGTGTTTCCTGGTTGTAATAGGTGTTTTGTTTATAATATCAGCCATTAGTTTTATGAGACTTAATAAGTGTACAGATGAATTGTCTAATGCTGCAGATATTATCAGCAATAGTGTCAAAGCAGAAGATGGAAGGCCATATATAATTACCAAAGAGAATTATTCAGAACTATTTAATGAAAATGCTCTTGATAAAGCCCTTGGTAAATACTGCATGAAGCTTGATAAATATCATACAAGAGCTGGATATAAGGCTGGAGTAGATATCGAAGATTATATAAATGAAGATCTTCTGGATAATATAGGACTTAATTTCTATAATTCAGGAATATCCGGATCACTTACAGGACTAGGTATCCTTGGTACTTTCCTGGGATTGTCTATTGGACTTAGTTCATTTAGCGGAAATGATATATTTACAATTACAGATAATGTTGGACCACTTCTTGCAGGTATGAAGGTTGCATTCCATACATCAGTTTATGGAATATTCTTTTCACTTGTATTTAATGTAGTATACAGAAGTATTATGTCAGATGCTTATAACAAGCTGGATAGGTTTATATCTATATTCAGACAGTATTCACAGCCTGTTCCATCAGATCAAAATGGTGATATTGCAGCTATGCTTGTATATCAGGCCAATATGACAAATGCATTAAAAGAGCTTGTAGAAATCCAGAGAGGTATTTCTAAAGAGCAGACTCAGGAAATGTCTGTAATAGTAGATAGATTTGTAAATCAGATGACAGCATCAAGTGGTAAGCAGATGAGCGAACTGGGTACAACTCTTCGTGATGTTGTAGGTACAGAAGCCAAAATGCTTGAAAGTAATAAGTCTATTGTTATGGCGGTTGATGAACTTATTGAATCTAATAAGACCCTTCAGCAGGCAGTCAAGATGACTATGGATAATCAGGAGGTATTTGCCAAAGAGTTACTGAATCAGAAGGAAAGCCTGGATGCAGCATGTAAGGATATAGGTAACCAGTTATATACCTTTGACAAGATGCAACAGATTGAACTTGATTAAAGGAGGCCCTTTGAAATGCATAAAAATAGAAAAAGTAGAGAGGCCTTTACTGATCATAGCTATTGGCAGTCATATTCAGATATGATGGCTGCGCTATTACTCATTTTTGTAGTAATAATTGCTATAACACTGGCTATTTACAAGAAGAAAACAACAGATCTTGATCAGACCAAACTAGAACTTCAGACAGCACAGGAACAGCTGGAAACTACCAGAAGTGAAATAGAAGAGTCTAATAAGGAGCTTGCAGAATCTCTTGCAGAGCTGCAGTCTGCATATGAGCAGGCAGCACTTACAGATGAAGAGCTGCAGAATGCATATGATCAGATAGCTCAGACTCAGACAGATCTGAATAATGCTTATGCAGAGGTAGCAGATGCACAGGCTGAGCTGGCTACAACTAAGAGTGAACTTCAGTCAATTGTTGGAATTAAGACAGATCTTATTGGAGAATTACAGTCTGCATTTAATAATTCCAAGATGGAAGTTGATTCACAGACAGGTTCTATAACTTTCTCATCTGATGTATTGTTCGGATATAATGATGAGACACTTACAAGTAGCAGTAAAAAGGTGCTTGCAAATGTTATACCTAAATATATAGAAGTTCTGCTACAGGATGAGTATATAGATAATATTGCAGAGATTATTATTGAAGGTCACACAGATACAGATGGTACATATGCTTATAATCAGGAACTGTCATATGCTAGAGCTAAGGCAGTTGCAGATTTCTGTCTCGATAAATCAAATGGTCTAAGTGAAGAGCAGATTGAAAAGTTGCAGGAAGTACTTACTGTAAATGGTAAGTCCTATAGTGATCCTATCTATGTTAAGGATTCAGATGGTAATGATACTGATGAAATAGATATGGAAGCTTCAAGACGAGTTGAGATCAAATTCAGACTGAAGGAAGATGAGATGATTCAGAAGATTCAGGAAGTACTGAATTAAAACTAAATATTAGAAGATAATAAAAAAGCTGTGGTTAATGATAAATTAAATCATTTTCCACAGCTTTTTTATTATTTATATATTTATAATCTTGTTGTATATTCAGATAAATCAATTACATCAGTAGCAAGTCCGTCGTAGAAGTCAGGTTCATGACATACCATCAGGATACTGCCTTTGTATTCTTTAAGAGCTCTTTTTAGCTCATCCTTGGCATCAACATCGAGGTGGTTTGTAGGCTCATCGAGGATCAGGATATTACTCTTTCTGTTAATGAGTTTGCACAGACGTACTTTGGCCTGTTCACCACCAGATAATACTCTTACCTTACTCTCGATATGCTTGGTAGTAAGACCGCATTTACTAAGTGCTGAACGGACTTCATACTGGGAATATCCAGGGAATTCCTGCCATATTTCCTCAAGACATGTATTATCTCCATCACCTGTCATTTCCTGTTCAAAATATCCAAGTTCAAGGCTGTCACCAAGTTCAGCCTTACCAGAAATACCAGGGATAAGTCCCATGATACTCTTTAAGAGAGTAGTCTTACCAATACCATTTGCACCTTCTATAACTATTTTCTGGCCGCGCTCCATCATGATATTGATAGGCTGGCTAAGTGGTTCGTCGTAACCAATTACAAGGTCTTTAGTTTCGAATATCATCTTGCCAGATAAGCCGCCCTGAAGGAAATTAAAGGTTGGCTTTGGTTTCTCTGTAGGCTTTTCAATAAGATCCATTTTATCAAGCTTCTTCTGTCTGGACATGGCCATATTTCTTGTAGATACCCTGGCTTTGTTCCTTGCAACAAAGTCCTTAAGATCGGCGATTTCCTGCTGCTGACGTCTGTAAGCAGCTTCCTGCTGGGATTTCTGCATTTCAAATACTTCTGTGAATTTATCATAGTCGCCAACATAACGCTTGAGGTCCTGGTCATACATGTGGTAAATGATATTTACAACACTGTTCATAAATGGAACATCATGGCTTATTAAGATAAAGGCATTTTCGTAATCCTACAAATATCTCTGAAGCCATGCAATATGCTCTTTATCCAGATAGTTAGTAGGCTCATCAAGGAGCAGAATATCTGGTTTTGCAAGTAATAACTTGGCCAGAAGGACCTTGGTTCTCTGACCACCTGATAATTCAGATACATCATGATCAAGACCTATTTCTGTAAGACCTAGAGCATTGGCTACTTCATCAATCTTGGGATCAATCATATAGAAGTCATGAACGTTTAGCATTTCCTGAAGCTCACTTGCTTCTTCCATGAGCTTGTCCATATCTTCTGGAGTGGCAGTTGCCATATCTTCATAACACTTATTCATCTGGGCTTCCATGTCGTAGAGAGAACTAAAAGCATCAGCAAGAGCTTCTCTTATAGTCATACCCTTTTGCAGTACTGCATGCTGGTCCATATAACCAACGTTTGCATTTTTGGCCCATTCAATCTTACCTTCATCTGGCATGAGCTTGCCAGTGATGATATTCATAAATGTTGATTTGCCTTCACCGTTAGCTCCTACAAGGCCTATGTGTTCGCCCTTTAAGAGCCTGAAGGATACATCGTCGAAGATGGCCCTGTCTCCAAAGCCGTGTGTCAAATGTTCAACGTTCAAAATACTCATATAAAATAAATCTCCAATTTCAATAAATATATATTAGTCAGTAAGGTTATCACCATATTCCTGATATAATTCATATATCAGTAAGGTTATCACCATATTCCTGATATAATTCATATAGTTTTTCAAGATCTTCCTGATCTACACTGTCAAGTGATTCAAGAGCTTCTGTAACATTACCTGAGTTATTTGCTATCTCTTTTGCTGCTTCGAGAACTGTACCATTATCAGCATATTTGTTGATAATACCTTCAAGTTCTTCAGCATCTTCAGTAGTCATGTTTTCTTCTAATTCATCAATGCTTACATCTGTTCCTGTAGCACTTGAAATAGCTGCTTCTACAGCTTTTTTGGTTGCATAACGGGTTACCTGCTGCTGAAGAGTAGGAGTTTCGGAAGAAGCTGTACCTGATGCGGCTTCAGTTCCATAATCTGATGTCTCTCCTGTTACCAGCTGCTCAATACTGCCTGCAACATCGAATTTATTTGTTACTGTTCCATATACAGCAAGTCCTGCTGCTACAATAAGGAAAAATGCCAATACGGAAAAAAATGCTTTAATAGCTTTTTTCATATACCTGTTACCTCCTTTAGATGTCAAAATAAGTAAAATGTAAAGCTATAAATTATGCAGCTTTGCTCACAAAGCTCATAACATTGTATCATGCGTAAGATTTATAAACAATTGAAAATATATATTGGACCTTGTGGATAGATAAAATCTTTTCAATAATAACTTTTATTAATAATAGGAAGTGTGATAAGATTGAGATGTTTGTTAAAAGTGATAATATTAGGGGCTATAGATTATGAAATTTGAAGATATGAAATATGAGAGAGTCGATATAGACAAGCTCTCAGATAAGTTCAAAGAATTAGAACAAAAACTTGATAATGCAGCCTCTGGAGAAGAGCAGTTTGAAGTTCACAAAGAGTATTACGAGCTATATGGTCATGCAATGACACAGATGACTATAGCTGAGATCAGACATGACGTAGATATGACTGATGAATATTATGAAGGTGAACAGAACTACTATGATGAGAAGAGACCGGTATTTCAGAATATGACGGTTTCTTATCAGACCAAGCTATACAATTCCAAGTTCAGACCATACCTTGAAGAGAAGATTGGTAAGGTCGCCTTTAAAAATATTGAGCTGCAGATGAAAGCAGTAGATGAGAAAATTGTACCTCTCATGCAGGAGGAGAATCAGCTCACATCAAGATATAATAAGATACTTGCAACAGCCAAGATAGATTGGAGAGGTGAGCAGCTAAATCTGTCACTTCTGACACCTTATCTTACAAATAGCGATAGAAATGTGAGAATAGAAGCCTGGAAGAAATACTCAGAATTTTTTGCAGCAAACCAGGAAGAGATAGATGATATCTATGACAAGCTGGTAAAAAACAGAACTAAGCAGGCAAATGATCTTGGATATGACAATTATCTGCCACTTGGTTATTACAGAATGATGCGTAACTGCTATGGCAGAGATGATGTTAAATCATATAGAGAGCAGGTCAAAAAAGACTGGGTTCCATTTGCAGAAAAGCTTCATGACAGAAGACGTGAAAGACTTGGACTATCAAGTCTGCACTTCGAGGATGAAGGAGTATATTTCCTAAATGGTAATCCTGCTCCAGTAGGAACACCAGAAGAGATACTTGAAGCTGGTCGCAAGATGTATGAAGAGTTGTCACCAGAAACGGGCGAGTTCATGAATTTCATGTGTGAGAATGACCTGTTTGATGTACTGGGCCGCAAGACCAAGAAGACAGGCGGCTACATGACATACCTTCATGATTACAAGGCACCATTTATATTTGCTAACTTCAATGGAACAAGCGGAGATGTTGATGTAATTACACATGAATGTGGACACGCTTTTCAGGGATATGTAGCTGCCAAGGATCCAATCTTAGAGCATGCAGATATCACAATGGAAACAGCAGAGACACATTCAATGTCTATGGAATTCTTTACAGAGCCATGGATGAACAAGTTCTTTGGAGACAGATACAAGGACTATATAGACATGCATCTTGAGGATGCAGCCGCATTTATACCATATGGAACTATGGTTGACGAATTCCAGGATATAGCCTATGCTAATCCAGGACTTAGTCCAAAGGATAGAAATAATATGTGGAGAGACCTGGAACGTCAGTACAAGCCACATCTTGATTATTCAGGAAATCCATATATGGAGAGCGGATGCTTCTGGCAGAAACAGCACCATATATTTGATTGTCCACTATATTATATTGATTATTGTATTGCACAGGCCAATGCCTTCCAGTACAAGGTATGGATGGACAGAGATTACAAAGAGGCATGGAACAGCTATCTTAAATTATGTGAACTTTCAGCCAAGGATTTCTTTACAGGGCTGTTACCACAGGTTGGACTTAATAATCCATTTGAAGATGGCTGCCTTAGAAATGTTGTTAATAGTCTTGAGAAAAAAATTTTTTAATCAGGATTTATGTAAATAGTAAATAATATGAGATTATAATCTCAAATAGTAATAAAGTTTTAGGAAAGAGGAGAAAAATGAGTAACGTACCTTATAATCCAAAAGAAATTGAGCCTAAGTGGCAGAAATATTGGGATGATAATCATACATTCAAGACAGATGTATGGGATTTCTCAAAGCCAAAATATTATGTACTTGATATGTTCCCATATCCATCAGGTGTAGGCCTTCATGCAGGTCATCCAGAAGGATATACAGCTACAGATATCATATCTCGTATGAAGAGAATGCAGGGATACAACGTACTACATCCAATGGGATATGATTCATTTGGTCTTCCTGCTGAGCAGTATGCTGTTAATACAGGAAATCATCCAAACGGTTTTACACAGGAGAATATCAAGACATTTACTAAGCAGCTTAAGGAACTTGGATTCGATTATGACTGGGATAAGCAGGTACAGACATCTGATCCATCTTTCTATAAGTGGACACAGTGGATATTCAAAGAGTTATACAAGGATGGCTATGCCAAGTATGTAGATATGCCAGTTAACTGGTGTGAAGAACTTGGTACAGTTCTTTCTAATGATGAAGTTATAGATGGTAAGTCAGAAAGAGGCGGATTTCCAGTTGTTCGTAAGAACATGAAGCAGTGGGTTATCGATCAGCAGGCATTTGCTGAAGAGCTTCTGTCAGGACTTGATGAAATTGACTGGCCACAGTCTACTAAAGAAATTCAGAAGAACTGGATTGGCAGATCTGAAGGTGTAGAGGTTGATTTCAAGATTGTTGGCGGTGGAGAATTCTCTATCTATACAACTTGTATCGAAACAATTTATGGTATTACATTCATGGTACTGGCTCCAGACGGATCTACAGTTCAGGAGCTTATGCCTAGAATTGAGAACCAGGATGAGGTTCAGGCTTATATTAACGAAACACTCAAGAAGACTGAGATGGACAGAACAGAGCTCAACAAGACTAAGTCAGGATGTGAGCTTAAGGGAATAAAGGCTATTAACCCAGTTAATGGCAAGGAAGTTCCTGTATTCATCGGTGATTTCGTTCTCGGCGGATATGGTACAGGTGCAGTTATGGCAGTTCCAAGTCATGACCAGAGAGACTTTGAGTATTCAGAGGTTCACAATATTCCTAGAATTCAGGTTATTGATGGTGGTGACTGCTCTGAGCATGCATTTGAAAAGGGCGATTACCTTGGAAAGGGCTGCAAGCTGATAAATTCTGAAGAGTTCGATGGTCTTACAGTAGAAGAGGCTAAGGTTGCTATTACAGATAAGCTTGTAAATATGGGCGTTGCTCGTAGAACAGTTAATTACAGATTCCGTGAGTGGATTTTTGCAAGACAGAGATATTGGGGCGAGCCAATGCCAATCGTATATCTTGAAGATGGTTCAATCCATGTTCTTGATGATGATGAACTTCCACTTGAGCTTCCAGTTCTTGAAGACTATAAGGGCAAGAACGGAAAGGCTCCACTTGATAATGCTACAGAATGGAAGAACTATGAGCATAACGGAATAAAGGGTGTAAGAGAAACATCTACAATGCCAGGTAGTGCTGGATCATCATGGTATTACTTCAGATATATCGATCCACATAACGACAAAGAGTTTGCTAATCAGGAACTCTTAAAGCACTGGATGCCAGTTGACCTTTATGTAGGCGGTCCAGAGCATGCAGTTGGTCACCTTATGTATTCAAGAATCTGGAATAAGTATCTCTACAAGAAGGGCTTATCTCCAGTAAGCGAGCCATTCAAGAAGCTCGTACATCAGGGTATGATTCTTGGATCAAACGGTATCAAGATGGGTAAGAGATTCCCAGAATTCGTTGTAAACCCTAGTGATATCGTTAATGAGTATGGTGCAGATACACTTCGTCTCTATGAGATGTTCATGGGTGCTCTTGAAGCATCTAAGCCATGGAGCCAGCAGGGTGTTGAAGGTGCCAGAAAGTTCATCGGACGTGTATGGAACTACTTCAGCAATGAAGAGAACATTATTGATACAGATGATGATAAGTTTAAGAGACTGTATCATCAGTCAGTTAAGAAGATCACACATGACTTTGAGACACTTGGATTTAACACAGCTATTGCGCAGATGATGATCTTCATGAACAACGTTTCTAAGGATAAGTGCCCAAGAGAGTACGCAGAAGGCTTCATCAAGATGTTCTCATGTGTATGCCCACATGCTGGTGAAGAACTCTGGCAGATGATGGGACATAATGAATCAATTGCATATGCTAAGTGGCCTGAGTATGATGAAGAGGCTTGTAAGGAAGATGTAATTGAGATCGGTGTTCAGGTAAGCGGTAAGATGAGAGGAACAGTTGAACTTGCTGCAGAAGAAGAGCAGGATAGCGCTGTTGAGAAGGCTAAACAGGTACCATCAGTAGCAAGAGCTCTTGAAGGTAAGAACATCGTTAAGATCATCTATGTAAAGGGCAAGATTCTTAATATTATTGCTAAATAATAATTGAGAAAATTGAGTATTGATGATCTAAAAAAATAATATATATAATAATATAAGGTTATGACGTATCAAAAAATGATATGTCATAACCTTTTTTGTTTGGATTTATAAATATTTTGAAAAAATTTTGAAGACTTATTGATAATACAATCGTTATATATAATGAAAGCGCTTGAAAAATAAATATTAAGGGAGGTGGGAAAAATAGATTCTAAAGAAAACTTAATAAGAATAATGCAGACATATCAGAATCTCGTTTTTTCAATCTGCCTGAAGATGACTGGAGACTATTTCGTATCTGAAGATATAGCCCAGGAAACATTTATATCAGCTTATAAGCACTTTGAAGATTTTGATGGTAATAATGAGAAAGCCTGGATCTGCAGGATAGCTACTAATAAATGTATAGATTATCTTAAGAGCTCTGCACGTAGAATAATACCTGAAACAGAAGATAAATTTATGGAGCAGGGAGATCTAAGGAGTGAGCCTCTTAGTCTGTATCTGAATAAAGAAGTTATGGAAGTGTTTGGAGAAGGGTGTAACACTCTTCCTGAGCAGTACAGGAAAGTTGCGGTAGAACATTTTATAAAAGGAAAAACTGCTAAGGTAATCGCTGATGAAATGGGACTTAATCTAAAAACTGTCCAGACCAGGATATACAGGGCAAGGCAGATGCTACAAAAATCTATGAAAACGGAGGTGAATGCATGAACTACTTATCAGATGAAGAGTTAATGAATTTAATAGAATCTGTAGAACATGAAGATATGATACAGGCACCTCCTGATCTTATAGGAAATGTGCTTGAGATTGTTGATAATGAAATTACAGATAATACAGATGATAAAAAAGATAATGCAAATAGTAGTGATAAGAAAAACATCCGAGATGAATCTGAATTAAGTAATCAAAAGACTTATGAAGAAAGAGTTACTGAATATAGAAGATATACATTTCGTGTGGTACTGGCTATGGCTGCATCATTAGCTATATGTATATTGTCGCAGGTGACAGATATAAGACAGCACTTGCCTGATCGACAAGAAGCGGTTACAGAATATAAGACAAGACAGGAAGTTATAGAAGAGAACAAAACCATTTATCAGAAAGTAAAAGAAGCTGGTTTATTTGAAATATCTGAAAATATGGAGGATTGAAAAATGAGAAATATTAGTACAAAAAAGAAAAGCAAATTTTTGACATACATATTGGCTTTTATGCCAGGTGCAGCAGAGATGTACATGGGATTTATTAAGATGGGTGCAAGTCTTATGACTGTTTTTTGCCTGAGCTTTTATTGCTGGACAGTGGGAATGGATTTTGTAGGAATTGCTTCTATGGTGATCTGGTTCATAGGTTTTTTCCATGCAATTAATTTATATGGAACAGAGGACGCTAAATTCAATCAGATAGAGGATGACTGGATCTGGAATGAGTTTTTTGACGGCGTAGGAGTTAAGGTATCAGAAGAAAAGAAACGCAAGATAGTAGCTATAATTCTGATAGTTGCTGGAGTAGTTGCACTTTGGGATGTAATAATAACTACAATCGAAAAGCTCATACCTGCTGACCTTTGGGATGCATATTATGGTATGGTTAGAGATATTTTCTATGATGTTCCACAGTTTGTTATAGCCTGCTTAATTATTTTCATAGGTGTCAGAATGATAAGAGGTAAGAAGAAAGAACTTTTAGTAGAAGATAAGCAGAATTCATAAGGGGGATATATCGATGAGAACACACAGAGTTGGTAGTATAACTGCAGGAATTGCATTAGTTGGTTTTGGTGCCCTGTTCATAGCGCATATGTTCATGCCTGCATTATCCTATGATTTTATATATAGTTTGTGGCCAGTTATCCTGATAGGTCTTGGAATAGAAATGCTGATATCAAATGCCTTTTGTAGCAATTTCATTTATGATAAAGGCGCGGTATTTATTATGATAATCATGACTATATTTAGTATGACAATGGCATATGGAGAATTCATATTGAATTATTATAATTAGATTATATTGCCCCTTCCTATCTATGATATGGAGGGGGCTTTTTAGATGTTTTTAATCCGCATAAATAGGTGTTGAGAAATATGGATATTTTGTTAAAATATATAATTATAGTCAGTTATTTGTTAATAGCTGGAGGCCTTATTAAATAAGGCATATAGATGATTAAAAGCTTGAGTACCATATATAATGGGGAAACGGAGATATAAAGATGTACGAATATGAATGGTCTATGCCTAACATGACAGCAGACATTGCTGTTTTTACTAAGAATAAGGAAGTTGAAGGCGGACTAAAGCTCCTCCTCATCAAAAGAGGACTTGATCCATTTAAAGGATGTTATGCCCTTCCAGGAGGATTTGTAGAAGAAGGCGAGACAGTTGATCATGCTGCCAGCAGAGAACTTATGGAAGAAACTGGTGTAGATAAGCCTGATTTTATCAACCAGCTCAGAACATTTAGTGAGCCAGGAAGAGATCCAAGAGGATGGACTATTACTGGAACTTATATTGCAATGTTAAGTAACCCAGAGAATAAAGTCCATGCAGGCGATGATGCCAAGGAAGCAAAGTGGTTTGATATTACATTTGAAAACACAGGTGACAATAAATGGGAATTAAAGCTTGTTAATGGGGATGATGTTCTGACAGCAAGCTATGTTAGTTGCAAAAATGGCATTGCAACTGATTTTGAAGTAACAAGTTCTAATGGACTTGCTTTTGACCACAGCCTTATTGTAGGTTATGCGGCATATAAGATTCAGAGTGTTTTAAGACATATGGAGGCTTGAATAAACTGGATATAAGGGACTATGGTTAGTCCGTGTATCATATATAGTGGGGATGAACTTTTTTGGAAGATTGGTAAGAATCTAAAAAATTTTTTGAGGGAGAAATTTATTTATGAGAAGTTCACTGAACGAAGTATGTAACAAATTTATTGAGAACAGAGATGTTATCAA
>CAMJFD010000012.1 GCA_946404845.1 uncultured Butyrivibrio sp. | reverse complement strand
CATCATCTTCTAAATCAAAATCCATATCACCATTTTGAATATGCTCTAGTATTTCACGTAAACATCTGAACTCATATCTTTTATCAATACAAAAATCATTTAATATTTTTTCATTAACATTAAAACTATAACGGTTAGTGCATTTTAACGTATTCTTTACCTCTTCATATAAATGTTTCTTATGATCATCTATGTCTTTTTTCATTTTTATATATATCTTTCTAAGTTCTTCATTTACCATTAATGCGCCTTGATCATCGCACTTTTCATTATTATATGGATTAACAACTATTATATTACCAGTATCTATTTTTATACCATCAACAGTAACATCTGCCGTTCCTTCATCTCCATATATTCTATCTTCGATAGATTCATGTTTATTTAAAGCTCTAAAAGTATCTGCAAATGATGACTTCATTGTTCCATTTGGAGCATATATTTCTACCACATTTTTTTTAGTAAAATCTAAAATCTCCTTCATTTTCTCAATTCCGAAACAGTACTTAAAATCTAACTTCAGCGTATTCATGCCCTATATCCTCCCTATTATCTTCTCAAAACCTTCATATACATAGAATTCATTTATATCATTGTTGTGAACCCCTTTATTTATAATACATTCGTTATATACTACTATACAATACTAAAATACAAAAACTTATATACTTTTATTTAATTATCTTTTATTCAAATCTTCATTTAAATCCCGTTTTATTTATGATTGCGTACATAAATAAATAAATGGTATCATAAATATATATTTTTATGAGGTACCATGTATGAGAAGAATTATATCTATAACTCTAACTACACTTCTATGCCTTCAATTAGCCATTACTCCTTATCTTTCAGTTCAAGCCTATTCCTTTGATTTGGATAGCTTAAAAGATTCTGTAACTGATTTTGGCAATACTGCAAAAGAAAAAACTAAAGAAGCAGGTGACTATATCTCCGAAAAGGCAAGTCAAACTTATAACTCTGCATCGACCATTACCCAGGATACTTACCAAAATTTAAAAGAATATATTGCTAATATCGATGCTGAAAAATTCAAATCTGGCTGGGACTATGCCTCTAATTATACCGGAACAGCTATAGCTTCTCTAAAAGGTAATAGCTATGTAAATAGTGTACAGTCAACCATATCAAGTACTTCCGCCTTAATGACTAAAGAGTTACAGGATAAAGTTATTAGTGGCAGATCTGTCCAGCAGGATGCAGGCTTTGCTGCTGAGATATGGCATACAGATAGTTTTAATCTGGAAGCTGCATTAAATGGTTCTGAATTCAAAGCCGTTCGTCCAGATTCAAAAGGAAAAGCATCTGCTGATATTGTAGTTTCAGGCAAAGACTATTCTCAAGACTATAGTCTCAAATACTATAAAGATGCAGAATCTAGCGCCAAAGCTCAAGCCAAAACATTTTACGAAGACTATAGAGAGCAATCTGCACATGATCAGCGTCATGGCAAAACTGCAATGACTTCAGAAGAATACCTTGCTCAATATGACAAGTCTTTGAATGCATTATATGATTCACTATACAAAGATCAAGGACGCATTATTCCAGCTGATCAGCTTGATGATGCTCGTGAATATTTAAAGAAGAAAAAATTAAAAGCTGATACTAGTACTAGTCTAGAAAGGCAAAAATTTTCACCAGAATTACAGGAAACATTAGATAATCTTGCTGGCAGAATAGAAGCTCCTGATGGAACAAAATCTCGTCCTCTTACAGAAGCTGAAGCAAAACAAATTGTTGAATTAACACGTGATGGTGAAGACCTAAATCTTGCTGATTTTGGAATTACTCCTGCACAACTTATAACACCTAAATATATACTGAAACAAGCAATAAATGCAGGTGGTCAGGCTGCTATTGTAAGTACTGCTTTTGCGATTGGTCCTGATGTATATACCATAATAGTAGATGCTGCCAAAAATGGAGACGTAGATGAAGAACAACTAAAAGATGTTGGAATAGAAGGATTATTAGCAGGATCTCAAGGATTTGTTGAAGGCTCTGTTAGTAGCGCTATTGTTATTGCCTGTCAGTCAGGTAAATTTGGCGCTGCTTATACAAATATTGCACCTGAAACTGTTGGTACACTAACTGTTCTAACTATTGATGCTATTAGATATGGCTATCAACTATCCAAAGGTGACCTTACCGAAACAGAATACGCAGATATAATGTCTCAGGAAATAATCATAGCCATAGCTTCTCAGACATCTGGCGCTCTTTTGCAGGCATTATTCCCATTCCTTCCATTTGCATATATAGCAGGAAGTATGGCCGGAGCTATGCTAGCATCTGCCGGATACGAAGCCGGAAAGAATCTCGTACTTCAAGTACGCGGAGCAAATGGTTTTGAAACCGTTGTGCCTGAAACATTATCTGCAGGAAAATCCCTAGCTAATGATTTCATGGACAAGATAAATCTAGATAATAACATTTCAGAATTCAAAAACATGGCTATTACTACGATTGGAAACGGTAAGATAAAACTTTCAGAATTGTAGATTAAGGTTCAGGTAGTATCCTATAGACTCAAGAGAAATGAAACAATACATATATTTCATTTCCACCCCCTCATAAGAAAACTTTTTCATAGCAAAATTATAAAGCCACCAGATATTCTCTCATCTGGTGGCTTCCTCCCTTTTATTGGGTAAAACGATTCTCCTAGCAATTCCAGGCATATATTGAATCTTACATAATAATCTTTTTTGTCCAGTCTAATAATTCCTCGGACTCATTTCCAATCAGCTCTTGCCATATTCCTGCATAATATAGTCCCTCTCCTTATGAACAATTCTTCCTATTACCATATACATGTTCTGGTGATAAAAAGCTATAATTATTCCACGTTGCTCTTCCCTTTCCTTTCATTGTCAGAACCCTGTCTTCACGGTAATTCAATGTACCATATCCTTTCAAGCCAGGATTAAATGATAAATGTTCTATTGGCAAGTACAACGTATTTACACTATAAAAAATCTCCAACTTAGTATAATTTTAATCATTTTCCTTTTTTTCTTCTGAAAACTGATGATAAGTTATTCCAGATCTTTGTTCTTTTTTATCCCATATCCATCACTACCTTGAACTTTAATTGGTGGTACTGGTTTTCCATTTTTTAAATCATCCCATGGTATACTATTTGACATATTCTAATTCTCCTTACATTATTTTTTCAATTACAAACAACACTTAATTCAGTACTAGCTGCCATAATGCTTTTTACCAATGCACTTCCATTAAATGTTTCTGCCTGTGCAATAAAAATAGCCATACAGACAACTAAAAGAATATTTACCTTGTTATATACATTATCATACGTATCTATTAACCGCATATACTCATCTCTACATTTGCAATTAATTCTGCTGCTGGATACTGCCTATTTTGCTTTCCTACATTAGTGTTTTCATTCACTGTATGTAAATTGTCAACTTTTCTTTCTATATTTAGATGTGAATTTAACTGTACTATATCAGAATCATTACTATCCATTTGTTCACCCTACTTCCTTTTCATTATTTACAATCTAATTCGATTATTCATCAAAGGTTTCATCTATCTTCTGATGTAATATTCCATAATTAGCATATGGCAATCAATGTATCCACATGCTTAAAATTATGCTTTATTTCGTCTATATTATCTGCAAAGCTAGGAATATAATTTGTTACAGTCTTATAAATGATTTCTCTAGGTGCTAATCCATATACCTACTTACATTTACTAACTCCTTTTTATTTTATTCATACGACTAATTACATAATTATAAACACCTTCCATAAATTCATTGTCCTTATCAAATGTATATGTGTTCTCATTAAAAAAGTTACTAGTTATATTATTCTGAAGAGGTGATGCTGTTTCAAATTGTAAATATCCTAAAGTTAAACCAGTTTTTTTAAATTGGACACCTATCACATCTTTAAAATAAATTGTTTTACAACCATCTGTCGCATTCATAGTTATAAGTGATCCAAAGGTTATGCCAGTTGTTATCTCTACCTTGTCTTCATATATCTTTATATATCTTCCACGATTTCCACTTAAACTAAAAACCGGTTTTTCTTCATGTAATTCTCTTTCAACTTTTTCAAATAAATCATGATATTTTTCTTTCATATCTATAGTTAATTCAGATGAACTATCTAATGTTTTATTATTATACTCAGAACATATTTTTTGGAAATACTCTGATTTTTCATTTTCATCTATTTTATTCCAGAATATCTCTGTATACTTTGTTTTAATTAACTCAGAATCACATTTTGAACAAAAGCCATCACCATATTCGAAACTAATATTACCGCATTTAGGACACATGTTAACATTTCTTACTGCCATATATTTTCTTCTCCCTATTCTTTTCTTGTACTGAAAAAATTAGACATCTCACTTACATCACATATACCATCTAATATTTCTCTCAAATTTTCAACTTCTTCTGTCAATATCACACCTTCCCCATTCTCTTATATAATACTTAGGCTCGCCACCATTCCATAGCACTTAATCGAGTTCCTTCTTCCCTCCCTAAACATTTGATGATAAAACTCCTATTTCTTCTACTATTTCAAATTTAAAATCCACCATTTCTATATCTCTTCTTCATATGCTATCTATTCTACTATATCTTTATTTCCATCATAAACCCATTCCTTAAATCCCAAGGATTGTGCCGATTCATACACAGGTCTTATGACATGTTCTAACCTTTCAATAAAACTGTTTCTGTCTAGTCCATCTGCATACAACTGATTCATTACTTCCTGATTATTCAAATGATATGGCGCTATCTTATTAAATTCATTAGATACTGCATCATTTTTTTCCTTTAATTCATAAGCCCTATACTCAATGTCTCCAAAGTTTTTGAAATATATGTTCCACGATGGCAATGAATTACTCTTACTACTATTGATTGACCTTGTTGTTGGATGTAGATTCCACAATTCATCATGGGCTACGTACTGCCATGGAACAAAATGATCTATTGAGATATTATTAACATCTGCCAGCAAGCTCCTACTATAAATATCTTTTAGTGACGGATCAACTTCAATTATTAATTTCCAATACTTTCTTACTCTATCAATATTTCTTGCAATTGGAGACTCTATCTTATCAGCAATTCCTGGTACATTAGGATTTTTATTCTGTAAATATTTTATAAGTTTTAGCTGCACCCATCCTCTTAATATCTCTTTATGTCTGTATAAATAGTCATACCAAGATTCATTTATTTCTATTTCTGTATCTATCCCAGACACGAAAACAAAATAATACATCAATCTATGTTGTCTATTAATCTCATCTGTCAGATTTTTCTTTGAACCATTCCACATGTTTCTCTCTATTCTGATTTCGTCATAGAATGGAACCTGTAAACGATATGGAACATTCAGTGTCAAATCAAATTTATACTTGGCAACATTCTTATCTTCTGTTGTTTGGAGAAAGGATATGATTTTATCTCTCTTTTCTGCAGACATGAAACCATATTCTTTATGAATGTATTTCACTACCTCTTCCAGGTTATCTGTTATACCCAAAGGTCCTAAACGTAGATGATACTCAGTTACCATATACCAGGCATCTGCTATCATTTCATTTATAAGTTCATCAAATGAGAATCTTTTATTTCTGCCATCAATCTTTTCAAGTAGTGCCTGGAACCAGAAAAACTTGTAGCAATTTGTTGTATTATCAAATAGTCTGCTTAAATATCCAATATTAAGTTCTTCAGAATGTGGTAATTGCATATTAAACCTCTTTTTTCAACAATAAATTCAGCCACTTCTCGTCTTCTCGTCCTGGTCTGACATCGCAAGTAATCCAACTCTCAACAACTTGTATCTGATTTATATCTCTTATAAATTCATCAAAGCTCTCTTTAGTAAAATCAGAGAAGAATCTCCCATTTCTGATTCCTTCATGCTTTCCATATTTAAAACTTGTATATATAATGCCGTTATTTTTTAAGGCACTAACCATTTTCTGTAAAACACTTCTTAATTCATTATGAGGTAGGTGCAGTATTGATGAGCATGCCCATATAGCATCATACTTATCAGTATCATTTAACTCTTGAAACAGCATATGCTTTACTTTTATCCCTGTGTACTCACTAGCATGTTTACACAGTTCCTCAGAGCCATCTATAGCATCTACTTTAAAGCCTCTATCTATGAAGTACTTGGTATCTCTTCCAGAGCCACAGCCAAAATCTAGGATGTAATCACCTTTATGAAGTTTTTCAATAATCCTATTCTGATTATCACTGAAATCAACAGCTACTGTATTCTCTACAAATGATGCAGCATTCTGGTTGTAATAATCTAATGTATTATTGTCCATACTTCCTCTACTCATAATTATTTACGCCATATTCTTCCTAATCTCATCAATCAACGTTATATCTGCAGGCAGCCACTCCACCGAATCCAGTTCATCCTTAGTCAGCCACTTTGCGGCTTCTGCTTCGAGAAGCTTCAGTTCACCTGATTCTACTTCACACCAGAAGCAGTCCATTGATAAATGGAAGGTTGGGTAGTCATACTCGATTGTATGTATGAGATCTCCGACCTTAACTGTTGCATTCAGTTCTTCCTGTATTTCTCGTACTACTGCCTGCTGTGGTGTTTCACCTTCTTCTATTTTGCCACCAGGAAATTCCCAGCCACCTTTGAACTCACCATAGCCTCTAGCTGTTGAGAATATCTTATTTTTTTTATCTATTGAGTCACATATGACTGCCGCAACTACTCTTACTGTCTTCATATCATCCCTCTTTCTACCATTAACTCAGAATATATTCATATATATCTTCTCTAACAGGCCTATCCAATATCCATTCAATCTCTACTGCAGTCTTATTGGTATTAGGCATTACAAATTCCTTGGTATTGCCTGTTGCTGTCATGTGACCCAGGTAATAAAACTCCTTGGATATCTTGTCATCCTTGTTCTTACGGACAAAGAGTTCTACTTGAATTCCGCGCTCTCCTGCCCTTAGGAAGTTCTGTACATCATCTGATTCCAGGCTACGCCCTGATTTGGATATAGCTATCAGCCTATCTCTTGTACCAGGTACGAAATGATCTTCATACTTAGTAGTATCACTTATATCATCAGACTTATCATAGTTGATGAATACCGGAAATGTCTTAGTCTTTTTATCATATTTGTATCCACCTATATTAAGAGGTACCTCGTTCTGTTCCCAGTTAAGGAGCCTGCACACATCCTCATAAGTATATTTCTGATATAATACAAGGTCTGTATCTTTATAGGTATTCTGATAATCCCTCTTATATCTACTAATACCAAAGTCTATTAACTCATCTAGTATGTCATAGAAGTCTTTATCTGTCAGCATCATCTTAAATGTCTCTGATGGTATATAATCATTATCTAGCTTTTGTATTAGTACACAATCAGCATAGGTCTTCTTACTAGCGCCAGCAGGGAACTCATTGGTCATGATATTAACGATGTTGTCCCTCTGATAATCGGTTATCTCCTTGCCATGAATATTCATGGTTCTTGAGAGCATAGCGAATAGTCCTAAATTATTCCTATCATTAACACTTTCCAGCATAATTTTAATGAGTTCTAGTTCTTGCAATCTCTTACCACTTGCAAGCTTCTTAGATATGAACTCAATTACTTTTTCTTCTGATTCTGATAGGCGTATCTTATACTCCTTTTCATATTTCACCAGGAACTTGTAATATGAGCCAAGAGAATTATTATCAAATATTCTCATGACGTCCATCTCGCCATAGTCATCAAAGTCACGCAGTCTAGGTATTCTGCCGAGCTTATTCTTGAGGTTAGTGTAGTTCTGTCTTATCAGTTTGATATCACTGAAGTTTGCATTATCAACAGATGCAAAAATCCTCTTCCTGCTAATCTCATCAAAATGTACTGTAGATGCACCTGGTATAACTCTTCCGCCTTCCATGATGTATCTACGAATATTGTCCTTGTTGTAGGTTCTATCTCCAGACAGTGCTATCGGTATCATGAAGTTATTGTTGTAGTTACCGATAAAATCCAGGACTACTACATACTCTTTCTTATCAGCCTTTCTAAGGCCTCTACCCAGCTGCTGTATGAAGACTATAGGTGACTGAGTTGGACGCAGCATTATGACCTGATTAACCTCTACAATATCTACACCTTCATTCAAGATATCTACAGAGAATATATAATCAAGTGGCTGCATGTCAGCAGTTGCATCTTCTTCATCCATTGCAAGGCGTTCAAATGCTGCTTCTCTTACTTTTTCATTATCATCTCCGCTGAGTGCAACAGTTCTATAGCCGAGTTCATTGAACTTAGCAGATAGTTCTTCACATTCTCTCTTCCTACTACAGAATATGAGTCCCTTAACTCTATCTCCACTATGGTCATATAGCTGGGCCTGCTTGATGATATGCTTAACTCTTTCATCGCTGGTTAATTTGTTGAAGTCCTCTTCTGAAATCTTCTGCGCGTTTATCTCATCATCTGTTAGAAGTGCAATATCACTTATGCCAAAATAGTGGAATGGACACAGCAGATTTTCTTCCATTGCCTGCTGCAATCTGATTTCATAAGCTATCTGATAGTTAAAAAGTTCATATACGTTTTTAGATGCATCATTATCATCTCTTTTATCTGGTGTAGCTGTCATACCGAGGAATAGCTTAGGCTTAAAATAATCCATCACCTTCTGATATGTATTAGCCGGGCTATGGTGTGCTTCGTCGAGCACTATACAGTCGAATTCATCTGGAGCAAATCTATGAAGATTCTCATCCTTATGAAGCGTCTCAACCATAGCAAATATATAGTCTGCATCGTAGTCGCTATAACCCGCTCCCACGATGCCCATTGTCTTCTTATTGTCAAAAACGTTTTTAAAAGACTTCTTAGCCTGCTTAGCAAGTGTTGCTCTGTGCACAATGAACAAGACTCTATTAAATCCTAATTCTCTCATAGCAAATGCAGACGCATAAGTCTTACCTGTACCAGTTGCGGATATCAGGAGTGCTCTTGACTCTCCATTATCTACAATCTTTCTAAGATTCTGTATAAATCCAACCTGCATGGAATTAGGCTGTAATTCATATTTTGCAAGTGATGTAATTTCATCCTGCTTTGCAATTTCTCTCTGTTTCTTTATTATCTGGTATTTCTCTTTGTATATTTCATAGAATTCATCATAGCTAAGTGCATACTCTGAGTTCCAGAATTCGTTGTATTCTCTTACTATTTCCTGAGCTACCTCACCTTGCTCAGTTGATACAATCTTAGTATTCCACTCTTTGTTCTGTGTAAGAGCAGAGCTAGTAATATTGGAGCTTCCAATAATTATTCTATATATCTCATCTTTTTTGAAAATGTATCCTTTAGTATGGAATCCGTTATCTGCGCGGTCCACGTCATACATTTTGATAGTTATATTCTTAAATTCATTTAATTTCTTAAGTGCTTTTGGTTCACTGAAGTTGAGGTAGTTAGTGGTGAGAATTTCACCAGGGATATTTTTTCTCTCAAGTTCTTGTAATGTGATTAGAAGTGGTGTTATGCCACCCATTGTGATAAAGGCAACACTTATCTGGAACTTATCACATCTAACAAGTTCCTCTTCTATTGTAGCTATAACCTTCTTACCTTCGCTATAGTTATTAGATACAAAGGCAGGTTTATATGCTAGATTGGAAGCAGCTGTCCCATCTATGTATGCTGTAGTAAAGCCTTCCCTAAGCCTTTCTAACTTATCACCCTGCATTAACTTTTTCCTCCAAACTCCTCATTAACAAATACAGTTAATTCCATTAAATATTATATATGTCTTTTCTGATATTTCTTCTATGCACTGTCTGCAATATTCCTCAGTCAGGCCAGCAGTAGTTCCAACAAGTTCCCCCTGACAATATACATCTAATCTCTTATTATCTCTCATTCAAAACCTCATCTATACTGCTATACACTGGTTCTGTGAACAGGTCATTTACCTCCTGTATAACTCCTAGTTCCATGGTAAGTTTTACAAACGATTCTAATGAAATCCGCCCCGTTTTTTCAAACTTCCTGAGCGTAGCATAGCTGACATTACTGCGCCCTGCCAGTTGTTTCTGTGTTATCTTTTTTCTCTTTCTAATTGATTTCAATCTATTCGCCAATCGTAATGTTACGTCCGATGGTGTATCCCATAAATAATCCATTTTTTCTCCTAAATTTAAAATGCTATTATAGTATCAATATCACATGATAATGATACCATATTGACACTATAATAGCAATTTTCAGCACTAGTTTTGGTCCTAGGGGACGGGCTTATCTAAATGACATTGGGACGGGGTTTGTGGCTCATTTTTATAAAATCTATTATCATTTTGTAACCTTTTTTATCCCAGGATTGTATTATTAGTAGAAGGCCTTATAAAGGAGACTAGTTACTATGAAATTACCTGTACAGGAAATTGTGGACAAGTACAAGAATAATATCTATGCCGCGGCATTCAGCATATGCGCAAATGCTGGTGATGCGGAGGATGTGGTTCAGGATACTTTGCTCCAGTACTATATGACACATACTAATTTTGATAATGAAGAGCACATACGCGCATGGCTGCTGCGAGTTGCGATTAATAAGGCTCTGAATATTCAGCGGTCTTTTTGGCACAGGCATAAGGTGCCTCTTGAGGATTATATGGAGACGCTTTCGTTTGAGACGCCAGAGTCTCGTGACCTGTTCGCTGAAGTTATGAAGCTGCCAGAAAAATACCGTGCCGTGGTACATCTCTTCTATTACGAGGACTACAGCATAAGGGAGATATCCCAGATACTGAAGACTTCAGAGAGTAATGTTAAGGTGAGGCTGTCGCGCGCCCGTGCTATGTTAAAAGAGTCGCTTAAGGAGGACTGGTTAGATGAATAAAGCAACTGATAGTAATAGAGAGAATTATAAAAAAGCTTTTTCTGTGCTGGAATCCTCCCGTGACTTTGATTTGGAGGATGAGAAAATGGCTAGATTACAGAAAAATATGATAGTTAAAAGGCTTGTTGCCGCTGCAGTTATATGTCTTGTTGTAATAGGTGGTACAGGTACTGCCTATGCTCACAATGTTGGTGGAATTCAGCAGATTGTCCAGATGTGGATACATGGCAATCAGACTGATGTTACGCTCGACTTCGACGGCGAGGGTGGTTACAAGATGAGTTACACTGATGAAGATGGTAATATTTCTGAGTCAGAAGGCGGCGGTATTGCCATTGAGCCTGATGGTACAGAGCGTCCTCTTACAGAGGATGAAATTATGGAGGATTTCTCTGATGGTAGTAATAGTATTGATGTAGTAGTTGATGAAGAGACTGACCGCATTACTCTATATTACCTGGATCAGGCGCAGGATATCACAGATGAGTTCGTAGATGGCTACTATCGCACGACAGTTAATATTGATGGTCAGGATTATTATATTACTGTAGCAGCAGACGGTGCTTACTCTGTAAGTCCTGATAAGTATGAAGATGTATATGAAGATGATTGAATAGCTTGTGATTCGATAAATAGTGTATTTGAAAGGTGCCTCTCTTTCTGTTTAGAGAGGCACCTTTTTAGTTTAGTGTGGCATTCTTAATTCGTCTCATTTGAAGTGTTAGATATGCTTTTCATGAACTTTTGAACGTTTATCTATAGATTATTTACGACTATGATGTTTATGGACCAGAGGAATCTGTTGAATAAAGGAGGATATGAAAAATGTTGGGATTAAAAAAATTAAAATCATCCTATTTGAGTGTTCTAAAGGAATACCCTATTTCTATTATTTGTTTCATGATTGGAACAATTATTTTTTCTATCGAATCAAATAATTACAGTGCTTTCATTGATAACGGCATACATGATGTTATGATTTTTTTCTACCTCATGACATGTGGAATCGTGCTCTGCGAAAGTATTCATCAATATAAGCTTCATCATGAGAATGGTTATGCGATTAAAAATCCTATGAATCTTTTAATGTATACTTGCATAGGCGGAATGTCTTTTATTGTATCATTTGGTGTTGCTTACTTTGATTACACATTTGTTGCAGACAGGCAGTACAATGAATTCATATTGCTGTTATACAATAATCTGTTATGGGAAATAACTCTTTTCTATGTAATTACTTCACTTCTCGTTGCTATTTATTATATGTTCAAGGGTTCTGGCCTGTCATTTGAGTTCTTCTGTGCCAAGGTGTTCGGCGGTTTAATGAAGACATTTATTATTTATGGAATTCTGGCATTGGGAATTCTTATGGTTCTAGGTATCTTCAGCACTCTTATCTGGGATTTTTCTGATTACAATGTAATCGAAACTGTAGAATCATTGCTAATTGGTATTGTTTTATTTCCATGTTGCATATCAGCTGTATCTGATACCAGGGAAGATATATCTAAATTTACCAAAGTTATTTTGTCATATGTCTTTACATCTCTTTTAGCTGCAGCATTTTTTATCATATATATTTATATATTCAAGATTGTGATTACGTGGACATTCCCATCTAACGAGGTCTTCTCTATTCTCACAGCGCTTTTTGTATCTGGTGTTGTTATATGGACTATGGCAAGTGGCTGCTGTTCTGACAAGATGAAAAAGTTATTTAAGTTCATGCCGTTTCTGTTTGTACCTTTTATAATCTTGCAGATTATGTGTATCTATATGAGGGTTCACAGTTATGGTCTAACTCTTTCAAGATATATGGGCTGCGCTCTCATCATATTTGAGATTGCATATTTTGTAATGTATACAGCATCTATTGTTATGAATAAGAGGTTGACTCATAGTCTTATATTTATGGTAATTGGTGCTCTTGCGTTATGTCTTTTTGTCCCAGGTATTAATTACAGGAATATGATACTTATATCTCAAAAGCCTTATATCCTGGCCTATCTGGTAGATGAAAGTGATTCAAGTCCTGAGATTAAGTATAAGGCGTATGAGGCATACTGGGCTGTTAATTCTTATTGTGGTTACAAGGGTACTAAGTACATTAACGCGTATTTAACTGATAGTCAGATTGATGATATGAGGGAAAATGGTTATGAAGAAGACAATGTTCCTGAATATGTAGATAATGGCTATTACAATATAAGTTGTAATCATAATATATTCCCTATGGATGTTAGTGATTTCAGTTCTATTAATCATGTTGAGTTATATTATGATTTTGATGAGGAGGATTATGATCTGACTGATATGCCTATTACAGATACTGATAATAATGAGATATGTCGCGGTAACTTGTCTTCTCTTATTAATGAGTTGCGTAGCTTAGAGGATGCTAATCCAGATAATCTGGATGATCGTTATGAAGATGTTATATCTGTTCCTATTACATTGAAAGATGGCAGTACTTTCATCATCAATTATATATATATTTATGGATATAAGTATGAGGATGAGCCTATAGATAATATCACTATATTTGGATATATCTTGAAATAATGGTCTATGGGGACGGGGTCAATGTCATTTAGATAGTAAATAAATTAAGAATAATGTACTAAGAACGATACTGTCCCCCCACAATCCCACTTATCCTCTGGTCTATTTTTACCTTGTATTTCCTATATGAATAACTTAAAATAATAGATGTAGCAACGTTTTTTCGTATCATATTTGATAATTCAAATATACAGAAAACAGGAGACTACTATATGTGGGATTTTAGCTTTGTTATTCCTAGTTATTTTATACTAATGCTGTTTATAATACATTATCTGTGTATGCCCCGACTTCCGCTTATCAAGAGCCGCGTGTTCCTGACGATTCTAATTGTAGATTTTATATCCATTAGTATGAATATAATTTCCACCTGGTTTGACATACACTATCTCGAATATGATCTGCCGCTGCTATATACTGTTAACATCCTATTTTTTGTGTTCTTTTTCCTACGCTCATACCTATTCTATGTATATACGCAGGTGCTTGTTAACATTTATCCCAAAGATAAACCCGTAGAAATAATTCTGTGTACAATTCCATTAATAAGCTCTTGCATAACAGCATTTACCGCATACTTTAATCACAAATTATTCTACTTAGATTCAAACGGATATAATGGCGGTCCATGGCTCAATATCCTGTATCTCATTCTGTTCTTCTATGTAATTATTCCGTTTATCATACTCATTAGCCATCGTCAGATACTGCACAGAAACAGAGAATTATATGCTGCAATAGGTTACCTATCCGCGCTATTCCTTGGCGGCATACTCAGAAAACTCTTCCCTGGGCTCCTTATAATGGATACTCTCGTGCTTATTGCAATAATTATTATCTATCTCTCATTTGAAAACCCTGCGCTCTACATAGAGCCTAGAATCGAAGTGTTTAATACATTTGGACTTTATGACTATATAGACGAAAAACATGATATCAAGGACCAGATTTTACTCGGAATGATCATCCACAACTATCAGGATCTCCGTGTTATATATGGTACAAGGCAGATGGATTCTGGTCTATACATGATAGGAAAATTTATGAATAAGCACTTCAAAGGCTCTAAAATCTTCTATGCCAGAAAAGGTCGCTTTGTAATCCTGACAGACCGGCACACAGATATTCAGAAACTTATATCTGAAGTTTATAATAGATTCAGTCAGCCATGGAGATCACATGATACAGAGATTTATCTTAATGTTAACTTTACAATGCTTGACAACTCAGTAATTAAAGGCTCGCTATCACTAATGATAGAAACTCTTTTAAGCAAGCTTGATACTTCAGATATCATCAATAATCAACAGCTACTACAGGTAAGCCAGCGCGATATCAGCGCCAATGAATATTATTATACAGTCAAAAAAGCTATCGAAAGTGCGATTGAAAATAATAACGTTGAAGTATTCTTTCAACCACTAGTTGATGCCTATACAGAAAAGGTTGTTGGTGCAGAAGCTCTTGCACGTATATATGATGAGTTTGGTGAAGAAATCAGCCCCGTTGATTTTATTCCCCTTGCGGAAAAAAACGGCTCTATCAGCCAGATAGGTAAGCAGATTTTCTGCAAAACCTGCGCATTTATCAGAAATAATGATATACAACAATATGGCATTGAGTGGATAAATGTAAACCTGTCACCAATACAGTTTTTTAATACTGATTTGCCTAATGAATACTCCTCTATTACAGAAGTCCTAGGTGTCGATCCAAGTTTTATACACCTTGAAATTACAGAAAGCACACTGTCAGATTACACGTTTTTTGAAAAGCAGATAAGACTCATGACAGAAAAAGGGTTCCTCTTCGTTCTCGACGACTACGGAAAAGGGTATTCTAACCTCATGAGACTTAAGTCCTGCCCATTTATCAATGTCAAACTGGACATGGATGTTGTCAGATCTTACTGCAAGGAACCAGGAAATATCATCCCTAATACAGTTAACTCATTCAAGAGTATGGGATTCAAAGTAACTGCTGAAGGTATTGAATCAGCTTCCATGGCTGATGCAATGTATAACATAGGATGTGATTATCTGCAAGGATTCTACTTCAGTAAACCTCTGCACATGGGAGAATTCCTACGATACCTCAAACCAGAAAACCAAAATAAATGATTCATATACTGAGAAAAATACAACAAACAGCCATCCAGATCTAATCTTAAATAATTATGATCTAGATGGCTGTTTCTAGTTATATGTTTATTTTTTATCTTTACATATCTCGTCTATCCATTTAAACATCTCATCCGTGTCGTAGTCACCACTATGTGGAAGTCCCCACGGAAGTGCAAAATCTACTTCGTATCCTTTATTCATGAGCAGTGTTGCAAGGATTACAGGAATTGCAATTGATGTATCTCTATCAAAGGCTCCATGCCTGATTCTCCAATATTTTGATGTATCAGCTACTCCAATGTATTTAGTCGGATTCAGCATTTTGATAATATTATCATCTGCAATCTCAGGTGGATTTCCGTTTGTATCATGCTGCTGACTATAGCTTGTAAAATGCCTTGCAAATATCTTGTCATCTCCAAACTCTTCATTTTCTGGAGAATCAAGATCTACAGCATCAAAAGCTGGTGTTGTCTTCATTCTGGTAATTTTACTAACATATGCATCCCAGTCAATATTAGATACCTTGCCATATACAGTTGTAATATATTCCTGATCATCTATTTCACTTCCTGGTACTGCAAGCTTGTAAAGCCTTGTTCCACTATCATGTGACTCAAGTTCAGACTGAGCTGCCTTAATAACCCATTCTTTGACATATTCCTTGAAGCTGCCTTCTCCATTTTCGTCAAGTGTCAGAGTATTACCTCTACTATCCTTAAGCCCAAGGCCATTAACATAACTAGGGAACAGCTTTTTTAACTCAGATGACATCTGAACCTGGCTATCGGACATAGTTCCAACTTCTGGAGTCATCTTGACCTTACCATCAACATTTTCAAATCTCATTTTGTGGTATTCATTCTGACCATTAAACAACCATTCGTACGCAGCATCTGCATTTTCAAGATTGTGAATCGGGCAGTAGCAGTTAGCTCCATAGATATCATCTTTTGCATCTGCTGCTCCAATCGCCTTAAGATATGGCTCATAGTCAGCTGAATTTCCTGTTGCACCTGCAAGTGATGATAGAGCACCACCTGCTGATGTTCCGCTTGTAATAATGCGATCAGTATTACCCGGTATTATGAGTTCGTTATGTCTGAGATATCTTACAACAGCCTTCATATCGACTATTAATGCAGGTGCTCTTCCTACTGCAGTTCCTATAAACTCAGGCTTTTCCTTTTTCATCTCTGACTTTTTATCACAATCATCTGCCTTACCTCCGACAAAAAACTCTTTGGTAATAAGTCCTGTATTACGACCTCTAATACCTGGTGCAACTACTACATATCCATGATCAAGGGCCTTGAAGATTGTATTAGTTCTGCCAAGGAAGTCGACTCCAGGTTCATCTAGTCTACCTTCCATATATCCGCCAACTGTATTAGGTATAAATATTGGTGCTGATTTTAGACTATATCCATTTATCTCTGCGCCATGATAATACTTTTCCGGTACGAACAGATTGAGCTTTTGCACATCTGATACAGGATTTGCACAATAAGTAATATCTGTAAATGCGCGATATGTAACGATTATGCCGTCTCTCTCGCATTCTTTTACCTCATAATTATCTGCGTTGAACTGTAATAAATCTTCCATTACTATGTCCTCTCATTTCTATGTTTGTTTTATGCGTTTCTGTACTGGTCTGCGTATTTCTCAACGTTGAGCAACAATACAATCACAAGTAATACTACGCTCAGGATTGCTCCAAGCCATGTATAGTCGAACTTAACTGCATTTACAACTGTCTCTGTCTGCTCCATTGCTGTTGGATTATAATTAACTGCTGCCAGTATCCAGCCTGTAAGAGCTGATCCAAGACCTATACCCACCTTAGAACCTACTGACTGTGCTGAACTAATAAGTCCTTCTGAACGGATTCCATACTTCCAGTAACCGTAATCAACTACATCTGGTACAAGTGCAAAAACAGCTGATAGAAGTGGACCTGCTCCAAGAGAACGGATTACTGTTCCTAACACCAGAAGGGGAATGTTAGTTCCTGCGATTCCCATAATCACAAATCCGAGTATAAGGAATACGCTACCTATAAGAAGGAACGCCTGTTTAGAATATTTATTTGCAATATAAGGCATGAGGAACAAAATCAATAGCCCTGGGAGCTGCCCAGCAACCATAAGTGTTGACATGAATCCTATATCACCAAGTACAAGTGTGCAGTAATAGATCTGTGCGCCTATTGCATTGGCATTCATTAGAAGTGAAAAAACGCCTATAAGTAGCAGCAAAAAGAAATATTTATTCTTAAGTACTGCTGGAAGCTGTTCCTTCATAGGAATAACTTCTTTTACGTTCAGATCATCTTCTACATCAACCTCTTTATTAAGAAGACCAGATATTAAAATAAGTACGCATGCTACAAGTCCCAATATGATACTTGATACCTTCCAGCCAAGATTGACTACGAGTGGTGTAATAGCTGATCCTGCTACAAGTCCGATTGCGTTATTACCAATTGCTGAGAATGTAGCAAGCATTGTTGACTCTTTAGGATTCTTGGTCATTAGTGGCAACATTGCTGTATTGGCTATTCCATATATTGTATAGACTATAACTGCCATAAAGATATATGTAACATATGCATAAGCAAGTTTGCCTGCATCTGACAACCCCATTGGCACATTCATGAGTAATACAATACCCAGAAGTGTAAGTGGTCCGGATGCGATGAGCCATGGTCTTGCCTTACCAAGTTTAGTCCTGGTCTTATCAATTATTCCACCCATTATCAAATCACTAATTCCATCAAATACTCTGCATACAAGAAACATTGTTGCAATTGCGCCTGCTCCGATAAGAGCTGTGTCTGTATAGTATTGTAACAAAAATGCTGCAGCTATCTGACTGAATACGTTACCTCCACCAGTTCCAAGAGCATAAGCCATCTTATTTAGCATAGGTACTTTTTTCTTAGTTTCCATAATAATCCTCTCCATATTTTAGTTTTTGCTATTATGCACAGGATTCGCGCGATACCTATTCTGCATGTAACCTTGATTATTTGTATGTTTGTATTATAATTTGTATAACTCATCGTGGTTATTCCAATTATTGTATTGAAATGTTTTAAAATAGATATTATATGGAGTTGGTATGGATATTGAGAGATTAAAAGAATTTATATTGATAAACGAAACTGGCTCTTTTAAGGCAGCATCTGACATGCTGGACATTGCTCCAAGTGTGCTGTCAGCAAGATTTAAAAATTTTGAATCATCACTTGGCTGTAAGCTGCTAGAGCGCAATAATCATTATGTCAAGCCTACAGAAAAAGGTATGATGTTATTAAAAAACGCTACTGAACTGGTTCAAAGCTGGGAAACCGCCAAACTGGCTGTAAGAAATCTAAATGGTTCTGTTATAAGTTCACTAAGGATTCAGCTCTGCGCACAGTCCATGCCTTCTGAACTTGGTCCATTTATGGATATTTATTCCAAATCTCATCCTTGGTTATTCCTAGATTTGTATGATGAAAACAATTGTACTATCCGTGATGGACTAATGTCCGGTCAGACGGATCTTGTTTTTGTTCCAGGCAAGGAGCAAGACTTTGAAGATATTGAAGGCAAAATTATTCTATCTCATTTTGATCATCTGACCCTCCATGTCCCTCTATCTCATAGATTATCAACATCATCGGCCGTATCATTTAATGATCTAAGTGGTGAAAATTTCATTCTATACCCAAGGATGAAAGAGACTCATATACACGATCTGCAGTTAGAAATGTTGGAACGTTCAGGGATTTCCTATCATATATATGAAAACAGCACATCTCCATATTTTTATGATCTGCTCGTTCCTATTGGTAAGGGACTTCAGTTCTGGAACTGGACTGACAGGGTTACTCCTAATACGGTTAATATATCCGTAAGGGATTCTGGTTATGATACCTATTATTATATGCTATACAATCCAGATAACAATAATCCTATTGTTCATGAATTCATAAATTTGTTTCTTAATTATAGGAAGGCGAGGGTATAAGTTATATGACAACAGAAAGATTACAGGAGTTCTCGGTTCTGGCACAGACTCTTAACTATAGCAAAGCATCTGACTATCTCTTCATATCACAGTCAGTTCTAAGTAAACATATATCAGAGATGGAACGTGAACTTTCTACCAAACTATTCAAACGAAACACTCATGGAGTTGTATTAACTGATGAAGGTAAGCTCTTACTACATGAGGTTGCGCCTATCATAAGACAGGCTGAACATACTGTTTCTATTCTGTCGTCATCAAGTCATAGCTCAACCGGAAAAATTATGATCAACTGCCATGAACAGACTCTGTGTGAGCCTATTCTCTCTTTTATAAATGAATTTAAATCAAAATATGACTATATATCCCTTGATATGCATATCATTGAATCAGCGTCTGACATTAGTGCTATCGGTTCAGCAGATATACTAATGAGTCCTTGCGATTTTATGGATAAACTCCATGATAATTTCTGCGGAAAAAAAGTTTATTCTCAAGAAGCTCTTCTTGCAATTCCTCCTTATCATCACCTGGGTGACCGTAAGGAGATATCTCTTGTAGACCTTGAAGATGAAAACATTCTGGTTCCTTATGCTGATGAATTATTTGGTCCTTATGCAAGAGCTTTTTTCCTCGCTGCAAGAAGATCCCGCGGAATTCTGCAAAAGGTTCCAGTAGAAAGTGCTTCGGATGCACTCTTAAAAGTCGAACTCGGAGATGGCATCATGATAATACCTCATCATCTGAGAAACCATATATATCCTCATACCAGGACTCTGCGTATCATAGATGAAGAATGCCGCTTTCCAATATTTGTGTACACAAGAAATCACAGTGACAATTCAGCCTCAAAGATGTTATATGAAAGTTACATATTGTGATAAGCTAATTTTCTCATTTATCAAACATTTCCATTCTAAATGTTCGATATCTTTCGGACAATTTTATTACATATGTTCATTAACTCCCCTCGGTGGTAGAAACGAAATTTCATATATGATATTTTCTTTTTTGTAATTAAGTCACATGAGGGGAGGAACTAATTATGATTCAAAAATACCCATTAACAGCGTCGCAAAAGCTCCACTACAGATGGATCAATGAATATAAAACTCAGCAGGTATCAGGTCTTAGTATCGTTGCATCACTTAAGGCAGAACTTGATTTCAAGCTATTAAGAAGATGTATCAATGAGGAACTTAAGAGATACAGCTGCATGAGGGTCCAGTTCACCAAGCCAGATAAAAATGGTGAAATCAAACAGTACATTCCAGAAACAGACAATATAGATATAACGTTAAAAGACTTGTCAGACATGACTCTTGCAGAAGCCGATGCGACAATGCAGCAGTGGGCTTATCAGACATTTGACGGCGACGACATTCCAATGTGTGAAGTCTTCCTGATGAAACTGCCAGATGATTTCAACGGATTCTTCGTCCATATGGATCACAGACTTATGGATTCATGCGGAATCGTAGTCATGATCAACGACATCATGTCACTGTATACGCATTACAAGTTCGGTGCTCCATTCCCGGATGACCTTGCAGACTATGAAGCAGTTCTTGTAAATGATCTCAAGAAGGCTGGCAATGAGAAACGTTTCCTTAAGGATAAAAAATTCTGGGACGATATGCTAGATAAGTGGGGAGAGCCACTTTATTCAGATATTCAGGGTCCTTCAGTTCTCGAAAAAGCTCGTAAGAAACATAAGAACCAAAATCTTCGCTCAGTAGATATTGAACGTGAAGAACTCTTTGTAGCAGTTAAGGATTATAAGCTTGATGCAGAACCAGCTAAAGTCCTGATGGATTTTTGCATGAATCATCAGCTGTCCATGACCAATCTCCTGCTGCTTGGCATGAGGACTTTTTTATCCAAAGTCAATAACGGACAGGAAGATATCACAATCGAGAATTTCATTTCAAGACGCTCAACCAGAGATGAGTGGACTTCTGGCGGAAGCCGCACAATTATGTTTCCTTGCAGAACAGTGATTTCAGGGAATACAGACTTTCTGACAGGAGCCTATGAAATTCAGAACATGCAAAATCATATATATATGCACAGCAACTATGACCCAGAGCTCATTTGGAATGAAGTTAGAAAGCGTTACAAGACTCCTTCAAATACAACCTACGAGAGCTGCTATCTAACTTACCAGCCGATGCCAGTCAAGATGGAGAATCCTTTCCTTAAGGATATTCCAATGCATGCCAAGTGGTTTGCAAACGGCGCTGCAACCAAGAAGATGTACCTTACAGTTTCACATACAGAGGATGGCGGCATGAATTTCTCATACCACTATCAGACAGCAGAACTAGTAGAAAAAGATACTGAAATATTTAATTATTATCTCATGCGTATCATATTCAGAGGCGTTGAAAATCCAGGGCTTAGCCTTTCAGAGATAATTGCGATGGTATAAGAGGAGGAAAAAATAATGGTAAAAGAAAGAAAATTCAAAGAAATCATATCTCAGTATTGTCAGGTTCAGCCTGAAAATATCACAAACAGTTCTAGATTCCGTGAGGATCTGGGATTTAGTTCACTTGACTTTATGTCATTTCTTGGAGAGCTCGAGGATGAGTTCGACATCGAACTTGAAGAAGACAAAATCGTCAACATTCGTACTATAGAAGAGGCTCTTAGCCTCATCAACGCTCTCAAGGAGGCAGGCTGATATGAGTAACTTAAGAGAATTATGGAGTGCATCCGCAGCTTCTTTTGCCCAGATTCCAGCTGTTAAATGGCTGGATCACAAGGAAATCTGCGAGTGCAGCTATGAGGAATTAAATGACAACATTAATAAAATAAGCCGTGGTCTTGCAGCTGCTGGCTACAGCGGATCTCACATCGCAATTATCGGAGAGAGCTCAGCTTACTGGATTACAAGTTATCTTGCTATCGTAACAGGCAATAACGTTGCTGTTCCGCTTGATGCTAATCTCCCTGCTGAAGATCTTGTGGACCTCATAAACCGTTCAGATTCTGAAGCACTTATTATTAGTCCTAAGCTTGCAGGTGTTGCAGCAATGGCACAGGCTAAATGCCCTAAGCTTCGCAATATCTGGATCATGCAGAAACACGTCGATGAGGATACTGCTCAGAATGACACTCATGCAATTACATCAGGTGATGAAGGTTCACTTACATGTCACATGGACAACATTTACGATCTTATGTCTCTTGGAACTACCATTTCTATTGACGTACCATCACCTCAGGATGATGATGTCTGCACTATCATTTTTACCTCTGGTACAACTGGTAAGAGCAAAGGCGTAATGTTGACTCAGCGCAATCTCTATGACAACGTTCAGAACGTTGACTATGAAACAGAGCCTGGTGCTGTGCTCCTAAGCGTCCTCCCAATCCATCATGCCTACTGCCTTGTGATGGACTGGATGAAGGGATTCTCACTGGGCGCAACTGTCTGCATCAACGATTCATTCATGCATATGGTTCGTAACATCAGTATCTTTAACCCAGGAGTTATGCTGATGGTGCCACTTATGATTGAGACTATTTATAAAAAGATTGCGGCATCCAAGGTGCCAGTTACTGATAAGATTTTTGGAAATAATTTGAAGATTATTTTTACAGGTGGTGCACACCTTGACCCATTCTATATTGCAGAATTTGCCAAATTCGGTATCAAGATTCTCGAAGGCTATGGTATGTCTGAGTGCTCCCCTGTTATTACAACTAATACCGTTAATAATAATAAACCTGGCTCAATTGGAAGGCCTCTTCCGAATGTCGAAATCTCTTTTGACAACGGAGAGATTCTGGTCCGCGGAACAAGTGTCATGAAGGGTTATTACAAGATGCCTGCAGAGACTGCTGCAGCGCTTGATGGTGGCTGGATGCACACTGGTGATAAGGGTTACCTTGATGAGGACGGATACCTGTTCATCAACGGCCGTGTCAAGAATCTTATCATCATGTCAAACGGTGAGAATGTATCTCCTGAGGAGATTGAGAATAAGCTTGCCCTGAACCCACTTATCGCCGAGGTCATCGTATCTGGAGAAAACAATGGACTCACAGCAACTATTTATCCAGAAGAAGAGCTGATCAAGATGAAGGGTCTGTCAAGAGACGTCGTAAGCGCATCTATTCAGGACTTTATAGATAAATTCAATTCTGCGCAGCCTACTTACAGACACATCACAAATGTGGTTCTAAGGGACGAGCCATTTGAGCGTAACACAACTGGCAAGATCCGCAGACAGTACGCTACTGCTACAGTTTGATATATTATTTAATTTTTTAGTCCATAAGGAACGGGAGTACTCCATTTAGAAAAGCTTCGGCTAATACATCTGCTACGTCCTCAGCTGAGGATGCAAAGTTCTCCGCTGACCATTTATGCAAAACACCCACTGTAAATCCTATCGTTCCCGCAATCAGAAATGTGAAGTGCTCTCGCGACTTTGGTATAACATCACCATTTTTACCCGTTTCAGATACGTATCTATGGAACATTGTCATAGCCTTTTCCAGGAATGAATCGCCTCTAGGGCTCTTAAAGAGGTTACTAAGAAATGGATTATCCTTGGTGTAATTGCAGATTGCCAGAAAGTATGATTTACATAGTTCATGGTCGTTCTTTGGATGGAATGATTCCATGAGGCTGAATATATCGTCGATTGTCTTATTTTCTGCCGCATCCACAAGTTCCATTACATTTTCATAATGGTTATAAAATGTGCTACGAACAATTCCAGATTTCTTAACTACGTCAGATACTGTTATCTTGTCGTAGTTTTTTTCATTTATAAGTAAAAAGAAGGAGTCCATTATGGCCTCTTCTGCTGTACTATATCTGCCGTCTAATTCGTTCATCTACTGTTCCCCTCGCAAAAGCTATTTGACTTCAAGCATAAAAACTATCCTTATTGTACACGAATAAACGTTTTGAATAAAGGGGGTTGTTGGAAACTTTGCGTAGATTCGGTCTGGTCAGGGCTTCTTGTTCAATTCCTGCTCTAGAATTCTTAAATTCTTCCTAGATAGTATTATTTACTATCCCTATATAATCTTTTATTACTATTATTTATTTATGTTACTCTTATGTATTGACATCTAAGTTAGGCAGTGCTAACATGATTATTGTAAATTTGTTAGTTATCACTAATAGCTAACATCCAATACATTAAGCCTTCGACTTATATAAGCCTATGACTTTCAACAAGTTGATAGCTCAAGTACTTACAACCTACAATAATTTATAAATAGGTCCCGTGACAAAGTTATAAATAATTAACACGACAAAAATATTATGAAATTATGGGGATTAATAAAATCATGAAAGCCATTTTATCTATGCCGCTTACGGCAACAGATACAAATGAATATGAAAGCATTTAAAAGAGACCGAAAGGTCTCTTTTATTTTTGTAAGTTACCAAAAGTGAATTCTGATAACTTAAAAATCTGCAAGTCAGGTAACAACTTACATACAGATTTTTATCCAAAATAAAATTTCTAAAAACTACTAATTACACAGGAGGGCGTTATGCCAAGAGATAAGACAGCTAGTCACATTAAGGTCCTGGAGGCCGCAAAAAATGAATTTATGGAGAACGGATTTGAAAAAGCTTCAATCCGTGTAATTGGCGCACATGCCGGAATTACTTCGGCTGGATTATATAGACACTGCAAGGATAAGGAGGACCTTTTTTGCCAGGTAGTAAATCCTGCAATTGAGGCTCTTGATGACTGGATACATAACCACATTTCTAGCTCGTATTCAAATATTGATAGTGGCAATTTCAAAGGACTACAGAGCCAGTCAGAAATCGATATGATCCGCGAAGTTGCAATTCCTCACCGTGAGGAATTCGAACTATTACTGTTAAAAAGTTCCGGTACAAGATATGAAAACTACATGGCTCAAATGGTAGAAGTTCACGAAAGCAAGATGTGGGAAGGGTTTGAATACTTAAGAAGTCACGGTATTAACGTCAAGCATGTTGACAAGGATGAACTGCATATCTTAATAAGTGCGTACATGACCGCATTGTTTGAACCAATTATTCAGGACTATCCGGTCGAAAAAATCAATCACTATCTAATTACAGTCGAGAACTTTTTTATGCCTGGATGGCACAAAATCTATGGCCTGTAATTGTAAAAGGGAGAAAGGGGAATTGTTGTGAAAAAAGAAAAGAAACAAAGTTCACTGAGCCAGCTACTGTACTATGCTGGAAATCACAAGTATCTAATGTACGCTTCATGGATATTGGCTACAATATCTGCATTCATTGCACTTATGCCATTTTATTACATTTGGCTGATCATCAAAGAAATCGTAGAGGTAAGGCCTGACTTTAATAACGCTGTTAACATACAGACAAATGGTTGGTACGCTGTTATTACATCTTTCCTTGCGTATATCATCTACATTGCAGGTCTCATGTGCTCTCACAAAGCTGCATTCCGCGTGCAGTCCAACATGAGGATGGAGATGATGAATCATGTAATGAAGCTTCCTATGGGATATATCGAATCTCAGGGAAGCGGTAAAATCTTAAAAATCGTTTCTAAATCAAGCGCTGCAACTGAAACATATATAGCTCATAACCTGCCAGATAAGGCAGTCAGCTATGCTACGCCAATAGGGCTAATTGCTATGATGCTCTTTTTTGACTGGAGGATTGGTCTTATATGCCTGATTCCAGCACTACTGGCGTTTCTGAGCATGGGCAGCATGATGGGTAAGGCTATGCAGGATTCTATGAAGGAATATCAGGACTCTCTTGAAACGATGTCCGCAGAAGCTGTCGAATATGTTCGTGGAATTCCAGTTCTCAAGACCTTCGGTCAGACTATCTATTCATTCAAGCGCTTCAAAACTGCGATTGATAAATACGAAAAATGGACAATTGCATATACAATCAGTATGACGATGCCTATGGTTTTATTTACTACTTTTTCTAATGGTATCTTCGCTGCAATTGTCATATGTGCTTATGTTTTTGGCGGAAATGGTGTCACAGATATGCTTGTATTCAACATTCTGTTCTATGTAATCATCACGCCTATCCTCACTATGACTCTTATGAAGGTCGCTTATGCAGGTGAAAGTCAGATGATTGTCATGGATGCGCTTAACAGAATGCATGAGCTCCTTGATGTTAAGCCACTATCCGAATCTGATAAACCTCAAGAACCTGCAGACAGTAGCATTTGTATGGATAACGTTTCCTTCAAATATCCTGATGCTACTGAAAATGCCATTAGTAATATGAGCATGATCATCAAGCCAGGTCAGCACGTTGCCTTTGTAGGCCCAAGTGGCGGTGGCAAAACTACTATTGCTTCTCTTATTGCAAGATTCTGGGATGTTATAGAAGGCAGCATTTCTATAGGCGGCGTCAATGTCAAAGATATTTCTACTAAGGAACTTATGAAGCATGTTTCCTACGTTTTCCAGGACAGCAAGCTCCTGAAGATGTCAATTCTTGATAATGTAAGGCTTGGCAAAAAAGATGCCACAGAGGCAGAAGTTATGCAGGCTCTACGCGATGCACAATGCATGGATATCATCGAGAAATTCCCTGATGGAATTCATACAATTATTGGTACAGAAGGAGTTTTCGTATCTGGCGGTGAAGCCCAACGACTCTCTATTGCAAGGGCATTTCTCAAGAATGCGCCAATACTGATTCTCGATGAAGCAACCGCTTTTGCCGACCCGGATAATGAGCAGAAAGTCCAGCAGGCATTTGCCAAATTATCCAAAGACAAGACAGTCATCATGATTGCACATCGTTTGTCTACTGTCGTTGACGTAGATTGCATCTATGTCCTTAATAATGGACAGATTCAAGAATCTGGTACGCATAAAGAACTCCTTGCTGTTGGCGGTATATACAGCCACATGTGGAACGAATACAACAAGACTATTAAATGGAAGGTAGGTAAAGCGTCATGAGTATAACAGACACAATTCAGCATAAATACGCTCTTTCACATCAGGGCGCCAAAGACATGGAAAAGGCCTTTGCAGCCTGCACAATATCAAATATTGCACTGATGATTCCAGTTGGCATCCTGTATACGATGTGCGGAGACCTGTTTGATGGAACACTTCCTCAAACCAAAATTGTTTTTTACCTGGTAGGATGCATTGTCTGCCTGGCTCTTATTGCACTAACAACTCGAATCCAGTATCATGCTACCTTCTATACAACCTATATAGAAAGCGGCATTCGCAGACGTGCACTTGCTGAGAAACTAAGGAAATTGCCATTATCATTTTTTGGCAAAAAAGATCTTGCAAACCTCACACATACAATCATGAGCGACTGTGCCCTTATAGAAACAGCATCTTCTCACTGGCTTCCAGAGCTTGTAGGCGCTATGATTTCAACTGTAATAGTGGTTATTGGCCTGTTTTTTGTAGACTGGAGGCTTGCTCTTGCTGCAACATGGGTTATGCCGGTTTCATTCTATGTTGTACTGACTTCAAAGAGTCGTATTGGCAAGATGAATCAACGAGCAAGTCAGTATAATGTTGCTTGCGAAGAAGGTATTCAGGAAGCGCTTGAAACTCTTAGAGATCTTAAAGCATACAACGCGCAGGATACTTATCTTGACGGATTGAATAGTAAAATCAAGAGAGTTGAAAAACATAGTCTTGTACTAGAATTCTCAAATGCTGCATATGTTGCAAGTGCCCAGATGTTCCTAAAGCTTGGCATCGGTACGGTAGCAGTCGTTGGTTCTGGCCTTCT
>CAMJFD010000011.1 GCA_946404845.1 uncultured Butyrivibrio sp. | reverse complement strand
ATTAGTTACGGCCTCCAGGATAACTTATCTGGAGGCCATTTAGTACAAGAGATAGATGTTTGATGGAGGTAAGAGTGATGAAGCCATATTTTTCGTTTCAGTGGCATATAACAGATGAGTGTGATCAGAGATGTAAGCACTGCTACATATATTCAAGTGGAGAGCATACATGTCTTTTTTCTATGAATTGGAAACAGATGGAAGATACATTCTATAATTGCCTAGACTTCTGTGAAGTATATGGACGCACACCTTATTTCTATATAACTGGCGGAGATCCTATTCTTCATCCTGATTTCTGGAGACTATTGGAGCTCATGCATGATCATGGGATTAAGTTCACAATATTGGGTAATCCATTCCATTTAAATGATCAGGTATGCAGAGAACTTAAGTGGTATGGATGTGAGAAGTATCAGTTATCAATAGATGGTCTTAGAGAAACACATGACTGGTTCAGAAAGCCGGGATCTTATGACTGTACTCTTGAGAAAATTGGTTGCATAAATAGAGCAGGTATCAGAAGCGTAATAATGACAACCGTCTCTAAGACTAACAGAATGGAAGTTCCTGGAATTATAGATGCCGTAGTTGCGGCAGGTGCAAATGTATTTGCTTTTGCAAGATATGTTCCAAGTGGTGGAGACCTGGATGCGTCAATGACAGCACAGGAATATAGAGAATTAATAGCTACCTGTGACAAGAAATTTAAAGAGTATCAGGCAGAAGGGTGCGATACATATTTTAATAAAAAAGATCACCTTTGGACTTTATATCAATATGAAATTGGAGAATTCAAAATTCCTGAAAATATAGATCCTGACATGATATATGGAGGATGTAACTGTGCAAACTGTCATATGACTATCCTTCCTACTGGCGACATTTATGCTTGTAGAAGAGTTGCAGACAGCAAGGTTGGAAACGTATTTGTTGATAGAATAGCTGACCTATGGGAAACAAGTTTTGAAGACTATAGAGAATATGAAAGGTTTGAAAAATGTAGTAGATGTAGGTTAAAAGCATGGTGTAGAGGATGTCCGGCTGTAGCATGTGGAACTAATGGAAGTTTTTATTCAGATGATCCTCAGTGCTGGGCAGATGAAAAAGGTGATCTGTTTGTCATAGAGTGAGGTGGATTATGAAAGCTATAGTTCTAAGTGATGTTACAAGAGTAGATGATATAGACCTTAAGGAAGTTGATATCCCTAAGGTGGTTCCAGGATGGGTTCTGATTAAAGTTAAAGCTTTTGGGATGAATCATTCTGAAGTAATTCTTAGGAATGAAGAGATCAAATATAACTACATCAAAAAGCCAGTAATTCCTGGAATTGAGTGCGTTGGAGAAATAGTTGATGCATCAGATAGTAGTTTTGAGAATGGTCAGAGAGTTATAGCAATGATGGGCGGAATGGGAAGGTCATATAACGGAAGTTATGCAGAATATGCACTTCTTCCAGTTCATCATGTTTTTGGCATTAATAGTGAGCTTAACTGGGAAGATCTTGCTGCAATTCCAGAAACTTATTTTACAGCCTGGGGATCATTATTCGAGTGCTTGAATCTAAAGAGTGAAGATACTCTTCTTGTAAGAGGTGCAACTTGTGCTCTTGGATATGCAGCCATTCAGATTGCAAAGGCTCTTGGTTGCAGAGTTATAGCTACAACGCATAGGGAACGCTATTTAAGTAAACTGGAAAATGTAGATGAAAGAATCATTGATGATGGAAAGTTAACTGGTAAGATAAGCGGAATTACTAAGGCACTTGATCTAGTAGGACCTAAGAATATATTAGATACACTCACTGCAGTAGATAAGGGTGCTATAGTATGTCAAACAGGAATTCTAGGTGGTGTATATTCTCTAAATGGTTTTGATCCAATTAAGGATATACCAAATGGTGTGTATCTGACAGGTTTTTATTCTAACTATCCAACTCAGGATATAGTAGATGAAATGTTTGAATTTATAAATAAACATCAGCTAAGGCCTTGCTATGGATCGGCATATAAATTTAAAGATATTCGAGAAGCTATGATGATGCAGGAGTCTGGAAAGGCTGGCGGCAAGATAGTAGTTGTAGTTGAATAAATTTTTAACAGGTAGAGATAATGGGAATAAAAGATAAAGCACAGTTTGTGCTGGATAAAGATAAATGTATTAAGTGTGGTAAATGCATTAATACATGTTCTGGTATGGTTATCGAATTTGGCAAGGATGGATATCCATATCTAAAAGACTTTGAACGATTCGGATGGAGAGGGTGCTGGAGATGTCAGCATTGTCTTGCAGTATGTCCTACGGGCGCAATTTCTATATTAGGTAAAAAGCCTGAGGATTCAATGCAGAAGCCCCCTAAAGAAATGGGACATTATATGGAACAGCTGATTACTACAAGGCGTTCCTGTCGTAGATTCCAAAACAAAAATGTAGATAGTAATCTCATCACAAGCATGCTAAATGCTATGTCTGCAGCACCTACTGGAGGTAATGCGCAAGGCGTTGAATACACTGTAATTGATGATAAGGACAGAGTACATGAGATATGGAAAAAAGCATATTCAGTAATGGATAGTAAGGCAAAAAAACATGAATATACACATAGCTTTAGTGATTTCTATTACAGCAAAATGAAGCAGTCTGAAAAGACAGTCCGTAAGGATGATCTTCTTTTTTGTGGTGCACCCCATTTATTTATTGCTCATGAAAAGAGTGAAGGAAAATGGGCTGAAGATGCTAAAGTCAATTGCAATATAGCTACAGCATATTTCGAACTATTATGTAATGCACATGGACTTGGGACTGCAATTATGAGTTATCCTGCAGAAGTTCTTAATGAACTAGCACCAGAAGCAAGAGAAATGCTGGGTATTCCTAGAAATCATTATACAGGATTGATTATAGGATTTGGATATCCTGAAATTGAGTATGCAAGAGGCGTGCAAAAAGACAGAGGAAATAAAATTCATAGATACAGTCAGAAAAGTAGGTAATTGGAGGTTTAAGAAAAATGCTTAATATTGAAAATCTGATTGGATTAAAAGGAAAAACAGTGGTAATTACAGGAGCTGCATCTGGAATGGCAAGATGCGCTACAGAGCTGCTACTGTCACTTTAATCTGTTCCTCAAGAGCTGGAATGGACGTGCTGGTGAACCAGAGGAAATGGCATATCCACTTGTTATTCTTGCAAGTGATATCTGCAGCTACTTAAGTGGTCAGATTATAGGTATCGACTTTGGTATGACTGGTGAACTTGATTGGATGGAAGCTAGTAAAGAATTATGATAATTTATTTTAGTGCAACAGGAACAAATAAATATGTGGCAGCAGCAATTGATTATGATAATAACTTGCGAAATGGTCAGTATGTTTTTTCAGGAATATCACTAGATAATTGAATTATCTTCGATATTTTATCTGATATTCCTGAGGTGTGCAGCCTGCATATTTTTTAAATGTCGTATAGAAATATGGAAGGTTATCGTATCCGCAGCTAATAGCAATATCTTTGATGGGTGTGTCTGAGAATATTAGAAGACGCTCAGCTTCACCCATACGACAACTAATAATATACTGGTTGATTGTAAAACCAGTTTCTGCCTTGAACTTTTTAGATAAATAAAATGGACTTATGAAAAACTCTTTGGCTAAACATAGCTTAAATTAGGAATAGATACACTTTGAAATAATCTGGTATTTGTGTTTAGTAGTGGGAAATTTGCAGTATACATAACAATTCCTCCTATCGTTATTTCTATTAAATCATACTAATATTTCGTTTGTATGACAAGATTTTGAAATAGATTAGCAAGAAAATAGAATAAAGATAAAAATGCTATTTTCAAGAATCCTATAAAATAGGGATTTTATTAAAATAATGATGACAATATTTTGAAATATGAAGATTATTTATTGGAATAGTAAAGACAAGAAAATGAATATATTATAGCTATAACAAAACGGACAGATTGAAACAGGAGGTATGATAATACCACAGGTAAAATCTATTGGTGGTTATGCAAGAGTTGATAACGTAAGAAATAAGACAGTAGAAGAACTAAAAAACTCAAAGATATGGGTTATAGTAACTTTTATTTTGGAAATGAATCAGGTGATGACTATATCTTAAAGAGAATGAATAAGGGATATGAAGCAAAGGTTGTAGTTGAGATGCTGAGTAAGCTTGATGAAGCTGGAATGTCATATATTATGAATTTCCTTGGTGGTCTTGGCGGACATGGGTACGGACTGGATCATGCTCTTAAATCTGCAGATGTTATAAATCAGCTACACCCAAGCATGGTATATGCCTCTGAGCTGACTCTTTTTCCGGACACCCCTTTATCAAGAGACTTGAAGGCTGGTAAATTCATAGAAGCAAATGAACAGGAAAGATTCGAGGAACTGAAGGCCCTCATTGAAGCAATAAATATTCCTACTGTATTTAAAGCTGAGCATGTAACAATGCCTGCGCCAATTCGAGGAACTCTGCCAAGGGATAAGGAAGAAATTATTGAATATCTTGATAATCTAATTGAAGCTGCCAAAAAAGGTGCTTTTGATAATTATCGAAGCAGAGTTAATAGTTTATAATTAAACAAACATTTTTATAAGTAGGTATTTAAGATGATAAAAGGATTACATCATGTAGCTCTTAGGTGTAGTAATCTAGACAATTATAATGAAACACTTGATTTCTATGAGAATATCATAGGAATGAAAGTAAAATACAGTTGGGGCGAAGGCCTGTATGCTGCAACAATGATGGAATTGAAGGGTGGCATTATAGAGATATTTGCATCTGGAAGAGCACCTGGAGATATAGGAGCCATAAACCATTTTTGTTTTGAAGCAGATAATCCTGAGGCTGCTGTCAGAAAGGTACAGGAAGCTGGTTATCCTGTTCTTGTACCTGCAACAAAGGTAAGACTTGATTTAGATGGACAGGACGAAAAAGATTTATTTCTTACATATGCGTACTGCATGGGTCCTGTTGGAGAAGTAATTGAGTTTTATCAGGAACGTAGTTGAAAAATAATGTAGAATACATTCAAAGGAGAATAATTATTATGGTAACAATTATCGCAACATTCAATGTAAAAGAGGACTGTGTAAGTAAGTTCGAGGAACTTGCAAAGGAGTGTATTGCAGCATCAAGAAAAGAAGAGGGTAATGTAGATTATCACCTATATACAGGAAAAGAAGACAAGACAAAATTCTTCTTTGTAGAAGTATGGAAAGATGATGAGGCAATAAATACTCATAATGCATCAGATCATTTCCAGAAGTTTGTTGGAGCATTTGGTGACCTTGTTTCATTGGATCCAGTAATCGAACAGACAGTTATGGTTGACTAATTATAAAATGTTATAATAACTCTTTCCTTTTAATAAAAAGTAACCTGTTTGCCGCAGGTTACTTTTTTGTTACCCGGTAATAAAAAAGTGCGTACTTATATATAATATATTCATATCCTACAATAAAATAAAAAAGGTAGGTATAAAATGATAGTAAAGAACAAAATAGAATCATTTGTGCAGCATTATTACAAGCATATGCCTAATGGATATAGAGATTCAATAGAGAAAGGGATAAGAGTTGTGAGATATTTTAATGATGGTATTTCGTATGGTAAAGGTACTGTTCAGGATAATATACAGAAACTGAAAAAAGAAATAGAAACAGCAGATGCAGTAGTAATAGGAGCGGGTGCGGGTATGTCTACAGCTGCTGGATTTGTATATAATGGTCCAAGATTTGATAAATATTTTTTTGATTTTAGTGCCAGATATGGATTTAATGAAATGTACTCAGGAGGTTTTTATCCGTATGAGAAAAAAGAAATCTTCTGGGCTTATTGGGCAAGATATATTTATATAAACAGGTATATGGATACGCCAAAAAACACTTATAATAAGCTGCTTGAGCTTGTTAAAGGCAAGGACTATTACGCAATAACAACAAATGTAGACCATTGTTTTCAGAAGGCTGGCTTTGATAAAAAGAGACTTTTTTATACTCAGGGGGATTATGGCCTGTTCCAGAGTGTAAACCATGAAGATCAAAATACATACGATAATGAAGAATGGGTTATGAAAGCAATGGAAGCACAAGGATTTGTACTAAATTCAGATGGTATATTTGATGTTCCAGAAAGTAATGAACTTAAAATGGAGATTCCGACTGAACTGATACCAAAGAGTCCGCTTGATGGAAGTGATATGACTACAAATCTCAGAGCAGATGATAAGTTCGTAGAAGATGCTGGATGGCACATGGCATCTGCAACATATGCAGATTTTCTTAGACGACATGAAGGTATGCATGTGCTATATTTAGAATTAGGAGTTGGCTCTAATACTCCTGTTATCATCAAATATCCTTTTTGGCAGATGACATCTGTAAATGATAATGCTGTTTATGCATGCATCAATTATGGCGAGGCTTACTGTCCGCAGGATATTGAAGATAAGAGTATTTGTATAGACGGTGATATTGACTTAGTATTAAATGACTTATTAGATAAGTGATAAGGGGGCATTATGACTCAAAGTGAAAGAAGATTATGGCTAATTAAAGAGCTAATGGCTGAAAGCGATTATTATAGTAACTATGAGATTCCTGAATCTGCAAGAGAACAAAAGGACTTCCTGAGGGCACTTATGAATGTCAGAGGACCAAAGCCATTAAGAAATGCTGATGAGTTCTATAAAATACAAGATGCCTATTTGCAGGAAGAAAATGCATTAGATGGTTATGTCACATTAGATGATATGGAGCCATGTAAGATTGATGACAGAATTTATATATGGCAGGGAGATATTACCAGACTTGCAACTGATGCAATAGTAAATGCAGCAAACTCGCAGATGCTGGGATGCTTCCAGCCGCTCCACTCATGTATAGATAACATAATCCATTCCAAATCAGGCATTCAGCTACGCCTTAAATGTAATGAGATAATGGAAGCGCAGGGACACGAGGAACCTACAGGAAGTGCCAAGATAACTCCGGCATATAATCTTCCATGCAAAAATGTTATTCATACAGTTGGACCTATAGTCAGCATGAGACTTACCAGACAAAATGAAGATGATCTTGCATCTTCATACAGGTTATGCCTTGATATAGCTGCAGCAAATGGTCTAAAATCAATAGCTTTTTGTTGTATCTCTACAGGAGTCTTTATGTTTCCTAATCAGAGAGCTGCTGAGATTGCTGTGGATACAGTTAGAAACTGGCTTGATGAGACAGGAAGTGATATGAAGATTGTTTTTAATGTTTATAAGGATATTGATTTTAATATCTATAGCAATATCATAAAAAAAGTATAACTTTGAAGTAATCTATCATTTTATAGTGTATAATGTATCCATAAAACATATTTGTATTACTGAAGTATTTAGGTATATGTATTTCAATACAAATATATGGTGGGTTAATGATACATAGTTTATCAAATCAGGTAAGGAGGTATTATTTCATGAAGTTTTTTGTATGTAAGGTTTGTGGCAACTTGGTGGAAATGATTAGAGAATCAGGTGCACCTATGTCATGTTGTGGTCAGAACATGACTGAACTCATACCAGGAACAAGTGATGGAGCTACTGAAAAGCACGTACCAGTTTGTACTGTAGATGGCAATAAGGTTACAGTTACAGTTGGTTCTGTAGAACATCCAATGTTAGAAGAACACTATATTCAGTGGATTGTTCTTGAGACTGAAAAGGGTGTACAGAGAAAGAATCTTAAGCCTGGTGACAAGCCATGTGCAGAGTTCATCCTTACAGAAGGTGATAAGGTAGTAGGCGTATATGAATACTGCAACCTTCACGGACTTTGGAAAGCATAATAATTATCATTAAAGTAATTGGTATAAGAATAAGATATAATAAAAGCACAAAGATTGTTTATAAAGGCAGTCTTTGTGCTTTTATAATATAATGATAGTTGTTAAAAGCGTAGTTCACGCCTATATTATTAATAGAAACATAAATTAGTTGATGGGAGGGAAATACAAATGATAAGCGAACTTGTGGTAAAAAATAGAAGCTACAGGGGTTATGATGAAAGTTATAAGGTTACAGAGGATGTACTTAAGGATCTTGTAGATACAGCCAGACTTACTGGATCTGCAGCTAATCTGCAGCCACTTAAATACAAGCTCGTAGCAGATGCTGAAAATGTTGCAAAGCTTAATGGAATTACCAGATGGGGTAAGATGTTAAAGGATATAGAACTGCCACATAAGGGAATGTTCCCAACAGCATATATTGTGGTTTGTGTGGATACTAATATAGTAAAAAACGCAGATAGTGCAAATACTGATATTGGAATTGTTGCTCAGACAATGCTGCTAAGTGCAGTAGAAAAAGGTCTTGGCGGATGTATGATTGGTAATTATGAAAAGGCTAAGGCAACTGAAGCTCTAGGTCTTCCAGAACATTTAGTTCCACAGCTCATAATTGCTATTGGTAAACCTGCAGAAGAGATTAAACTTGTTGATGTTGATGAGACAGGCAGCACCAAGTATTATAGAGATGAAAATGATGTTCATTATGTTCCAAAGAGGAAACTTGAAGACGTAATCATTTAACTCAGTCGGAGTACAAGCTCCGACTGAGTTAAACGCTCCGCGAGGATGCGCACGGATTCGGACAGGAATTTGTCTGCTGAAGCAGACCCGAATCCGGCGCTCAAGACTCGCGAGCGAGTCTTGACTATAAAAGACAGGGGATAAATGTGAGAATAGATATTCAGCATATAGATGAAGGTGAAAGCAGCGTGGTAATACGTTATAAAGAGCTTACACCTCAGATAAAGCGTGTAATTGAAGTTCTTAATAATGATACTGGCAAGCTATGGGGCAAGGCAGATAGCGGCAATGTATCAATAAAAGCAGAGGATATTTTGTATCTTGAATCTGTGGATGACAAGCTTTTTGCTTATACTATGAGTGATGTAGTAAGGCTTGAAGGAACCCTTAATTCATTTATCAGTGAGATGATGGATGAGAGCTTTTTTAGATGTAGTAAGTCTATGATAATTAATGTCAATAAGGTATTAGCCCTTAAGAGTCTTGCGTCTAACAGGATTGATGCAACTATGGAAGGCGGAGAACACATAATGATATCAAGGCGTTATGCATCTGAATTTAGAAGATTATTAAGAGGGGACAGATGATATGAAGAACAGTAATTCAGTTAATTCTAATAAGAGAAAAGTTTCTATTTGGGAACTCTATCTGACAAAAGAAATTGCAATTGAATTTAAGGCCTGCCTGTATTTCTTTTCTATTTTGTTTTTTTACTGCGTATACAGAATTATATATGGCAGCTGGAGCGCAGACATAATTCATCTGATAGAGATGATATTTACTTGTTACATCATAGGATATATACAGGTCTATTTATTAAAAAACTTTGATGAAGCAGAGAATCTAGGCTTCATAGAAGTAGCAGGAATGCTTATATGTACCTTTTTATACTGTCTGATTTCGTATCTGGGAGGCTGGTATGGAAGGAACATGGTTGCAACGCTTATATTTGCTGCATACATACTGCTCATTTATTTCTGCGTATTCTACATCTATAAATCCAAGAGACAGATAGATGACAAGATATTGAATGAAGAACTTAAACTCTTTCAGACAGAACACATCAGGAATAATAAGGACAAAAAGTGAATCATAGAGGCATATAAGTGCACCTTACGGGAACATGTATTGTTCCCGTTTTTTATTTTTGATATATCTAAATCAAGGAGGATATGATATGGCAAAAAATGTTATTGAAATAAAAAATCTTACTAAGAATTATGGTAGGAACAGAGGTGTAATAGACGTTTCATTAGAAGTTTCTGAAGGCGATATATTTGGCTTTATAGGTCCAAATGGAGCGGGTAAGTCCACTACAATACGTTCTATGATGGGCTTCCTTAAATTCAATACAGGTTCGATTAAAATACTGGGACTTGATAGCGTAAGAGACAGAAATGAGATTCTTAAGAATGTAGGATATATGCCATCGGAAGCCTGGTTCTATCCTGATATGAGAGCTGGCGAAGTTATAGAATATGCAGCCAGAGTAAGAGGAATAGATTGTAGAAACGAAGCAGCTATGCTATGTGAGAGGCTTAAAGTTGACAGGAATAAAAAAATAAAAGAGCTCTCTCTTGGTAATAAGAAAAAAATAAGCATAGTATGTTCCATGCAGCACAGACCTAAGCTCTTTATATTTGATGAACCTACAGGTGGTCTTGATCCGCTTATGCAAAAACACTTCTTTGAACTGATTGATGAGTATGTAAATGAAGGAGCAACCTGCCTTCTGTCTACGCATGTACTATCTGAAGTTAATAAGTACTGCAAAAGCGCAGCAATAATGAGAGAGGGAAGACTTACAATGCTGGAATCAGCAGCTATTGATGATGATACTTTCCTTAGCTTTTATGAGGAATGAGGAGGTTTAAGCTATGAAATATGTTTTTGCAAAAGAGATTAAGATGAATATGAAGAGCCTTATTATATGGAGTCTGTCAGTTGGAGGATTAGGACTTTTCTGCATTATTCTGTATCAGAGCATGCAGGGAGATATGAAGGAGATGGCAGATGCCTTTTCCAATATGGGTGCGTTCTCAGATGCATTTGGGATGAGTACTCTTAGTATAGCCAGTCTTAAGGGATATTTTGCTACAGAAGTGGGAGCGGTCCATGGCCTTGGAAGTGCAATGTTTGCAGCTGTTATAGCCATTAACATGATATCCAAAGAGGAAGAGGGACACACGGGTGAATTCTTGTTTGCGCTTCCGGTATCCAGAATGAAGGTTTTGATATCTAAGGCTTTATGCATAATTGTAATGCTTGTTGTATTTACTGTTATATGTACAGGTATGTATTATGTGGGAATAAATATTATAGAAGCGAATGTTAAAGGCGCAGAGATGCCAGCTGGAGAATTTATAAGATATATGATGATGCAGTTACTGATGAATCTGGAGATTGCAGCTATATGCTATGCGATATCAGCGGCAAGCCGCCGCAGCAGTATGGGTCTTGGTATAGGGATGGCGCTTATTCTATATTTTTATGACCTTATAGGCCGTGTAGTTCCTGACCTTAAAGATTATCTGTTTATAGGTCCATATTCATATGCCAATGCATCAGAAATATTTAGTGGGATTGAGGCATCTACAGGTTCACTTATGATGGCTGTAGTTGTAACTATAGTGATGATGGGATTTGCTTTTTGGTACTATGACAGAAGAGATCTGGCCTCTTAAATATGGTTTTTACCTATAATTATTCTGCTTGCTCATGTTTGCATGGCTTTTGAGATGAAGGGTGACAAGTTATATTTAAGAGTTATTTTATAAAAAAGTCTGTCTTTTTACGTCTGTTTCTAGTAGCATTAGATTGTAAACAATCTATTTAGTGGGAAAGTTCTTTATACATAGTTATAATAGTAACTATGACAGATGCTAGATACGGAGGAAAAGAACAGATGGTTAAATCAGACGTTAAAAAGACTGCGGGTAAAACATCAAAAGTATTTGTTGTACTTTTTATTATAGTTTTTTTACTAATGATGGCTGTTGTAGAGCTTAACAAGAATACGATAGCAGGATTTATACTGACTATAATAATTAGTTGTCTATTTTTTTATATCCACAGTTTTGTATTAAAAAATAAAGGAATTAAGTTCCTATCCTGGATAGGATGGTTTGCATTATTTGCACTTGTTATTGCAATAACATGGCCGCCAGTACGTGCTATCAAGGCAGTAGACTATGATAATCCGGTTCAGACGGATATAGTCAGTACCAAGAACGGTGATGTGCAGGGTGTTGTAACAGAAGATGGTGAAGTAGAGATATATGCAGGCATTCCATATGCCAAGCCACCTGTTGGAGAGCTCAGATGGAAAGAGCCACAGGATCCGGATAACTGGGATGGTGTACTTCAGGCGGATACATTTGCACCTATGAGTATGCAGAAGACTAATCTGCCAATATATGATTCACTTTCACATATAATTGGATTCCACGATTATGAGATAACTATGGATGATAATTATATTGCACCAGTTAGTGAGGATTCACTATATTTAAATATCTGGAAACCAGCTGGAGATGTGAGTGATCTGCCAGTTGTAGTATATGTTCATGGCGGATCTCTTCAGACAGGCCAGCCATGGTATTCAGACTATAGTGGACAGGGCCTTGCAAGGCAGGATGTAATTGTAGTTAATATGGGATACAGACTTGGAGTATTTGGATTTCTTGCAGAAGAGGAACTGGCTGCAGAATCAGCAAATGGTACTACAGGTAATTATGGAATATTGGATCAGATCAAAGCCCTTGAATGGGTCAATGACAATATAGAAGCCTTTGGAGGTAATCCTGATAATATAACTCTTGCAGGAGAATCAGCTGGTGCAGCATCTGTAAGTGCACTATGCGTATCGCCTCTTGCCAAAGGGCTTTTTACAAGGGCTGTTCTTGAGAGTTCAACAGTTGCTTCTGTAGAGCCGCCTCATTCATTTAGATCCTATGAAGATGCTCTTCAAAGTGGAGAAGAGTTATTATCTACTTATAATTGCAATAGTGTAGAAGATCTTAGGAATCTAAGCGCTGAAGATATAGTGGATGCTGCTGATACAGAGCATCATATTACAATTGACGGATATGTATTATCAAAGACACCTTATGAATATTATCTGGATGGTGAGTACAATGAGACAGCTCTTCTTCATGGATATAATGCAAGAGAGGCAGATTCATTCCTGCTATTCTCAAATGCGAGTATGAAGGATTATGAAGAGAGAGTAAGAGATTATTTTGAAGATTATGCAGATGATGTTCTGGCCATATATCCAGCATCAACAGATGAGGAAGCCAAGGAATACTGGAGAGAAATATGGGGAGCAATCTTTTTTGATTACTCACATTATTGTCTCAACAGGCTGGAGGTTCATAATGGAGTTCCGGTATATGAATATTATTTTACCAAGGATAATGGACGAATCGGTTCATGGCACAGCGGTGAGATGATATATCTATATGGCAATATACCATCTGTTTCTACGCTGTTCGATGACACAGACAGAGAATTAAGTGATGTAATGCTGAGTTATTATGCAAATTATGCCAAAACAGGAAATCCAAATGGAGACGGACTTATCACATGGAGTGAGAATCTGACTTCCGAAGACATCATGGAATTTGGTTCTAATAATTCCATGATTACAGAAAAAGAGCACGAGCTATTCACCATACTGGATGAAATGCAGGATTTTGAAATTTATTAACTAAAATAAAAGGCTATAACATTGATTGGGATGTTATAGCCTTTGGCTTTTATATTGAAATCTCAAATGTAGAAGTCATGTTGTCAGATGAGTACATCTCCTGCTTCATGCCTTTTTGGTCGTAGATGTATTTTTCTTCTGCGTTTTCCTGTTTTCTATATTCTAAAAGGTTATTATCATTGGAGTGGCTTATTGTGCTAATCTGGGCCTGTACGGCTGATGCCTGCTGTCTGAGAGCGGCAGCAAATGCCATTGAGTTGTTATCACCATTACTCATTAGCATGTGTGTCTTACTGATTACTGACTGGAGTTGCATCTGATATCCACTTAAACCTTGTATATTTGCGGATGACATTTTTATACCTTTCTAAAACTTGTATTTCTTAATTTTTGACTTACTTTTTGCATTTACAGGATGTATATTAAAACATAAAACTAAATGTAAACTAAAAATTTTTTAGAATAAAAAGTTATATGTTTTAGAAATATAAATCAGAAATCCGCACTTGCTGCGGATTTCGTACGAAAGTGATTCAAGAGGCAAATAGGCCCTGCGACAAAGTCGCCTTCAAATGGCCTATTTGCATAACTTTTGGAACGAAGTGACAAAAAGTTATAGTATATTCTATATGCGAAGAACGCAGAATCGTTATATAATTTAATAGAAAATAATCTAATAATGAGGGCAGAAATATGAGAATAGTTAATCTGGTAGAGAATACTGAAGGTTTATCTTGTTGCAGGGCAGAGCATGGACTGTGCTTCTATATTGAGACCAAAAAGCATAAAATTCTGATGGATACAGGTCAGAGCGATCTGTTAATAGAAAATGCTAAGAAACTAGGAGTAGATCTTACTAAGGTAGATATTGCATTCTTAAGTCATGGTCATTATGATCACAGCGGCGGAATATTACCTTTTGCCAAGATCAACAGTACCGCCAGAATTTATATTAAGGCTGATGCATTTGGTGATTATTATTCAACTAATTATGGTGATGAGCCTAAATTCATAGGAATTGACAAATCTATTCGAGACCTTGAGCAGGTTGAAGTTATAGATGGTAATGTTGAGATAGATGATGAACTGTCTGTTTTTGCCGGTATTGGATATGATAATCCAGCGCCTCTTACTAATAAGAGATTGTTCAAAAAAGAAGACGGCGAACTTATAAATGATGATTTCGCACATGAGCAGTGTCTTGTAATCAAGCAGGATGGTAAGACATATCTTTTCTCTGGATGTGCTCATCATGGTGTATTAAACGTTCTGGACAGATATAAAGAGTTATATGGAGATGATCCGGATTATGTATTCAGCGGATTCCATACTATGAGGAAGAGTGGTAATTATACCGATGAAGATAAGGCATACATAGAAAATACTGCTGAACAACTTAAATCATACAAATCAAAATTCTATACATGTCATTGTACCGGTGTTGAACCGTACGAAATGATGAAGAATATTCTTGGAGACAAGATAGATTATATTCATTGTGGAGACAGTGTAGAAGTATTTGAATGTGATACAGCAACATCAACACGAACAGTAGTTAAGAAATCAGGAGGTAGTTCTATGAAGTGGCACAAATTTTTTGCATGGGCAACAGTTTGTTGTTTTATTATGTGTATGATTACGGGATATAAGAGAAAATAAGTGAATATAGGTATAATTACTTAAGGAGATTGAAGATAGAATTCTTATGATTTACAGAAAAGATAAAAGTGGCAAGGATATATCCCAGTTGGGATATGGGTGTATGCGTTTTACCAAAAAGGGCACAGCTATAGATTATGAAAAAGCTGAAAAAGAGGTAATGCATGCGATAGAATCCGGGGTGAATTATTTTGATACAGCATACATATATCCAGGAAGCGAAGAGTGTCTCGGAAGGATTCTGGATGAGAATAAGTGCAGGGACAAGGTCTATATTGCAACTAAGCTACCGCAGTATATAATGCGTCAGGCCAAGCAGATTGATAAGACATTCAATGAAGAGCTTACAAGGCTCAGAACTGACTATATAGATTATTATCTAATGCATATGTTTACGGATTATGCAGAATGGGAACATCTTAAAGAGCTGGGAATAGAAGACTGGATACGTGGTAAAAAGGAAAGCGGAGAAATAAAGAATATTGGTTTCTCATATCATGGCGATACAGATATGTTCCTGAAAATATTAAATGCTTATGACTGGGATTTCTGCCAGATTCAGTACAATTATCTGGATGAGCATTCACAGGCTGGAAGAAGAGGTCTCCAGACTGCGGCAGAAAAAGGCATTCCTGTAGTAATTATGGAACCACTTAGAGGTGGTAAACTTGTCAATCTGCCAGATAAAGCAAGAAAGCTTTTATCAGAATCACATAAGGGATATACAGCTGCTGAACTTGGTCTTAAATGGTTGTGGAATCAGCCAGAAGTAACCTGCGTATTATCTGGAATGAATTCGATGGAAATGCTCGATGAGAATCTGAGAATTGCTTCATGTACTGAGCCGGGTGAATTTGATGATGCAGATTTTGAGCTTATAGAGCAGATTAAGACAATTATCAAAGAAAGAGAAAAAGTAGGCTGTACAGGATGCAGATACTGTATGCCTTGTCCTAAGGGAGTTGATATCCCAGGTAATTTCTTCTATTACAATCTGATGTACATGGAGAATAAATCCACAGGAAGGTTCCAGTTTGCACAGAATATGGGGCTTAGAAAGGAACCTGGATTTGCAAGTCAGTGCATAGAATGTGGCAAATGCGAACAGCATTGTCCGCAGCATATTAATATCAGAGAGAAATTAAAGGATGCGGACAGAGCTCTCAGACCATTACCATACAAAGTTGGAATAGAGGTTGCCAGAAAGGTTTTGGTTAAGTAAAGTTAGAATACGACTTTATTTCTGCCAGTTCCTTTGGCTTCATATAGTCTTGAATCAGCAAGGGTTACAAACTTTTCAAGTGTCATTCCTTGCTGGTACAGGGCTGCTCCAAAGGATGCTGTAGTATGTATAGTATTACCTTTGTCTACAAGGATATATGCCTCTATTTCTTTTCTAATAGAATCAAGCATCAGGGCAAAATCACTGTAAGAGTAGTGTTCAGGAGAAATAAATAAAAATTCTTCACCGCCCCATCTTCCATATAGCAGACCTTTTTCAGCATATTTATCAAAAATAGCTGCAATACCCTTTAGGAAACTGTCTCCTGCAGGATGACCGTAAGTGTCATTTATTCTTTTGAAATAGTCTATATCCATAATAGCTATTGATATATTGGTGTCAGGATTATTGCGTGCGTGTTCCATCTCGGCTTCTAGTATGCTCTGTATACGCTGTCTGTTGTACATTCCAGTCAGATAATCGTGATCAGCCATCAGCTGTAACTGATCATTCTGATTCTGAATTCTCGTATTGTATGATGATGTATAAACAGTTATAGAACTAAAACCCACAATAGCATTACAGAAATAGAATATATTAGATATATTTACAGGTGGATTATATGTGTTGGGAAAAGAACCATTATTCCCCAGAACTGTCAGTAATAAAAAACTTATCACTATTAGCAGACTGAAGCCAAATATTCCAAGCTTCTGCCTTCGTTCAAGTGTAGGAGAAAAAAAGGGCAAAAATACTGATGAAAAAGTTCCAAATAACCAAAGAGTAAATCCGCATTTTATTCCCATAAATACAGTAGCAAGTACAACATGTAGATAAACTTCTATTAAAATAATCCATATAGTAACAGACTTGTAATCTCTTGAAGCAAAATAAATAGCAGCAATATAAGAGAGTATGCTTATGATATTGATAATAACCATAGGCGTACAGCCAACGGCATAATATACTAATTCTAATACGATATGAAATTCCATAAAGAAAGCCGCAGTTTTACCAAAATCAATATTACTTAATGCTTCAAAGTTATTGATTGCTTTATGGGCTCTGTCTCTTTGCTCGCTATTTTTGAATATATTCTTCATAATAATGTAATTCCGTTTCTGTATATGAAAAATAACCTTGATAAGAACGGTTAATACATAGTCTTATCAAGGTTATGCAATTGTTCTAAATTTACTATAGCATCATATTTGATATTTTGATATAGATTAATACGATGTTTTTTACATCTTTGGTAGGTCAGAATGTAGCATAGGAGCAAGCATTTCAACAAGTCCATCTGTCTGTGTTGGGAATGCCCATATTGTGCCCATTATCATTTCCATTGTCATACGTCCATTTATTATCATAGTAAGGATGTTGATCATTTCACCTGCCTGATCTCCGTATATTTCTGCACCAACAAGGTAGTTGTCTTTATCAAGGATAACTGTAGCTTCAGCATCTGTTTCATTTCTGTATTCAAATGACAAAAGTTTTCCAAATTCAACCTTTGCTGTGTGATACACATCTGGAGCTTCCAGAGCCTGTTTTACAGATACACCTGCAGCTGCAATTCTTGGAAGTGTAAATACTACATTAGGAACTGCTGGATACTGTATAGGCGCTGGGTTTCCAAGTATAGCGGTAGCTATGTAATTGGATTCAAAGGTAGCAGTTGGTGTAAGTCTTGGAATCATCTTGTCTACAACATCACCACTTGCATAGATATTGCTGATATTAGTACGCATATGATCATCTACTTTGATTCCTCTTGGACTGTATTCGATACCAGCCTTTTCAAGTTCAAGACCTGCAACATTTGCACGTCTTCCTGTTGCTGCAAGAACATAATCTGTTTCTACACAGAAGCCATCTTTTGTCTTAACCAGGAACTTATCACCTGACTTTTCAATTACAGATACAGACTCCTTGAAATGGAAATCAACACCATAAGATTCAAGCTTATTAACAACTCGTTCTGCATATTCAGCACTATATTGTAAGAGTGCTCTGTCAGCAAATTCAATTACTGTAGCCTTAACACCGAACTGTGTCAGAAGAGAAGCAAATTCCATAGATATAATTCCGGCACCAATAAATGTTATATGCTCAGGAAGTTCAGGAAGATCAAGGATTTCTCTACTTGTGTGCATGAACTCTGCGCCAGGAATATCCAGTTTAAAATCGTATTGTCCTGTTGCTATTACAATGTTCTCTGCGGTTACTGTTTGATCGCCTATCTTAACAGTATGTGCATCTACGAATTCTGCATTTCCTCTTATTAAAGGGAAACCTGCCTGTGTCAGCATTCCTTCCATAACTGGTGCAAGAGGATCTATTACCTGATGCTTGTACTGCATGAACTTTGGCCAGTCCATTTTGATATCTGCAGTTAGACCAAGATTCTTGTATCTCTCAAGTGCCGATACAAGTTCAGCTGGTCCATCTAAAAGTGCCTTGGCATCGCAGCCATAGTTAGTGCAAGTACCTCCTGTCAGATCCTTTTCAGCAAAGGCAATCTTTTTGCCTGCCTGAGCCAGAATAAGTGCTCCATGCCACGCAGCGTGACCAGTTCCAATGTAGAGTACATCATAATCAAAATTCAACATATACCTGTCCTTTCATCATTCAATAAAATAAGTTTATATTTATGTTTCAATTACTATCAAAAGATTGAATGCAATAAGTTAAAGTATGTTAACTAATTGCGATTAAATTGTGTACAATCAATATAACATATCTGCATCATAATACAATTAAAAAAGTATAAAATTATTGTGACTGCAATCAGAAATCCGCACTAGCTGCGGTTAACCATACGTAATACGTATGGTGTGAGAAAGTGATTCAAGTGGCAAATAGGCCCTTCGACGAAGTCGATTTCAATTGGCCTATTTGCATGACTTTTGGAACGAAGTGACAAAAAGTCATAAAATAAAAGATAGACTACCATCATATAATTGTGTACAATATTATAGTGCGTGCAAATTAAAAAAGGTGAAATTGAGAGGTGATGGAAATGACAACATTTTATGATATGGCAAAGTCTAGAAGAAGCGTTAGAACATTTGATGGTAAGGGTGTCAGTCCTGAAATTATGGATGATTTAAGAAGCTTTATAGATAAGACATCCAATCCTTATAATATAGAATTGACATTTGAAATATTAGATGCCAAAGAAAACAAGCTTTCAAGTCCAGTTCTGGCTGGAGAGAAAGTTTATATAGCTGCCAAGGTTCAAAAACAAGAACATGCAGAAGAGGCATATGGATACAGCTTTGAGGCAGTTCTCATGCATGCGCATGAGTTGGGACTTGGTACTGTTTGGATTGGCGGAACAATGCCAAGAGATAAGTTCGAGGCAGCAGCTAAAGTTAGTGATAATGAGATAATGCCATGTGTAAGTCCACTTGGTGTTACAGCTGATAAGATGTCTATTAAGGAAGGCCTTATGAGAAAGGGCGTCAAAGCTGATACTCGTATAGACTTTGATAAGCTCTTCTATGATGGCGACTTTAATAATCCACTGAATGAAGATGTTGCTAGAGTCAGAAGTCTGTGGGAAGCTCTTGAAGCAGTCAGAATAGCTCCATCTGCTGTTAATAAGCAGCCTTGGAGAGTTGTAATAGATGGTAATTCAGCTCATTTTTATGAGAAAAAGGACAAGTCTTTTGTAGGACATGGAGATTATGATCTGCAGAAGGTTGATATTGGAATTGCATTATATCATTTTGAACAGGAATTATTATGTGAGGGCAAAAAGCCTAAGCTTGAAATAACTGACCCAAAACTTGAAATATCTGACAATATGGAGTATATAGCTACCTACAGATGGTAATATAAATAAAACGTGCATTTGCCCCATGTTTATTTAGGACATCAAGCGGGAATCCTCGGCAATTCAATTGCCGAGATGAAAGCGCTATAAAAAAGTTATAAAAAAGTTATAAAAAAGTTATAAAAAAGAGGTTAAAAGAAAAAGCAAGCATACAACGAATGTATGTTTGTTTTTTCTTGCATTTATGCTATACTATATGTATGAAAGAAAATCTTATTCATTACCGCACTTCTGTGTGCAATATTAACTACCATGTGGTATGGTCTGTCAAATATCGGCGTAAGATACTCAATAATGAAGTTGAAACGTATCTAAAACAGCTTGTCAATCAAATTGCTGATGAGAAGGGGTTCACTGTTCAGCTTTTTGAATGTGGCGAAATGGATCATGTCCACTGCTTTGTTACTGCACCACCAAAGTTATCGGTCACAACTATTGTAAAGTACCTTAAGGGCATTACAGGAAGAAAGCTTTTTGAACAGTTCCCTGAAATAAAATCCAAACTATGGAAAGGGGAATTGTGGAATCACTCATATTATTGCGAAACAATAGGCTCTGTATCTGAAGAAAATATAAGGAGATATATAGAGCACCAGAGTAAATCATATTAAGGAAAGGAGCAAGTTGCTTGCTGCTATCACATAAAACCACCATCAAATTAAATAACGACTATTCAAACATTATAGGTCATATGTGCTATGCAGCTTATAAACTCTGGAATGTTTGCAATTATGAACGATTGCATTATAAAGAGCTTGGATTTGCTGAGTATCCTGACTGGTATTATCAGAAAAAAGCACATAAGGATGATCTTTGGGCTCGTCAACTCCCATCACAGACCGCACAGGAAGTCTGCAAGCTTCTTGATAAGTCATGGAAGTCTTTCTATGAGCTTAATAGTTCTCACGGTATTGCCAATCCAAGACCTCCAAGATTTAAACATGACTGCATAGCTATAACCTATATGCAGAATGCCATTGTTCATGAACCTGGATCAGCTATAGTCAGGCTAACCTTGTCAAAACATTTAAAGATGTATATGTCTGAGAGTTATGATATCAATGATAAATTCCTTTTTCTCGAAAATAAGATTTTCGAGAGCATTGATAACATCAAGCAGATCAAGATATATCCACCTTCAAATGGAGAGTGCAGGATCATTGTCATTTATGAAACAGATGATGTCGTACCAAAGCCTGATAACGGAAACTATCTTAGTATTGATCTTGGCATACACAATCTTATGACCTGCTATAATTCTTGTACCGGAGAGACTTTTATCGTTGGAAGAAAATACCTGTCCTTATGTCATTACTATAATAAAGAAATAGCCAGGGTTCAGTCCCAGTGGAGTAATCAGCAATTCAATAATGGTGTTAAATATCCCAAAAGTTCAAAGCATATAAATAAACTATATGCAAAAAAGAATAATGCCATAACCGATTACATCCATAAGACCACGAGGCATATCGTGAAGTACTGCATTGATAATGATATTAACACTGTTGTTATTGGAGATATTACAAATATCCGCAGAAATAAGGATTTTGGAAACGTTACAAACCAAAAGTTGCACGCACTCCCATATAAAAAAATCTATACCATGCTTGATTATAAACTGGCGCAGGAAGGAATTACTCTTGTTAAACAGAAGGAAAATTATTCAAGTCAGACCAGTCCTTTAATGCCTTGTGTTAATAAATCTAACGCTAATAAAAGCAATCGTATCAAAAGAGGATTATATCAAGACAGTGTATATACATGGAATGCAGATTGTGTAGGAGCTTATAATATCCTAAGATTATACTTTTCCACACAAAAAATAGACATGAGATTAGATCCCATGTCTATTAAAGTACCATTTATTTCAAAAGTAGCTGCGTAAAAAACAGTATTGGTGTCATGGACACACCCAAGACCTACACGGCGTCAGCCGTGCGCACTTGATGCTCGGTAATTCAATTACCGAGTAGTTCACAAAGTGATTTTGCATATAGTTTGGGCAAATTTGACTGGAGGAAGTTACGTGAAATTAATTAAGAAGTTTATACCATATTATAAGCCATACATAGGTGTATTTTTGTTTGACCTTGTATGTGCTTCAGTTTTGTCAGTAATAGATTTGGCATTTCCGCAGTTTTTAAGGATACTTAGGACAACTCTTTTTCTGGAAGAGCCGGAAGTTATTATTGGAAGACTTGGTATAATTGCACTTGTTTTACTGGCTATGTATATAGTCAGAAGTCTCTGCAAATATTATGTTACTTATCAGGGACATATGATGGGAGCCAGAATGGAATCTGGTATGAGAAAAGATCTCTTTGACAGATTCGAGGCATTCTCATTTTCTTATTATGACAATCATAATACTGGTGAGATGATGAGTAAGCTGGTATCTGATCTTTTTGATATATCAGAGCTTGCACATCACGGACCTGAGAATATATTTATATCTGTTGTTAAAATAGTTGGTTCTTTTGTATTATTGATGAGAATAAATGTCTCTATGACACTGTGCCTTGTGGTTGTAGTTATCTGTATGGCGATATTTTCTATAACACAGAACAAGAAGATGAGAGCGACATTTTCAGATAACAGGAAAAAAATTGCTGGAATAAACTCATCTCTGCAGGATACACTTGGAGGAATAAGAGTCGTAAAGTCTTTTACCGGAGAGGATATTGAGGCTGAAAAGTTTGACAGATCGAACCTTGCATTTCTAGATTCCAAGCAGGCGAATTACCGTCAAATGGCAAAGTTCCATTCAGGTAATAACTTTTTTGAAGGGCTGATGTTTATAACTGTACTCGTTGCAGGCGGATTCTTCATTGCAAGAGGAGAACTTACTGGTGAAGACCTTGCAATATATGCGCTGTATATCAATATTTTCATCAATCCTGTAAATGTATTAGTTGAATTTACAGAACAGCTGCAGAAAGGTCTTGCAGGATTTGAGAGATTCAGGGAAGTTATGGATACTATGCCTGAAATTGTTGATAAAAAAGATGCTGCAGAACTTAAAGACGTTAAGGGTGTAATTGATTATCAGAATGTTTCATTTTCATATGAAGAAGAGGAAACAGTTCTAAATAACATAAACCTGCATGTAGATGCTGGTAAGTCAGTAGCAATAGTTGGACCATCTGGTGGTGGTAAGACAACTCTTTGTTCACTTCTTCCAAGATTCTATGATGTTACTGGCGGTTCAGTTCTGATTGATGGGACAGATATAAGAGATGTAACACAGAAATCACTTAGATCATTTATAGGTATAGTTCAGCAGGATGTATATCTATTTAATGGAACAGTCAAAGAAAATATTGCATATGGCAAGATGGATGCAACTATGGATGAAATAATCGAGGCTGCCAGAAACGCTGATCTCTTGGACTTCATAGAGAGCCTTCCAAACGGATTTGATACGATGGTTGGTGAGAGAGGAGCAAGGCTATCTGGAGGTCAGAAGCAGAGAATAGCAATTGCAAGGGTGTTCCTCAAGAATCCTCCAATACTAATCCTAGATGAAGCAACCAGCGCTCTTGATAATGAAAGTGAGAGATATATTCAGGAAAGTCTTGATAAATTATCTGTTGGCAGAACTACTATTACAATAGCACATAGATTATCTACTATTCTTGGTGCTGATGAAATTATTGTTCTGGATGAAGATGGTATTAAGGAAAGAGGAACTCATGAAGTACTTTTATCTAAGGGCGGACTTTATGAGAAATATTATAAAATGCAGTTTGGAAAACATAACTGATTTTAAATTCAAAAAAGAGCTACGTACTAAAAAAGTGTACGTAGCTTCTTTTTAGTTTATAAGAAAACATGAACGGCTATATGGGTTAGTCTATAGCATATGTTATGGATGATGTCTGTGAGCCAGCATAACTTGTAGCCCATGACTTGGCTGATGATGCTGTTCTTGTTGCATAGCTGTAATTTGATGATGGTCTCCATGTACAAGCTGAAAGGCTTATGCTTGAGATATCAGATGATAATACTGATCCGCTGTCTGTGAAGTTACCAACGCCCATATCATTAACTACGGCTCCCTTGTAGCTGCCTGCATCAAAGTAGTTATTCTCTGAATAGATGTTGCAGTCTGTATAAGGTGTATAACCCAGATTGAAGTTATAAACATAGTTATTGTAGCAGTGGAAATAACCATATCTCATGAGTCCTGGAGCTCTTGTAAGAGTTGTGTTGAAATAACAATTACAAATTGTCATGCATGGGTATCCATCATATGTAGATGCTCCATCTTCTGCAGGATATCCAAGGATAAGACCATATTTATGTCCACCAAAGAAGCATCCTGTAACTGATACATAGTTTGCCTGAAGACCTACATACAGGAACTTATCTGTATCATTTTCATGAATTGATGTATCTGAAGTCATATCATGTCCTGGCCATGAGCAGTGATCAAGCCAGAAGTTATTACCATCAGAAATATACATCTGAATATCATCATTTTCATTAATATCAACATCATGTGAGAAAGTAATATTCTTGTAGATGTTGTTACCAGAAGATGAGATATTTCTAAAGTGAATATTATCAAGTGTATGTGCGCTGTAAGATCCAATAAATGTCTTATTTGATCCTACAGAAACCTTAGTAAGTGAATCTGCTGAGATGTCACTTGTAATAACAATTGTGTATGCTGTTGATCCGGAAGCATAGCTCTGTAATTCAGAAAGGCTGCTAGCTGTAACTGTCTGTCCAAATACACCACCTGTGACAGAAGCTTTTTCACTGCCATTCATATCAAGACTGTAGCCGGCAAAACCTTCTGCACCATATGAATTAACACGGAAGCACTGGCTGGCAGATCCTGAATATGCGCTCAGATAATAGCTGCTGCTTGAAAGTGTAAGTGCAAGAGAGCTGTTTGAATAGCTGACAATCTTATAATTAAGTGCATCACCATTAGTATCCGTCTTAACTGAAGATATTGCCCAATACTGTGACTTATCTCCAGAAGATATTGATGCTGATGTTACAGCCTGACCGCTGCTGACTGTGCTACCTGATGGTGTAAGACAATATCCTGTTGCTACGTTTACAATTCTATATACTCCAGAAGCTACATAGCTTAGGATCCATCTGTTGCTAGTAGAAGATGAGCTGTTTGTGGTAACTGTACCACCATCACTTGAGCTACCTGTAACATAATATCCATCGGAACAGTTTACAAACTGTAATTGCTGCTGAGGATATGATGAATCAAGAGCGCTTGAAGAACTTGATGAGCTGCTGGATGAACTTGAAGAACTGCTAGAAGAGCTTGAACTTGAAGAAATAGCTTCAAATACAAACTGCTGGCAAGCAAGTCCGTTATATGTCCATGTGCTGATGTTACCGCCATCTGATGTTGACCAGCCATATACATCTACAGCCTGAGCGTCGCTGCTACATTTAGTAGTAAGGCAGTATACGCCATCTGTATCTGTTTCTACAACTTTGAATATCTGTGCATCTGAGCTGTTTGCATCACAGATATCGATGTTGGTTCCATCACTGGATCCGCCGTAATATACGTCCAGCATACGGCCGCCGCTCATTCCATTTTGGAGCGTTATGTAGTTGCTACCCTGGTTGGTTACATACCATCTCTGGCGTTTATCTCCTGTACCTGTTCCCTGGGCGACGTTACCAAAGTTAACATCATTATCATCTTCAACTTCCATATATAACTGGCTGTTAACGTTCTTAAGATAATACCAGCCGTCTTCGATTATGTAATCTGTGGAACTTGATGATGTTGTAGCAGTTGTTGTACTTGATGAGCTTGAACTGCTAGGCCATGAAGCCTGTTCAAAGTACCATATCTGGTTATCTGAACCCTTGTATGTATACTGCAGAACATTAGCACCTGATGATGTGCTGGCACTTGCTACGTCAAGACATGAAGCAAAGTCAGTAACCTGAGTTGCTATATAATATCCGCTATTAGAATCAGCTGCAATAATATCAAAATTCTGAGCTGAATATCCATTATTAGTATAAATCTGGATATTAGTGTTATTATCTGAAGAACCATTTGCAACGTCTAGAGATATGCCACCTGTCATATCTGTTGCAGGATGCAGACGATAGTATCCTGTTGAACTGTTCTGTTCCAGAATCCATCTCTGTCCAAGAGAGCCTGTTCCGGTAGACTGAATAACATTTGCGCCATCAGAAGCTGAATCGTTTTCTACTGTTAGATAGAGACCACTATTCTTGTTCTTGATGTAGTAGATGTTACCAGACTCTGGTGTGGTTGCTTCTGCATGTGCCGTTATTGCTGGCGTAACATACAATGAGCATGCGAGCATAGCTGCACCTGTAAGTAGCGCAACTATGCGTTTGAAGATTTTTTTCATACTGTTTCCCTCCGTATTATGTGACGCTTCCTTCTATCCCCTTACACAATTTATAACAGTACAAGCTACATTAGACAAGGAATCTAGTGAACATCTCTTAGAGAAAAAACACTGTATTTTTTGTGCAAGTTTCCTAAGGTTGGCGATAATCTGTAAGGAAATTTCTATTAGACTCAACTCTTTTAATGATATAATGTAAGAAATTTTGGGGCATATATTTAAGGAGAACAAAGAATGCTAATCTTGGTACTTTACAGAGAGCTTATGTTGGTTGTTACGATTTTGTGGATTTTGGTCAGAGGAATCTGTGCATTTAAGAATAAGCATATAGACTGGAAATATGAATTTAAGTTATTATCAGTCTACATTTGTATTGCAGTAATTAATAGATTTGTGTATTTCCCTATGAGGCGTGTATATGGGCAGATTGGTGCTCTTGCACTTGATACGACAAGAGTGTATCCTTTCTGGGTCAATTTAGTTCCAATAATTCCGCTTGCTGAAGTTTATGATGGATGGATTATCAATATAATCGGTAATATTATCATGTTCATACCAGTAGGTATTTGCTGGCCGTGGTGCTTTAGGAAACTGGATACCTTCAAAAAGGTAGTGATTGCAGGCATTGGATATACATTGATTATAGAGATATCACAATTGCCTTTCTATGGAAGATGTAGTGATATCAACGATATTCTTCTTAATGCAATTGGCGTCGCCATAGGAGCAGCTATCTTTTTTGGAATAAAAAGAATTAAAAATAATAAGACATCAATATTAAAATAAAATATTTATTATATAGGATATAAAGATACTGAATATGAAACATACATGATATAATTACTTATAACGGTTTATAAGTGATTTATAATAGTAGGAGGGTTTCTGTATGAATGATAAGGCAATGTTCAAGCTAAGTTATGGTTTGTTTGTAATTACAGCCTGCAGAGATGGCAGGGATAATGGTTGTATTACAAATACTGCAGTTCAGGTTACAAGTAATCCAAATCGTATTTCGGTCACTATTAATAAGGCTAATTATACTCATGATATGATTAAGGATACAGGACTTTTTACAGTATCCGTTCTAAGTGAAGAAGCTACATTTGGAATATTCAAACATTTTGGATTCCAGTCAGGAAGAGATGTATCTAAGTTCGCCGGTTACACTAAGTGCAAAAAAGCTCCTAATGGCACTATGATTATAACTGTTGGAACTAATGCTTATATATCAGGTAAGGTAGTTCAGGAAGTTGATCTAGGAACACATACCATGTTTATAGCTGATGTAACTGACATGGAAATCTTATCAGATGTGCCTTCTGCAACATATACATATTATCAGGAGAATATCAAACCTAAGCCAGAAGCAGTCGGAACAACTCCTAATGGAGAGACTATATGGCGCTGCAGAATATGCGGTTATGAATATGTAGGTGAAGAGCTCCCAGAAGACTTTATCTGCCCGGTTTGTAAACATCCTGCTTCTGATTTTGAGAAGACAGTCAGATGATAAATATAAGAATTTAAATAATAATAAAACAGGTTGTCATGTGTACCGACCCCCAAAAGTTAGACCAATAATCTAACGATTGGAGGTCGGTATTTTATCATGGCAACCTTTTTTTAATTTAAGTCTTGAGATTGGTATATGTAATAGTAAAATTTGAATCTTAACCTTAGAATTACCTTAAGATGTTACGTGGTATCAAAAAAATTATCTGTTAGTATTGTATAATAATAGAAGTTTTGAGTTAACACAGGGAGAAAGGATATATTATGAAAAAAGGTATTGTTTTGAAAAGAAATATATTATCGTTACTTGCCATGACAGCTGTGGTAGCGACTGTAACAACAGGCTGTGGTAATGGTGCAGGTAATAATGGTATAGAGATTAGTCAACAGAATACAGGTGAATCTGATATAGAAGAGGCAGATATAACTGATAGTGAATCAGATGTAAAAAAAGCTCAGAATGATATGGAGACATCTGATAACGTAGCTAATGATTCTGGAAATATTTCAGAATCAGCTGGAGATTATAGCATAAGTTCAGGGGCTAATATTTCGCTTCCAAGAGGTTATGTAATTAATACAGATGATGCAGTTTATATGAGATCCGATAAAGCTATAATCAGATACGAAAATGGTTCATCCAAGGATTCATATGTATATCAGGTAGATGATGATATGAACTGTAATATAGTCGATTATGATGTTGATGGAGATGATGTCTATATTCTGGTAAATGAAGAAGATACTTATACTTCACATATTATAAAAGCAGGTTCTAAC
>CAMJFD010000010.1 GCA_946404845.1 uncultured Butyrivibrio sp. | reverse complement strand
TTTATTTGTCAAAGTGCTTTGTCTTGGCTTATCTCTCAGCCGCAACTCGTTTATACTAGCATAGCTTTAAGATTCTGTCAAGGACTTTTTTAAAATTTATTTTTTGTACTCACTCGTCATGAATCATTCCTGTCTGTCGAGCGGGTGATTATTAATATAGCACCTTTTCTTTCCGAATGCAACAATTTTTTTATTTTTTCACACAATTATTTTTTCTTAATAAAAAGGTCATAAATCTTGTGTTTATGCCCTTTTTATCACCTATATGTAGTTTATAATCTTTTTATCATTATCTTTTTGTCTAAATTGTCTTAATTATCAGAAAATTCCAACAATTCTGTCAAGCATACTATTTACTACTGACTGCACCTGTATATCTGTTATTCTCTCTATTATATTAACTATAATATACACTTCAACAATGCCTAATATAGCACCAAGTATCCTATTTACGAATCCTATTATTGGTATATCAACTATCTTTTTAAATATACCGCCTATACCAGACATAACTTTGTAAACAAAAATAGCTGCTATTAAATATACAATTCTGGTTAGAATACCACCTATATGATTATTCAGAATCTGTCCCGCAATCTTAATAAGATAATACAAAACCGCAAGTGCCGCAAAGGCAGAAATCAGGCCTGTTGCTTCTGCAAACAGGCCATTATTATATCCGTATGACATTCTCCAAAATAATAATAAAATTACTGCGATAAATATTATAAGTTGATCAATTGATACATATCCTATTATTGGTAAAACCATTTTTACTCCTAATTATCTTAGTTCCATAGTCAGAATCTGACCCTCTGTTACCAAGATAAACTTACTTCTGACATTTGTAGTTATCAAAGCTTCTACACTTCTCTCAAACTGACCCTCATATTTTAAATGTCCATCAACATCATAAATATTAAAGTAGTCCTCATTATATATAATGATCTGATTATTATCAAAAATTATATCTGAATACTCTAGATCAAAATATATTTCTGCTACTTTATTACCTGATGTATTATATGTAATAAGTCTATATGCGCCATCAGTTGTACCATTATATAGAACTAGACCTGCATATTCACTACTAGAGAATACAGACTTAATCTGGTCTTCTCCAACCAGGTTCTCTGCCTGGCTTGTAGGCTTTTCACTTCCAGAATAAAACATTATTCTATCATCTGAAACAGCAAATACAGAGCTCTCTGTCATAAACTGCATATATGGTACAACAGCACCTGGATAATCATATCCACTAACATAATTATCTATTTCATTCTGACCAACTGATCCGAAATTATAGAATGCTACACTAGTCTGAATATCACCATCCTTGGCATACAGATATGATACACCTACAAGTTCTGCATTAGGTGATATGCTGACTGCCGTTGGATATCCGCTATCCTTCATAGTAGTCTTAAAACTTGCAATCTCCTGACCCGAAGAACTGTATAAATATATCCATGTTACATCTGTATCATCCAAAATAGCAGCTACAACTCCCTGAGCAGATACACAAAAATCTCTTATAGGTAGATTTGTATCTATTTCTCCTAGTTGTCCTGTTCCATTAACTATATAGATAAGATGTCCATTATAATCTCCAATAGCTGCCATGCCCTGACATTTGTGAACGATAGGATTCTGCATCTGGTATGTAATATTCCACAGTGCTTCTCCGGCAACATCAAGAAGGCTTACACCATCCTTACTATATCTTAGTATCTGACCGTCCAGTTCTGTATTACTTGCACCTGTAGAATCAATAACACTTACACTTTTAGTTATATTCGCTTCCGAATAGCTCTTATCTCTCCAGTGAATATATATCATAGAGATAACTATTATAAATACTGCAGTTAACAGGAATGTCCTGAACATAACTACCAGCTTATGATTTCTTATACGTTCATTATAAGAAGGCTGCTGTTTGTCATCTGTATCATCATTATTTAATTTTTTTCCAGTATAAGAGTTAAAATCTCTAACTTCTGCCATTAATAATTGTCCTTTTGTACATCAAGAAAACTGATATACAGTAGTTGAATCGTACTCTCTGTCTGGTCCAAATACACAATCAGGGAAGTTTGGTCTATTGATTCCATCTGGATAGAACTGTGTCTCAAGACAGAATCCGTCAAACTGTCCATATCCACTTCCGCCTTTACCTACTGATGTCTTAAGGAAGTTTCCTGTGTAGAACTGGAATCCAGGAAGAGTTGTTGAACAGTGCATACTAATTCCTGTCGCCGGGCATGTTACATCCGCAAATACTCTGCGTGTACCATCTGCTCCATCAACACAGAAATTGTGATCATATCCGCCAACAACATTAAGCTGTTCATAATCAGCTTTTAAATCTTTACCTATTGTTTTGGCTATTCTAAAGTCAAGAGGTGTATCCTCAACAGTAAGAATTTCTCCTGTAGGTATAGCACCTTCTACAACAGGTACGTATGTTGAAGCATATAGTTTTACTACATGTTCTTCTATAGTTCCATTATCCTTGCCACCCAAATTAAAATAGCAATGGTTTGTTGGATTTATAAGGGATTTAGCATCACTTGTAGCATGATAATGAAGTGTAAGTGCATTATCATCTGTAAGAGTATATGTTAATGACATCTTACGATTACCAGGAAAACCTATATCTCCATCTTCTGCTTCTATAGTAAATGTTACAGAATCTGTTCCTTCTTCTGTTTCCCATACTCTCTTATGAAAACCATTATCAGCATCACTATGAAGGTTGTTAGGTCCATCATTAACAGCAAGCTGATACTCTTTTCCATCTATAGAGAATTTTGCATCCTTAATTCTGTTACCATTAGGACCAATTGTAGCCCCAAGGAAACAGTCATTATCAAAATAAGCTTCAAGATTATCATATCCCAGAGCAACATCAACCTTGTTTCCATCTTTGTCCGGAACAACAATGCTCTTAATAGTAGCTCCAAAATTTAATACACAAACATCCATCCCATTTGTATTAATAAGATGATATCCATATACTGGTGCTCCGTTTGGTGCTTCCCCGATAAATTCACGTTTTATTGCCATATTTTCCTCCAATCAAGATTATAAAACCTTATAATTCTGTCCTTCCTTCTAGTGCTCTTAGTAATGTAACCTCATCTATATATTCAAGGTCTCCACCAACAGGTATTCCACTGGCAATTCTTGTAACCTTAATTCCAGTAGGTTTAATCAGCTTGCTGATATACATAGCCGTTGTCTCACCCTCAAGACTTGATCCTGTGGCGATTATGACCTCTTCAATATCTTCTTCAGAAAGCCTTGTCACCAGCTCAGTAAGCCTGATATCTCCAGGTCCTACACCCAGCATTGGTGAAATGGCCCCATGCAAAACATGATAAACGCCTTCATATTTACCAGTCTTTTCATATGCTGCCAGATCTCTTGTATTTTCTACCACCATGATAGTTTTGTGATCTCTTTTTTCATTCGCACATATAGGACAAATGTCATTATCTGTAAGAGTACAGCACTTCTTGCAGTAGTGTACATTCTCTCTGGCATCAGTAATAGATTTTGTGAGTCTTGCGACTCTGTCCTTAGGCATATTGATAATATAAAAAGCAAGTCGCTGTGCTGATTTGCCTCCTATACCAGGAAGTGAAGCAAGCTCATCTATAAGCCTGTTTATATGTCCACTATATAAATCCATTAAAATGAAAGGCCTCCACCTAAGCCACCTGTCATCTTGTTCATTGCAGCTGCATTAGCTTCATCAGCCTGCTTGTTTGCTTCATTAACTGCAGCAACAATAAGATCCTGTAGCATTTCAACATCATCTGGATCAACAGCTTCTGGAGCTATCTTTATTGCTTTAAGTTCTTTACTTCCAAGAACAGTAGCTTCAACAGCGCCGCCACCAGCTTTGGCTGTAAACTCTTTAGTTTCAAGCTCCTTCTGACTTTCTTCCATCTGTCTCTGCATTCTCTGAGCCTGTTTTAACAGATTATTCATGTTACCCGGCATTCCTCCGCCAGGAAATCCTCCACGTTTAGCCATTTAATTATCCTCCTATGACTTCAATAATTGTATCAAGCCCCTATGTTATTCATCGGGCTCATCTATGTCTTTTTCTTCAAAAGCATTTTCATCATTTTCTGGCTGTTCATCGTTCATCTCATGACTCATTGCCAAAAAACTATCTATCTGATCTATAGGTATCTCTTCTTCATCATAATATCCCATATCCATAAATGAATCCTGGGATGGCTCTGATATTTCAGATGTTTCTGATGATACTACAGATTCTGTATTTTGTGCTGATACATTTGCTTCAGTATCAGTATTCTGAACCGGTGTTTCTGATTCTTTTTCATCTTCTAACGGAGTCGCATCTTCTTCAGTTACCACCTCAAAATTAATTGCTTTTAAGTCAACATAATTATCTTCAAATCTCTGTTCAGGCTCTAAATACCTGGCTTCTATGTTGACATCCTTGTGAATAACTTCTGCAATTGCCTCTTTTAATTCAGCCTGTTCTTCCGGTTTATTAAAATATTCTACACGTTCTTTATTATGAAGTACAATTAATAATTGTCCCTCATTTCCCAAACTTATACCTGCATTTGCAAGAAACTGTTGTTTCATCTGGGATACACGCATCATTATCGGTTTCCAGTTATTTATCACATACTGTATTTCATCTGGAACTGCCATTTCAAGTTTTGGAGGCTCTGCCTTTGGCTCAGCCTTAGCTGCTACTGCAGCGGTGCTCCCCCCGGCGGTCTGTACCGCTATCGAACCCGATTTTATTCCATTTATAATACTTGTATTTTCTTTATCATGATCTTCAAGAACTCTGATTCTGTCTTTTATACCACTCTCATCCGTATCCATTTCAGGTACGCACATCCTGATAAGTGTCATTTCCAGGAGCACTCTTTTCTGAGTAGCATATCTCATCTGAGATGACAAATCAGAAAAAATCTTGATATATCTCATTATTGTATCGAGATTGGCCTGCTGTGCCTGTGCTTTCATCTCTTTAAGATTCTCTGTAGAAACATCTACTACATCTTCCATCTGGTCAGATGATGTAACAAGCATCATATTACGAAGATACCATACAAAATCACTTACAAACTGTGTAAGTTCCCTTCCCTGAACTACAATATCAGATAAAAGAGTTAGTGCTCCAGATGCATTCTGTGTATACAGATAGTCAAAAAGTTTACCAAAAACTTCTGTATCTACTGCTCCAAGTACATTTAAAACCTTATCATATGTAAGCTCTTCGCCGTAATTAAAAGCTATACACTGATCCAAAAGACTTAATGAATCTCTCATAGATCCATCAGCTGCTTTGGCAATATATTTGAGAGCTCTTTCTTCTACCTGGACGCCTTCAGCATCTGTTACCTCTTTTAGTCTGTCTTCGATAATACTAGCAGTAATTCTATGGAAATCATATCTCTGGCATCTGGACAGAATTGTAATAGGAATCTTCTGAACTTCAGTTGTAGCCAGGATAAAAATTACATATGATGGTGGTTCCTCAAGCGTTTTTAAAAGAGCGTTGAAGGCACCTGTTGACAACATATGTACCTCATCGATTATATAAACCTTATATTTACCATGGGTTGGAGAATAAGAAACCTCATCAACAATCTCTCTGATACTGTCTACACCATTATTGGAAGCAGCATCAATTTCAATAACATTCATGCTGGTTCCTGCTGCAATTGCTTTACAAGTCTCGCATTCACCACAAGGGCTTCCGTCTACCGGATGCTCACAGTTAACTGCTCTTGCAAAAATCTTCGCAACAGAAGTCTTACCTGTTCCACGAGTTCCGCAGAACAGGTAAGCATGTCCAACTCTATCTGATTTGATTTGGTTCTTTAAAGTCGTAACTATATGATCCTGGCCTTTTACATCATCAAAGACCGGTGGTCTGAACTTTCTGTATAGTGCTACATAAGACATTAAAAATCAGTTCCCTCTCCAAATAACTTTTTTCAAAAACAATATGATACTTAGTCTCCAAAGGATACTCCAAGCATCTTAGCTTCTTTTATAATGCTGGCATCTGGCGAAACAGTTTTCAGCTTGCCTGCAATTTCTTTAAGTGGAACCTTTACAATTTCGCGGTTCCTGTAAGCTACCATATTACCATATTTTTCTTTTATAATAAGCTGTCCTGCCTCAGCGCCTAATCTGCTGGCAAAAACTCTGTCATATGGATCTGGTGCTCCGCCCCTCTGCATGTGTCCTGGTACTGTTACTCGTACTTCACGACCAGTTTTCTTAAGAATCTGATCTGCAAGTTCATAGGATACAGATGGGAATTTATAATTCGCAAGCTTCTCCTTATATTCTTTTTTGGATAGCTTGGCATCTTCCTTAGATATAGCGCCTTCAGCAACAGCAAGTATTGTGAATCTGCTGCCTCTCTTCTCACGCTCTTCTATCTTGTCAATAACCTTATTTATATCATATGGAATCTCAGGTATCAGGATGATATCTGCACCACCTGCCATTCCGGCATTTAATGTAAGCCATCCAACCTTATGTCCCATAACTTCTACTATAAATACTCTTCCGTGTGAATCGGCTGTTGTATGTATACAGTCAATAGCTGTTGTTGCTACATCTACAGCACTCTGAAAACCAAATGTCATATCTGTTCCCCAAAGATCATTATCAATAGTCTTTGGAAGGGATACAATGTTAAGGCCTTCCTCACTTAGTAGATTGGCTGTTTTCTGTGAACCATTACCTCCAAGAACCACAAGACAGTCAAGCTGTAGTTTATGGTAAGTCTGCTTCATTGCTTCAACCTTATCAATTCCGTTTTCATCTGGCTCTCTAATAGTCTTAAATGGACATCTTGAACTTCCAAGTATGGTTCCGCCTCTTGTGAGAATTCCCGAAAAATCAGCACCAGTAAGCATGCGGAAATTGCTATAAATAAGACCCTTATAGCCATTTAAGAATCCGTAGAACTCATACTGTTCTCCACTATTGACCAGACATTTAACAACTCCTCGCATAGCTGCATTAAGCGCCTGGCAGTCTCCGCCACTAGTTAACATTCCGATTCTCTTCATGTGGAATACCTCCTTAGATAGAAACAGAAAACGGTGATATCTGTTATTTAACTCTATTTATTATACAAAATATTGCACTCTTAAACAACAAATGTTTATTGACTATAGAAACTGCGAAACGTATAATAATAAGGCATTTAGTAATAATTAATGCTCTAGGAGACGTATCAAAGTGGTCGTAATGAGGCGCACTCGAAATGCGTTTGCCGGTCTCCGGCACGAGGGTTCGAATCCCTCCGTCTCCGTTTTCTATAAGTGTTCACCTTCCGAGCGTTCCCTTCCCCTCTGCGAAACGTCTTGCTTTTATGAGTCTCTTATTATAGTACATAGCTTCATCAGCTTTTTGAATGATTTCCTCTGTATTCTTGCCATCTTCCGGATATCTTGCAAATCCGGCACTAATACTTGCATCTATATGTGTAGTTCCTATAGTTATCGGACGACTTACATTATCCCTCATACGACTAATTACATTATTATAAAAATTCTTGTCATGAGCACCATGTATAACTATCGTAAACTCATCTCCACCTATTCTGAACGCGCGGTCTTTTTCCCTTATACTGTTCTGCAATCTCTTGGCTATTATATTGAGTAGCTGGTCACCTGTATCATGACCATATGTATCATTTACCTGCTTAAAATCATTTAAATCAATATATATTATTCCATACGGCAGTTTCTTCTTATTTAGTTCATCTAAATGCTCATTGTAGCTTCTTGGATTATAAAGATTAGTAAGCGCATCTCTGTATGACATAACTTCAAGTTGCTTGTTATTTCTACGCATCTGCATAAATCCCCAAGCAGACATTGATGCCAAAAAGCTTATAAGTATTGCCAGTAATATAAAGAAGAGGAATTCTTCAGGTTCTAGCCAGCTGCCTTTTGCAGCTATTTTTAATATCCATGTTTGTCCATCTGGCAGTATAATCTCACTTTCCACTGGATTAATAAGAGTACTATAACTTGAATGATAAATATTATGAAGATTTGAAGTAGTGCTATCGAGCTGATCTATCTGAAATTCATATCCCTGCTCAGACAGATTTCCAAGCGAAGTATTTAGATATAAATCAGGAAGTGTGATAACCGTAACGATAAACCCCCAGAAATTACTCTCTGAAGCCACTTCACTTTTATAAATAGGATACAGGACAGTGATCCCTTCCCCTTCTAGTGCAAAAATAGAAGAAAGAGCAATAACGTCCTGCCCGTTAGCTCTACTAATCTTTGCTGCTTCTGCTAATGCTTCATCATTAAAAACGCTTTCTCCAACATATGATTCATTATGAGGGTAACAGAAAGTAATAACTCCGCTTGGAGCAATAGCAACAAATTCTACATCTTCATAATCTTCACTGACAGATTCTGAAATCATTTCAAAATTGGATTCATCAATAACTCTTCCAAGATTTTGAATCTCAATCTGCCATATTCTTGAAAGATATAAATCAGATGCTATATTATGCTGCAGCTCGGCAGAAATTGAAGATGCAAGATATTGAGCTCTGTCTCGTCTTCCATCTATAGTAAAATCCACTGCTGCCACCGCTATCAAAGTTGATGCAATTAACGCAATAATGAGTACGATTAGAATAGGTAACACCGTTTTTTTCTTCATAATCACTTATTCCTCCGAGTAAGATAATTATACTATATTCGGAATTGCGACAATATAATAAATGTATAAAAAATTCACTAATTCTTTGTCTAAAAAAACTAATTGACACCAATTTAAATATATGATAATTTATCGAAGTAAATTTTAAACATAGTGAAGTATGTAACTTTAAGTAGGCATAAACGACACAAGACACCAGGGGTGTTTTTGTTTGTTTATGCCATTTTTTATTGTATAAACAAACAAAGAGCCTCAAAAGAATTATTTAGGAGGTCTTTATCGTGAAAGACAAAATTTTTAACGTGTTACAGCGAGTAGGACGAAGCTTTATGCTCCCTATCGCAATCCTTCCTGTGGCTGGTCTTCTCCTTGGTCTTGGAAGTTCCTTTACCAATGAGACAACTATAGCTACATATCATCTCGAATCAGTACTCGGCAAAGGTACAATTCTCAACATCTTACTGACTGTTATGAATGATGTTGCAAATATCATATTTGCATATCTTCCAATTATATTTGCAGTGGGTGTTGCAATCGGTATGGCAAAAAAGGAAAAGGCTGTTGCAGCCCTTGCTGCCATGATAGCTTATTTTGTAATGAACTCAGCTATTGGAGCCATGATCGATATTACTAACTATTCAGAAGTAGCTCTTAGCGGAACTATTACAGAAGCATGTGGTATCACAACACTTCAGATGGGTGTATTTGGCGGTATCATCGTAGGTCTTGGTGTTGCTGCACTGCATAACAAGTTCTACAATATTGAACTTCCAAGTGCAATTTCATTCTTTGCAGGCACAAGATTTGTTCCTATCATTTCAACTGTTGTATATATATTCGTTGGTATTCTTCTCTTCTATGTATGGCCAACCATTCAGAACGGTATATACGCTCTTGGCGGATTAGTTACAGGTTCAGGTTATATTGGAACACTTATATTTGGTCTCATTAAGAGAGCGCTTATTCCATTTGGTCTTCACCATGTATTCTATATGCCATTCTGGCAGACAGCTGTTGGTGGAACTGCAGAAGTTGCAGGACAAATGGTTGAAGGTGGACAGAATATCTTCTTTGCAGAACTTGCAAATTCAGGCAGCATTGCTCACTTCAATGCTGATGCAACAAGATATTTCTCTGGCGAATTCATATTCATGATCTTCGGTCTACCAGGTGCAGCTCTTGCTATGTACCGTACAGCAAGACCAGAAAAGAAAAAGCAGGTTGGTGGTCTTCTCCTCTCAGCTGCCCTTGCTTCAATGTTTACAGGTATTACAGAGCCTATCGAGTTCTCATTCCTATTCGTTGCTCCTATCCTGTTCGCAGTTCAGGTAGTACTTGCAGGTACTGCTTATATGATTGCTCACATGCTGGGAATCGCAGTAGGTCTTACATTCTCAGGTGGTTTAATTGACTTCTTCCTGTTCGGTGTATTACAGGGCAATGAAAAAACAAGTTGGCTTTTAATTATTCCAGTTGGTATAATTTATTTCTTATTATACTATGGAATATTCACATTCCTTATTAAGAAGCTGAACCTCAAGACACCTGGTCGTGAAGATGACGATGAGGAAACAAAGCTCTATACAAAGGCAGATTATAAGGCTAAGCAGTCTGGACAGTCTGAAGAAGATGCATTAAGCCAGCAGATAGCAAATGGTCTTGGCGGCAAGAAGAACATCCTCGATGTTGACTGCTGTGCAACAAGACTTCGTGTTACATGTAACGATGGAAATCTTGTAAACAAGGCTATGCTCAAAGCTACAGGCGCTTCAGGAGTAGTTCTTAAAGGTAACAGTGTTCAGGTAATATATGGACCAAACGTAACAGTTATTAAGTCTCACCTTGAAGATTATCTTGAAAAAGCACCTAATGAGTTATATAGTGCTAATAACGAAACAACTTCAGAAGAAGTAGTTACAGAAAAAGCTGCTGATAATACAGCAAAAAAAGTAGTAAAAACTGTTACAGTATACAGCCCTGTTGATGGTAAGGCAGATGACCTTTCTACAACTCCAGATGAAGCATTTGCAAGCGGAATGATGGGAAGCGGTGCTGTAGTAACACCAGAAAGCAATACAATCTATGCTCCATTTGATGGAACTATTGGATTTATATTCGATACAAAACATGCTATCGGTTTTATAGGTAATGACGGGTTTAATCTGCTGATTCATATCGGAATTGATACAGTTAAGTTAAATGGTCAGGGATTTGAAGTATTAGTAGAAAATGGTCAGAAGGTAAAGAAGGGTGATGCTCTTATTAAGATAGACCTTGATTATTTAAAGGCTAATGCTCCATCAGTTGCTACTCCTGTACTGTGTACAGATGTAGATGAAGACAAAGTTGACATTCGCCTTGTAACAGCAGGCGACATTAAGGCCGGAGATCCTTTATTTGAGGTTGATTTCCTTGAATAATCTCCATTATGAGTGATTATGTATAAGGTAAAAAAAGTTTTAAATCATAATTCGGTTATTGCAGTTAATACCGACGAATTAATAGAATATTTAGTTCTGGGAAAAGGTGTGGGCTTTGGTATGAAGCCCACACAGGAACTTGTGGTAACTCCTGATTACAGGCTTTTTTCTCTTGCAGAGTCCTCAGAACGCGGAACTGTAAAGGACATAGTCAAGCATGTTGATCCAGTTTTCTTGGAAATAGCGGAAGCTGTCCTGCAACACGCAGAACAAAACTTTGATAAAGTAGATCATAATATCGTATTCCCCATGGCAGACCATTTAGAGTATGCCGCAAAAAGAATTCAAAATAATGAACAAATTTCTAATCCTCTTCTGAATGATATTAAGATTCTGTTTTATCAGGAGTATAAGTCTGCTGAAGTTGTAAAAGACCTATTAAAAGAACGACTAGATCTTGAAATTTCTGAAGATGAAATTGGATATGTTGCTATGCATATACATTCCGCAACTTCACAGGATAAGTTGTCAGAGACACTTGATACAGCACACGCAGTTCGTAACTGCATTACTCAGATAGAAGCCATGACACATAAGACAATATCTGTTGATTCACTCTCTTATAACCGTATGATGAATCATATAAGATACATGGTTGCAAGGATACAAAAGCAGGAGCCTTTAAAACTTGATATGAATGACTATGTAGCTACTACATATCCTGAATCATTTAATATTGCAGCGCAGATATGTCATGAACTTAGTAAGAGTCTTGGCGCTCCTACTGACAAACTTGAAATTGGCTATCTTGCAATGCATATAGAACGTGTAAAGGCTGATGTTCTTGATAATTAAATATGATCACTTAATAAGAAAAGCATTTTTCTATTTCTAATTACAAGAAATAGAAAAATGCTTTTTATTATATATCCACTTTTATCTACTTAATTAAACTGCAGCTTCCTCTCTCTTCTCAGCTTCTACCTTCTCTTCCTGTTCTCTCTGAATAACAGGGAATGCTGAATACATAGGTGTTATATCTTTACCCTTTATCTTTCTGTCTATATAGTTCTTAGTAATTGTTGATACTGTTCCACTTAGTGCAATTACACCAATAAGGTTAGGTATAGCCATAAGACCATTAAATGTATCTGAAAGATCCCATGCAAGTTCCATTTTCATAGTTGCTCCAATCGCTATGAATACTACGAAGAGAACCTTGTAACCAATTGTTGCCTTTGTTCCAAAGAGATACTCAAAAGCCTTTGTTCCATATATACTCCAGCCAAGTGTTGTAGAGAAAGCAAATAACAGAATTGCTATTGCTATAAATGCTCCACCTGCAGGTCCAAATACTACTGAAAAAGATTCTGATACAAGAGCTGTCTTCTCGGCCTGTGAAATCATAGCTCCAGTGTTTAAATCCATTACTCCACTTGTAAGTACTGCAAGAGCTGTAAGTGTACATACAACAATTGTATCTGCAAATACTTCGAAGATTCCCCACATACCCTGCTGCACTGGCTCTTTGACATTAGATGCTGAATGAACCATTACAGAAGAACCAAGACCTGCTTCATTTGAGAATACGCCTCTCTTCATACCCCATGTAACAGCTGAACGAACACCAGAACCTACTATTCCACCGCCAACTGCCTTCATCGCAAAAGCACCTTTTATAATAGCTGCAAATGCTGGTACTATCTGACTGTAATTAAATACAACAATTACAATTGCTCCAAGTACATATGCTATTGCCATAAATGGTACAAGTTTCTCAGTAACAGCAGCAATTCTCTTGATACCACCAACTATTACAAGCCCTGCTATCAGCATGAGAACTACACCTGTAACTACCATTGGAAGGCCAAATACTGAATTCATATTAACTGCGATAGAATTGATCTGGCTCATATTACCAATACCAAATGATGCAATTACGCAGAATGTTGCAAACAGAACTGCGAGTGTCTTACCTATGTATTTACAACCTTTTTTGTTACCAAGACCATCACTTAGATAATACATGGCACCACCTGACCATTCGCCATGCTCATTTTTTCTACGATAGAAGATACCAAGTACGTTTTCTGAATAGTTAGTCATCATACCAAAAAATGCTGTGATCCACATCCAGAAAATTGATCCAGGACCACCTGTTGCAAGTGCTGCTGCCACACCAGCAATATTACCTGTACCAATTGTTGCTGCAAGTGCTGTACAAAGACTCTGGAACTGACTGATCTGACGATCCTCTTTATCAGTATGCTCAGTTACCTTTTTGTTTTTGAAAATTCCTCCCAGAGTGTGTTTCATCCAATACCTGAAATGTGTCAGCTGGAAACACTTTGTAAGTGCTGTCATAAGAATTCCTGTTCCAACTAAAAGAACAAGCATTGGCAGTCCCCAGACGAAACCGTTAACAGCCCCATTAATATTTGCAATCTTTTCTAACATAATAAACCTCCCTGAAATTATTCATATTTTTGATATGAGTTTCGATTCCCTTCTCCCTCATTACCTCATATTTATGTATGAAAAAACGCACCCTAAAAACTAAGGTGCGTCATTGCATTTTGTGTTGAAAAAATAATATCATGGTAACGTATATTTATGCAAGAAATTAATATATTATTTTTTATACTTTTTTTAGAATTTACTCCCACCACTCTTTCATAGTATCAATTACATGAACAGATTCAGAGTATAGCATCGGGGGGATTATATTGTCAACCTGTGTAGCTAACTAGGTTTACAATCTATTCTAATTTTTCTTTGTTGAGTCTCTAAGGATTAGCTGATACCCCAATATCTGTCTATGAGGGATTTCATTCCCCTGTAATAGTTCATATAAATTTTTGGCAGCAGTCCATCCAAGGTCTCTAGTATTAAACTCAAGAGCTGTAATTGGGGGATAATGCATTTCCAATACTGAACTATCATAAAAAGATGCAACTTTAATATCTCTTGGAACTGCTACATTATCAGCTTTAAGCCTATTTAATACATTTACACAAATATTATCATCCATACAAATGATACATTCTATTTGATTTTTCAAGCAATCATCTACTGCCTGAGCCGTCCTGTTTGGATATCCTGCACCTTCAAATACATATCTTGTATATACTGATATGTTATTTTCTACATGTGCCTGAAAAAAACCACTGTACCTACTCTGAGTTACAACATGAGTCATATCAGCACATAGGAGTGCAAGTTTCCTATATCCCATTTTTAATAAAAGTGAGGTTAGTTCTCTGCAACCATTCTTCTGATCTACATCTACCTGGTATACATTATCATCCTCATAAGAGCCAATCACTATAAATGGAACATTATGATTTTTCAGATATTCTATATCAATACCATTTTTTATTGTTCTTGTAAGTATGACCCCATCTACCTTATGATGCTTTACAATCTTCTTAAGTTCTTCTATATTCATGGCGCTTGTCTTAATAGGAATAACATTGTAATCAAGTGTAGCATAATAATCTATTACACTCAGTAGCGTAGCCTGAAAATAAGGCATTTCAGCAAAGCTGTCTTCTCCTGGCAGAGTTATGCATATATTTTTAGTCTTTTTATGCGTATAATTTTCTGCTCTGTTTTTTACCATATATTCATTATCATTAAGGTACTTTGAAATACGATTTCTGGTATTTGCAGATACTCGCCCGTTCCCAGATAATGCTCTTGAAACCGTTGTTTGAGAAATATTTAGTTCTTCTGCTATTCGCTTCAACTCTACTTCCTGCATAAATTATGCTTCCCACCTTCATTATTTTATATTACTGCTGGTAAAAACCTATATTTCTGATTTCACCTTTAATCTGCGGAGAATCTATTTCTATTCCCACAATCATTTCTGTAGCTTCAGCTAATTCTATCTCAATTGTACCTCTGGTCCACATTTTGTCAGAGGGGTATATATTGATTTCTTTTCTATAATCCTTACCCTTTATAAAAGGCTTTATACAGACACCTGTTGTATTATCGCCTTTATACTCAACAGCCATTATATATTTTCCAGTTTGTTCTATTTCTATATTCTGAGATAATTCAAACTTAACATTACCATTGCTTTCAAATAAAAAAGAATTATGTTCACTGTCAATTACATAACTTACATTCTCAGGATTTGAGTAATTCCAATTTTCTAATCCTTTTTCAAACATAACATTTTGAAGTACGTTATTACCTGTAACAGGAACATTTATATCTTCGCTATAATTTAATTCCTGATACATTTTTCTTGCCTTAGTGACATCTGTCGGAAAATCAGTTTTCATATGAGTAAATGCTTTTAATGGATGACCATTTTCATCAACTATACCCATACAATATCCCCAAGACTCTGAATTATCATCCCTTATAAAAGGCTCCCAGTAAAAGAAACCTTTGCCCCTTGAATTATTGGTACCTGCAATTATTCCTGATATGATTTCAAGCGATTTATACTGTCCTTCCGCTGATGCAGCAAATCCTCCAAGTCTTTCCTGCCCTTTTCCAAAGAGTTTATCAGCACCAAGCCTATATGCATATGCTACCTCTGCAACTATCAGATCCTTACCATATCTGTCCGAAAGCTTATTCATTGTCTCATCAAGGTCTCTATATGTACCGTGCCAAAATGGATAATAGGATAAGCCTATTATGTCAAAATCTGTTACTCCATTCTGAATAATTTCATCAAACCATTTTTCAAAATAATGATATCTTCCTCCCTGATCTAAATGCAGCATTATCTTAATTGCGCTGCCTCCATTACTATCTCTAACGCCTTTTATACCTGCATTTATAAGATTAGCCAAAGTTTTATAATTATCACTGGATCCATCTGGCCATAGCATTCCACATCGTATTTCATTTCCTACCTGTACCATAGAAGGAGATATTCCTCTTAATGACAGTTCATTCAATACACTTTTAGTATATTCATAAACTGCATCTTCCAAATCAACTCCATGAAGTCCTTTCCATTTTGCCGGCTTATTCTGATTACCCGGATCAGCCCACCAGTCAGAATAATGAAAATCCAAGAGATATGGTATTCCCAAATCATATATTTTTTTAGCCAAATTAATAGTATGCTCCAAGCTACAATAACCTCCTGATAATGGAACATTATCTGGTTCATTCCATATTCTGATCCTTGCATAATTAAAACCTTTATCTACCGCATAATCCAGAACATCGACCTCTTTGCCATTTTCATCGTAATATATATAGCCTTTATCAAGCATTTCCTGATATGAGGAAATATCCATACCTTTTATAAAATCCATACCCCTGATCCACTTTCTTATTTATATTACTAAACTGTATTCTCGCTTTAAAAAATGGGCCAGTCACAATAACTGACCCATTCTGAAAATAATTTTAAATTCCATTAGCTTCTTTATATTCTGTATACTGTCTGATAAATTCATCAGTGAATTCTTCTACTCCGGCATCCTTTAGAGCCTGATGGAATTCTTCTATTGCATCCTGTGTACCATCACCATATATTCCAAGAGCAAAGCTCTGCTGATATTCTGAAACTACAGACTGTACTGCAGTATACTGATTCTGAACAGATGATGGATCAAATGTAAATCCTGTCTGTGCTGGAACAAATTCCATTTCTTCACAATGTTCACCATATGCTTCTGCTCTCTCATCCATACCCGCTTCATCTGGTTCATCCTGTCTATTAATAGCCCATGCCCATCCATTCCATGGATAATCAGCAGCTTTATCTAATGTTATTCTATTACCATCTTCATCTAATTCATAGTGTGTTCCTTCTATTCCACCAAGAAGTAGTCTGTTAAGATCTACATCGCTCTTCATGTAATCAAGTACAAGTGCTGCTCTTTCCGGATCGGCAGATTTCTCTGTAATAGCTGTAGCATCTACTGAATATGCGCCTCTTGAACGCTTAGTATCTGGAGTTACATCATATACTGCATATGTTCCAAGTCCAGCTGCCTCCAGATTATCACCAGCTGTAAAAATTGTGCTATTCCAAACTAATGCACCTGAAGTTCCGTTTTCAAAATATGCCTGTGAATCTGTTGTATCATTTACTGCATTAGATGACCATACACCCTTACTTGCAAGATCTGCCATCTGAAGTGCATAATCTGTGTAATAATCAGACATATATGTATATGATATATCTTCTGCTTCTGGAGCATCTTCAGAATTATTTGCCTGGTAAATAAAGTCATAGCCTTCTGTTACTCCCTGGAGAGTATTCTCCTGGCAAAACATTGTAAATAGCTGCTCTCTATTTGCGTTAGTATTTAATGCTGTTACACCTGTTTCACTCTGAAGAGCTGCTAATTCTTCAAGATACTTTTTGAAATTATCCCAGCTATCAGGTGTGGTCAATGCGTATTCATCTATTAAATCCTGTCTTACTACTGCTCCATTATATGCTGTGAATGTAGCTTTTCCTTTTGGTACTGCATATACATCTCCTTTAATTGCTATTTCCTTCCAAGCCTCTTCTGGAAGTTCTTCATATGTATATGGCATATAAGTTTTAAGGAAATCATCATCCAGTAGCTTAAATGCACCTGCAGCAACTTCATCATTGTAATAACACCATGAAGCTGTATATATCAGGTCAACCTGCTCACCACCTGATAATAATAGTGAATACTTAGTAGAATAATCGCTCCAATTCAAGAATTCGATATCCAGTGTAGTATTAAGATCTGGTTCAAAATACTCACTATTTGCCTTCTCAAGTACTGTATCCATATCCGCTGGTCTGTCACCAAGCACATACATTACAACATTTTCTTTTTCTGCAAAATTATAACCCTTTCCAGCATATGGACTGTCTGCAGAAATAGTCGAATCATCTGCCCCCTGCGCTGTAGTGCTCTCTGTCGTACTCTCTGATGCAAATGAGCTATTGCCGCATCCAGTCATAGACATTAGCATCGAACCTGCTACCATAACTGCCATTACTTTTTTCATTTTCTTTCTCATCGTAAGCCTCCTCCACGATTTATATTTTTTCAACCCTTGACTGCTCCAAGAGTTAAGCCCTTTACAAAATACTTCTGCAAGAATGGATATAAGAGAACAATTGGTCCGGTTGCTATTACAGTCATTGCCAGCTTTAATCCTTCAGAAGGAAGCTGTCCCACCTGCATACCTGTTAGTACTGCAATTCTCTTAAGTGCTTCTGAACTATTCAATATATTCTGCAATGTGTACTGCAGATTCCAATGTTCACCTGTACTCATAAATAACATGCAGTTATACCAGTCGTTCCAGTATGCCAGTGCCACAAAAAGAGTTATAGTAGCAATCAGTGGTTTGGCCATTGGCAATATAACTTTGTAATAAATACTAAAATCTCCAGCTCCATCTATCTTGGCTGCTTCTACCATTTCAAAAGGAATACCCTTCATAAAACTCTTAGCAATTATCATGTTCCATACAGAAAACATTCCAGGCAGAATAAGTGAATATATTCTATTAGTAAAGCCCAGATACGTAGTACACATTAAATAATAAGGAACAAGACCTCCATTAAATAATGTTGTAAAAAAGAAAAAGAATGAAAAGCCATTTCTCCATGGAAAATCTCTTCTTGCAAGTACATAACCTGTCATGGTTGTAATAAAAATTGAAAGGGCCGTACCTACAACTGTTACAAAAATTGTTATTCCATAAGCGCTTAATATAGTTTGTGGATTCTTAAATGCCATAGCATATGCATCTGTAGAAAAATCCCCTTTTGAAAGCCACAATTTATAACCTGTAGTTACAATAGTAGATTCATTAGTAAATGATCCAACTATAATAAGGTAAAATGGAATTGCACATGCAAGTGCAAATAAAAATACCAGTAAATATCCTATTATTTCAAAGGCAATCTGATCTTTGCCTTTTCTTACTTTGCTTCCCATAAATTCAATCCTCCCAATCAGAACAATGTGTAGTCAGGCGCAATCTTTTTGACAATCCAATTGGCTGCCACTATTGTTACAAAGCACAGGCTAGATTGATACAGACCTGCTGATGCCGTCATTCCTACATCCGGAGTAGTTAACAATAATCTATATATGTATGTATCCAGAATATCTGATGATTTAAGCAATAACTGATTAGATCCAACTATCTGATAGAACATTCCAAAGTCTCCTCGGAAAATATTTCCCAGAGCTAGTAATGTCATTATCATTACTGTTGGCTTTAAGGATGGTAATGTGATATATCTTATTTTTTGCCAAACACTTGCTCCATCAATTGATGCTGCTTCATATAAATCCTGGCTTATACCAGCAATTGCAGCAAGATAGATAACTGTTCCATAGCCCGTCTGCTTCCATAGTCTTACACAAACCATAACAACAGGCCACCATTTTGTATTACTATATATACTGTTTTTGCCAGCACCAGCTGCAGATAAAATAGAATTCACTACACCATGATCTCCAAAAATATTAAGCATAATAGTTGCAACTACTACCCATGAAATAAAATATGGTAAAAACATGAAACCTTGCGCAAATTTCTTGAATACTTTGTTATTAAGTTCACTCAGAATTATTGCGAATCCTACCTCAAAAATCATCCCAAACACAATGAATGCAATGTTATATAATAACGTGTTTCTGGTAAGTTGCCAGACTTTATTAGAAACAAACAGGAACTTGAAATTATCAAGTCCTACCCATGGACTACCAAATATTCCATCTGAATATCTGTAATTTTTGAATGCCAATACTATTCCAGCCATTGGTACATAACTAAATATAATTACGTACAAAAGTGCAGGTACAAGCATTAGCAGCAACACTTTGTTCCTTGACAACAGTTTCTTCATATACCCTCCCAAATTTGCGCAACTACTTGCGCAATTATTTAATTAGCAATATCTTCTATTTGCTTTGCTCTTTTCTCCATATATCTATATTAGCTATATTTACAGCCATAAACAATTCTCACAACAACTAAGATTTAATGCGCAATTAGCATAAAAAAGCACAAATTTACGTTAAAAAAATGCGCAATTGAATATCAATTGCGCATTAGCTTATTAATCATTATTATCAGCATTCTACATCTGCATTATGCTTTTTTATTTCATGATAGAGTGGATTCTCCTGAACCATTACCTGCAATACACCACAGCCTTTTAGTAATGGCATCCTAAGCCTGTATTTGACCCAGAATAGTGCATATATAAAGAGTCCTAAGAATAATACAAAGCATAGCTCATATATATGAAGCCTTTGTACAGGGTCATTTGATATATTAAACATCATATATACCTGAAGAATTATTCCTACTATCTGAAAAACAGGATAAAAAGGTGTCTTAAATGATCTTGGTACCTTTTCCATCTTTCTTCTAAGTATAATTACATTCATATGAGATGTAATATACGAAAGCATCCAGAATAGTGAACATGTAAGTGTAAGGAATGATACCTGCTCTCCTGTCGATATTCCAGAAGCTTCTATCAGAATTGTCAATAGTCCAAGTATCAAAATTACATAATATGGTGCACCTTTACTATTCTTTTTTTGAAAAAAAGCTGGGAGTAGTTCCATCTTGGCCATTCCACAACATATCTCAGAAACTGAACATATGATAGAATTCTGCGTACTAACAGCTGCAAATATGGCAACTATTATCATCCAATATCTACCCCACTTACCCATCATAGCTACTGCATATAGTACATGAGGAGAAGCTGCTGCTCCAAGGTCAGACCACATCGTATAATTCTTAAAGCCAAATACCATTATGATCTGTATAATTCCCATTATAAGTAGTGACAATACCATACTTAATGGCACATTTTTCCTGGGATTCTTCATATCCTTGGCAAGTGGAACTATGAACTCCGCTCCAATAAAGAACCAGAAAGCTGTAGCTGTAAGAGGAAGGACATCAGCAAGGTCAGATGATATAACAGCTGCCTGTTCTACCTGTACTCCGCTTCCTATTCCAACAGCACCTACAACGCTCAGTACTATAAGCGACAATACCATAAAGCTTGCTACAATTTCCTGCAATAAAGTAGACATATTCACACCCATAAGGTTGACTATAATTAATATTATAGTAATACCTACGCTAAATACTGCCGGCGAAATGCTATCTCCTGCTATTTCCGCCATTACATTTGCGAACATGGCTCCTTCTGCCGGTGCCGCAAATACATTACTAATAAGATATCCGCCTACCATAGTAACTATAGTAATTAGTGGTCCCATTCCTGCAAGTGTATACTGGGCAATACCACCTGTAAGATTAGGCATTATCGCATTTAGCTCTGCGATTGACAGTACAGCCATCATATTGGCTATACATGCTATAACTATTGCTATCACAAACGGTGTTCCAACTGCACTAGCGCCACTTGCTGATGAAATAAAGCAACTAGTTGCAATCAACATACCTACGCCCGTTGAAACAGCTCCAAATATCCCAATTTTCTTTTCCATATTTAACCTCATATTTAAAAGTAGAACTCTTCCAAATAATTTTTAATCAATAACTGAAGCCTTGAGCGCATCTCTGCCTTCTTCTCCAGTTCTGACTCTGATAACATTCCTTACATCTGATACAAAAATCTTGCCATCACCTATATGGCCTGTATACAGTTCAAGCTTTAAATACTCTATCAGTTCATCAACCTTAGCTGACTCACATATAAATGTAACTACGCTCTTTGGAAGTAACTGAATAGCCAGATTTTCAGGACTAAGTTCATATTCAACTTCTGATAATCCATGCTGTATACCGCATCCAACCACATTATTATATATAGTTACTCCGGATACTCCTCTCTTCATAAGCTGCTTTACACAGTCTGCGTGACCTAATTTTTCTGTAAAGTTTGCTACTTTGTCCATACCGCTCATTATTTCAACTCTCGAAAATTCTGTTGCCATAATATATTCTCCTCATCATACATAACTTCTAATCTTAGTAATATCTTCTGCATCACTAACTGCATATTCTTCACATAAAAAACCTTTTACAGTTGTGCCATCTATAAGCTCAACATTACCTATTGTCAAAGGTTCTCTTACATTTCCCATAAATACTCCAAGCTTGTCTTTTGGAATACTATATAGGTCAACCTCTATACTCTCTCCCAAGCCTTCAGATGTACGTACAAGACCTGGCTTTATAGGATTTGTATTTAATTTATATAATTTATAACTTTTCTCTGTCTCAGTGCTCTTAATATATTCAGCCCCAAGTTCAAGAAGCTGGTATTCTAATGGATATCCTTTTTTATGAAGACCACATACTGCAAGTAGTTCTCTTTCACTTTGAAGAAATCTCTTTGCTGTCTCTGTTACTAGATTTGTATTATCTGCTAGTCCAAAAATAGTGATTCCAAATGGAAGATTTCTATCTCTTGTATTTTCTGGAACAGCAATTGCCATCAAATTGAGAAGATTACAATGATTTGTATATAATCCCATTAAACTATTTGTTTCTACCGGATTATCTCTTACTTCATCTCTAGTAAAAGTTCCGCCTGCTGTAGGCATAATCATTACTGCACCTTCTAGTATTTCTTTTGCCTTGTGGCGATAATACTGAAGTTTATGAAGATCATCAAATAAACGTGATGCAGTTTTTTCTTCAGATGATCCAGACCTTAATATCTTCTCAGTTACTGGGAATACCTTACCAGGATGTGATTCTACAAAATCCTTTAAATCTGCCCATCTCTCTGCAACATATGCTCCTTCATATAAGATAAGTGCAGCATCATAGAACATTTTGTAATCAATGTATTCAACTGGAATTCCTAGCTTTTTGATTCTCTCAATTGCACTTAACCATTTAGATCTGTGAAGTTCCTTATTAGCTCCAAAAAATCTTGGCTCTTCCTGTGGTAGAAATATCTTATCTGGAAGCTGTGCTCCCTTTGATTCATACAGAACTGACCATGAGCAGTCAGGATCATAGCCCTTTGCTACATCATTTACCATAGTACAATCAGCAAGGCTGTTACTAAATACTGTTACACAGTCAAGACTTGCACATGCAGGGACAACACCATTTGTTGACCAAGATCCAAGAGCTGGCTTAAATCCAACCAGTGTGTTTAGCATAGCTGGAACTCTACCAGATCCGGCTGTATCTGTTCCAAGTGCAAATGCACACATACCAAGCGCTACTGAAACAGCTGATCCAGAACTCGATCCTCCGCTTATATACTCAGGATTAAGGGCATTATGCACTTCTCCATACGGGCTCCTGGTTCCAACAAGTCCTGTTGCAAACTGATCAAGATTGGTCTTACCAACAGGAATTGCACCAGCAGCTATAAGTCTGTCTACAACAAATGCGCTCTTATCTGGTACATATGAATAATCAGGACAAGCAGCTGTAGTTGGTACTCCGGCCAGATCAATATTGTCCTTAATTGCAAAAGGTATTCCCCACAGAGGGCAGTCTGAACTGTCCTCTGGTAGATTATCTATATATTTTTGAATAAAATCTAATGATGGCTTTTCAATCCAAATATTTTTGTCTGCATTTGAATCTGCTCTTCTTATTACTTCTTCTATAAGTTCAGAAGGTGTAAGCCGTTTATGTGAATACATTTTCTGTATCCATGTAATGCTAAGTCTCTCTGGAAAATGTACCATTATGCTCATCCCTCCGCGCTAATTGCTGCTACCATCTGTCCTGCATTTATCTGCTGACTTGATTTAACATATACTTTTTTGATAACCCCGCTGTACTCTGCTTCTACAGGGAATTCCATCTTCATACTCTCAAGAACTGCAACCTGCTGGCCTTTCTCTACTACATCGCCCTCTTTGACGAGCACCTTCCATACACTTCCTGGAATAGTTGCATTTATTGGTTCGCAGTCGCTTGGAAGTTCTTCATCTACAGTAACTTCGAGTTCATCTGTTTCTGATTCAAAGTGATCAAGACCCTGATCAATCCATCTCTGTCTCTCAGCCTGGAATGATGCCTCCTGATGTTCCTTGAACTTTGCAGCTGACTCCTTGATACTTTCAAGATAAGCTTTGTATTCACCAAGATTGAAGGTTGTCTCTTCAACGTCAATATGGAAGTTACCTCTTAGGAAATCTTCTCTATACTGTAATATTTCATCAGCGCTGCAAGGATAGAATTTAATCCTGTCAAAAAAGTTAAGGAGCCATGGTTTACCTTTTTGGAAGTACTCTGTCTCTCTAAGAGGATTCCACATCTGTATAGTACGTCCCACGAACTGATATCCTCCAGGGCCCTCCATTCCGTATACACACAGATAAGCTCCGCCTATACCAACAGCATTTTCTGGTGTCCAAGGTCTTGCAGGGTTATATTTGGTAGTAACCATTCTGTGTCTTGGGTCTATTGGTGTAGCTACAGGCGCTCCCAAATATACATCACCAAGTCCCAGTACCATGTATTCTGCTTCAAATACTATATTCATTACGTCTTCAATACTATCAAGTCCATTAATTCTTCTGATAAATTCAGGATTTGATGGGCACCAAGGTGCATTTGGTCTGACTGTCTGCTGATAACGTTTAGCAGCCAGCTGTGTCTGTGGATCATTCCATGAAAGAGGAAGCTTAATTACTCGTGATGGAACTGTAATATCATCTAGTGCTGATAATGAAGCATTAACTTTTTCTACTTCCTTGCACATCTGTCTAGATGATATCTTCTCAACATAAACCGGTTCGAAAGTCAAGGACTTTTTTGTGACAGATTTTAAGGTTGAATGGAATCATATTAGACAGTGCAAAAATATATATGACAGTGATGGATTTTAAGTAGTACTACGATAGACTTTAGGTTGACAGTAGTACTTTTTTTATGGCTTTTTGTAGGGGATAATGATAGAGGGTACAACAAATAGGCCAGAGAATTCCCTGGCAATCAAAAAGCTGTACCGTCAGAGAGTGAGGTGAACTCGCATTTGCGATAAGCCAGACCCTTACTGCCACGATACAGCTGCGTTTATTATACAGCTGTAAAGTATTTAAAAATATAAGATTTTGAAGAATATATAGATCAGAACAGTTCGTTCATCATGAATACATAACTTAATTCAGTATATTTTCTCCATGCAAGTGGTTCTTTAAGCTCAGAGCGTTTGTCTTCTGTAAGTGACTTTATGAACTGAAGAGCGCTCTTGGCCTTTTCCAGGACAGCCTGCATTTTTGTGATCTGATTAGATGCTGTCATTTCCTTATCCTTCCACTTATCTATTACTGACTTAAGAAGGCGTTGGTCACGAAGTATTACTTTTTCAGGATCAACAAGACGTTTTTCTTCACGATGCTTTTGGGATGCTTCTCTGCGAGCTGCAGCTTCTTCATCAGCATATCTGCGTCTTACTTTCTTCAGATCACCACCTGTCATCATAATTGATGCAGGAACACCAAAGTAGTTGTCAAGTGGATAGACTCCCGTTGTGGCATACTGATAGAATTCCTCAGGAGTAAGTCCTGCAAGATCATACTGATAATGCTCTGAATTGTATGCCTTAAGGTAACCATCCACAAGCTGTCTTGCAGACGTAAAATCCCTGCACATAGCAACCATATCGAGGATGGCTGTTTTAAGCCTCCCAAAGAAGCTCTCCATAGGTGCGTTATCCTGAGAATTGCCTCTGGCTGATACAGACTGTACAAAGCCATCATCGTGAAGTAGCTCAGTAAAGGAAGTGGCAAGGTACTGGCTCCCCTGATCATGGTGCACATAAACTTCATTGGTTCTCATGACTTCCGCAAGTTCGCCAGCATGACCACTCATCATATCCCGGTAGGCTTCTTCTACGAGTTTTAGAGACATATATCTCCCTATGCTCCAACCAAGGTTTTCACGAGTATAGGCATCTCTGAATACGCACAGATAAAAAGTGGTCCGATATTCACCATAGTAAAGATATGTTATGTCTGAAAGAATGACTCTTCGCGGAGCGATGAAGAAATTCTGGTTCACCGCATTTACCGGCGCCGCGCACACGTGATTATGTGATGCCTGATGCTTATATGCATCTTTATGCGGCATCTGTGCCTGTATGTTCATCTCAGCCATAAGCGCCGCTATCTTTTTGGTATTCACAGTCCTGCCAAATCTTCTAAAAAGCTCCACCCTGAATGTCCTTTTCCCAGGAACCACGCCATTTCTGGCAATGATAATCCTACGCATAAGTTCCTTGATTGCATCCCTGTCGGCTTTTTTCTCCGCCTGTTTTCCAAATATATCTTCCTTACGGCCTTTCCATGCATAGTAACCAGAGTCAGACACTCCAAACATACGCAGGCATTGTGAAACGTTATACCCATTGAGTTTCGACTTCTGCTTATTTATAAATGAATCAACCATAACAAATCTGTCTTCCCGGATTTCCTTTTCCTCAATCAGGTAAAGTACTCCTCCAATTCGGATCGGATTTTTTTTTGAGCCAAAAGCATTTCTTCAAGATAGTGGTTACGCGCTACAAGATATGCCCGTTCTTCTTCTGGCGTGAGATTTCCCATCTGTTCACGGGAGACGGAGCCGTCATAATTCGTCTCATCTACAGTAAAAAGTTTGTTGTCTCTGGCCTTCTGCATTACGCGCTTTCCGGCTGAATAGGCTCGGTCTTCTCCCAAGATATTTGTGTCAAATCCAAGCGCATTATAAGCCTGAACATATGTCATTCCTTCATCATGGATTTTCTTGTACAGGGCAATGTCAAAGTCTTTAGAGTAGAAGATCCTGTCCTCTTTGAAGCCAGTAACAAACTCATTATCGAGAAAGGGAATGATCTTTTCATCAGGTCTGTCACTGCCGTCCTCATATTTATACTTTTTTGAATGATCCACCAGTTTCATCGTTTAATCCCCCAATACTTTTTTCTGTAAACTCCTTATAGCTTCTTGCAGCCATGTGAGCGTTTTTTGCTGACTTTACCTTCATCTTTTCAAAGCGTTCTTCTTCTCTCGCCAGATATTTGGCGAATTCTGCTTCACTCATCTGTTCCAGGTATTGTTCATACTCTGCAGGTGTCATCTTTTCTCTATCCCACATGCCTCTTTCATTATTATAGTAAAAGCCATATCTATCAATACATTCCTGCAACTCATCCAAAGATTTACAAGCTTCATAAGGGCACTCATCTTTAAAATGTCCAAAGAATGATTCCTGAACTGCATTATCCCAGCAGTTCCCGCGTCTTGACATTGACTGCGTAAGTTCTCGTTCAACAACTGCAGCCTGAAAGTCATCACTCATGTAAAGCATGCCCTGGTCGGAATGAAGTATTGCACCACTTTTGGCAGGGTAAGAATCCATTGCTGCCAGGGTATCAAGCGCAAGCTGAAGATCATTGTTTTCACTAACAATGAAGCATATGAGTCTGCCTGTAACCGGATCCACAGATGCTGAGCCATAGGCACGAAGCCCATCACCATAGTCAAGATATGTTACGTCTGTAAGCCTTACTTCATTAGGCCTATGGAGCCTGAATCTCCGCATTATGAGGTTGGCTTTTTGATTTCTAGCTATGAGTTCTTTCATTGCTTTTCTATTCCGGCTGGGACGTCTTATTGTTGTTCGGATTCCGTATTTATTCATAAGCCTACGTATCTTGTACATGCTAAAACGCTGGCCTGTGACCCTTGGCATAAGCATATATATCTGGCGTATACCTTTTTCAAATCCTTTGTAATCAATCACCTGGCGAATAATCACGATATCTTCCTCGTCCCTGCGAAGCTTATTAGTTTTGCCTGTTCCATATGTTTCATTATGTAGCAGCGCATAATAGCGGCTTTTTGACAAATCCATCAGTTTTAGGATTCTTTTTCTGGAATAGTATCCCCAAGGATCACCAGGGAGTTTGTCCACCCATCGACAAACTTTGCGCTGAATATCATAATTGTCAGTTTTGAATATCTGTCCTAATTCGCAAAAACCTTTTCTTACTTCCTGGAACATCATAGAAGCCCGTCTATTCTGTATCTTCAAAATGCCTTCATTACATGAAATAACCTCTGTCTCCAAAGGCTTCCATGCTTGCAAAGATGAATTGATTCGCGTTTTACTCCAGGTATTCACCAAGCTATCATCAATTCCGTATATCTCAAAAATCTTTGAAAGCGGAATGGGTATCATGTATACCTCATTAAAGAAGGCATTTTTCATGTACAGATTTCCACGTACTATCTTTTCTACATAGGGATTCTCTAAGAGCTTGGGAGAGGCTGCAGAAACATGATCCTCGACTTTTGAAACACCTTCAGACGCAGCATATCGTCTGAATATTTCTCTCTTAAAAGCCTGTTCCAATCTGCCGATTCTTTCACATCCGACATCAAGTGGATCAATCCCATTGCGCCTTAACATATCTTCAATTGATGTGTCAGGGTAAGCTTCCATTAATTCTTGGCGAAAGCCGGGATCTATCGTCATTCCGAATCCTCGTTTCTTTCTGTAAAACTTCCCTGACAGTATCAAAGGATTAGTTTCTTTATACTCCGGATCTATTTCAGGGTGAGATTTTTCTGTAGGTAGAGGATATCCGCCGTATTTGAATCTTGCACATATATCTTTAAATGAATGAGATAAGAGGTCTATTGCCAGAATATCAACTTTCTTAAGCTCTTCCTCTATGGTTTCAGGGGTAGGGTTTTCTTTCCATTTTTCGAAGAGTTTTATCCTAAAGGGAAGTGTAAATCCCACTGTTTCACCATAGATGGTTTCGACAACCGGATTATCATTTAGCTTTTTTCTGTTTATATCCCTTCCATACATTATGATAGATTCCTCCTGACAATAGAAATACCCAGACAATGGGTATTTCAACTGTCATGTTGAAGTCCATCATCTGGGTATCAGTTTAA
>CAMJFD010000009.1 GCA_946404845.1 uncultured Butyrivibrio sp. | reverse complement strand
AGAAGAGACAGTTCCTGATTCTGGGAATTATGATTCTGATAGGCGGTGTGTTTGAAACACTTGGTGTTTCTATGATGGTACCTGTTATGTCAGCTATCCTTGATCCTGATGCGATACATAAAACGCTTAATAAGGTGCCAGGTCTTGATCAGTTCATAATTTCAATGGGGCTGGATACTGATATGAAGCTGATAATTGCCATGCTGATTGCAATTATCTGTGTATTTATTATTAAAAATCTGTATCTGCTATTCCTGACATATAAGCAGAATACATTCATAACAAGAACCAGAAATGACATGATTAGCCGTGTTATGAGAGAGTTTTTGAACAGACCATATGAGGACTATTTGGGAGCTGATATACCAACAGTATTCCGTATCACCGATAGTGATATTCCTCAGACATTTTCACTTATACTTGCAATGTTACAGCTGGCTACAGAACTTGTAGTATCAGTATTCCTAGGTATAGTATTAATATTTGTTAACTGGCAGATGACACTTCTAATTGCGGTCGTATTCCTGGTACTGACAGCTATTAACTCTAAGGTATTAAAGCCAAGACTTAATAAGATAGGTAAAAAGAATCAGGATATACAGAGCCGAATTGCTAAATGGCGTATTCAGGCTATATATGGTCTTAAGGATGTTAAAGTTCTGAACAGACAGGACTTTTTTATCAGAAATTATTATGAGAGCGGTAAGGTAGGTGCTGAGACAGCAAGAGATTATACTGTTCTCAATAACCTTCCAAGACTTATGATTGAAACAGTATTCATGGTATCTGTAATGCTGTTCATACTTGTGTTTATATTAAATGGTGGTAATGTAAGTTCACTGATTCCTCAACTGACAGCCTTTGGTGTTGCAGCTATGAGAATTATGCCTAGTGCAAATCGTATTAACACATATATGACTGAGATAGCTTATGAAGAGCCAAGTCTTAACTTTGTATATGACAATCTGACAGATTCGATGAAGACAGACAAGAAGATGGCAGCAGAGAGAGCAGAGATTGCAGGACCTGCACTTAAACTTAATAAGGAAATCGAACTTACAGGTATCACTTATGGTTATCCGGATTCTGACACAGATATATTCACAGATGCCCACATGGTAGTACCTAAAGGTAAGTCAGTTGGTATTATGGGTTCATCAGGTGCTGGTAAATCAACAATTGTAGATATTCTGCTGGGACTCTTACATGTTAAGTCCGGTGAGATTAAATGTGATGGGGCCAATATATTCAGTAACTATGAATCATGGCTTGGTCAGATTGGTTATATACCTCAGTCTATTTATCTTATAGATGAGTCAATCAGAGATAATATTGCATTTGGTATTGATGCAGACAAGATAGATGAGAAACGTATATGGGAAGTACTGGAGGAAGCGCAGCTCGCTGACTTTATCAAATCACTTCCAGAAGGTCTTGATACAACTATAGGTGATCGCGGTGTTAGATTATCTGGTGGTCAGAGACAACGTATAGGTATTGCGAGAGCTCTTTATCATAATCCTGAGATACTGGTATTTGATGAAGCAACAAGTGCTCTTGATAATGAAACAGAGGCTGCAGTTATGGAAGCAGTTAACAGTTTCCATGGTAAGAAGACAATGGTAATCATTGCACATCGTCTCAATACAATTGAGAAGTGCGATATCATATATGAAGTAAAAGATGGCAAGATTGTAGAGTCATCACTTGAAGGCAGAACAATAGTAAAGTAATCTGTTTTATTTTAGTTTATCTAAATAGTGATTAAGGAGAATGATTTGTTATCACATATAATGAATACAAATGTTCTATGTGCAAATACGAATAGTAGAAGGCTATGGATAAAAGATAAATTATTATTAGCAGTTCTGATGATTGAACTGGTTCTCATGATAGTAGAAAAGAGTGATGCACCTTTTTCACTTGAGAGCTATGTTTTCAGACTGACGTTTGTAATGTCACTTGCTGTTATAGCTGTTACTAAATATAACAAAAAGGAATGGATTATTATTATTGCTGTTCTGGCAGGAGCGTTTCTGTGTTACAGACATACTGGTAATAATGACCTTTTAAGATATGCAGCATTTACTATTGCATGTAAAGAGATAGATTTAAAGAAAGCTCTGAAGTTCACCTTCTGGGTTACCTTTACAGGTTATCTGATAATTGTGATTCTGGCAGTTACAGGTATATATGGTAACTTTGTACTTATAGAAGATTTCGGAAGAGAATCCGGAGTAGAGACCAGATATGTAATTGGCTTTGGTCATCCTAATACCTTGCAGGGAGCATGGTATGGCCTGTTACTGGTTCTGTTATATGCATATTACAGGGAACTGAAACTGTGGCACATGGGAATTCTGGGATTAATGTTTGCGGGACTATTTATAATAACAGATTCCAAAACAGCTACACTTCTTACCCTTGTAACTATAATGGCAGTTGTTGTTACCAAGATAATTGATGACAAGCTGTTATTTGTAAATGACTATTCAGAAAAAGAAGTTATTATAAAGAATTATTCTATTTTTGTTGGTATTGTTGGAATGATTCTCTATATCTTTTGTATTGGCTTTTCTGTATGGGCTGCTATTGCAAGCTACTATACCAAGTTTCATGGTTTTATCAAGAATCTTGATAATGCGCTTACTAACAGAATTTTTTATCTGTATTATAATAGTAGTCTTCATAAGGGAGCGGTTCAGTCATGGACTCTCTTTGGCGAAAGAGGTAATGATGAGTATTATTTTGATATGGGATGGGTCAGACTCATTTATTGGGATGGAATCATTCCTGGTGCGCTCATAATAATACTGTTGGGATATGTATTGTATTTATATATCAAAAGAAGAGATAATATAGCAATTATCGTATTAGTATCACTTTCAGTGTATACTATTGTTGAGGCAACATTTGTTTCTGCATATATAGGAAGAGCTTTTTATATACTGTTCTTATCTGTATTATTTGAGGGGAAGAGAATTAGCGTTGAGCTGGAGGATGAAAAGTAATGGAAGGGCGTAATAAATACCTTTTGACCTATATTTTATGGTTTGTCGATCTTGCTATAGTAGTTTTATCATTTATAATTGCTACTTATATCAGATTCCTTAATTTCAGGGACATGGAAGATAAGACACTCCACTTTATAGTATTTATTGTATTTGCTCTTATGAGTACGATTTATACATTTGCACTTGATTATAACAGAGATTATATCAGGCGTACTTTCTGGCAGGAAGGTACTGCTGTATTCAAATATGTAGTTGCTATGACAGTATCTACAATGGTTATCATATATGCCCTTAATATTGCAGGTACATTCTCACGACTTGTAATGGGATATTTTGGTATTATTGATTTCATTCTGACATATCTGGCACATATTCTTTTAAAAAAGATGATGAGCTCTTACTGGAGTAACAGCGACACTGCAGCCAAGATTCTTGTTATATCAGAAGAAGAGATAATGATGCCTACAATCAGACATCTGCAGCACAGACTTGAGATAAATTTCAAAATTGTAGGTGCAGCTTGTATTGATAAAGACATGACTGGAGAGGTAATCAGAGGAGTTAAGATACTTTCTAATGCTGAGAAACTCATTGAAACTGTTACTACAATGCCTTTTGATGAGGTATTCATATATACACCTAATAAGACGCAGAATGAACTGTCTGATATGATACAGGCATTTAGTGATATGGGTGTTACGGTACATTATTGTGTAGAACTTGCAGATATTCCTGGAAGCTCACATATGGGAGAATTCGGAACATATTCTGTTATTTCTTATGTTCATGGAACAGGCAGATACAGAGCTCTTATACTTAAGAGAGTTATGGATATAGTTGGAGGTCTTGTGGGACTATTAATAACAGCTATACTTACTCCTTTTGTAGCTCTTGCAATTAGAATTGATTCTCCTGGTCCAATATTCTTTTCACAGATCAGAATTGGTAAAAACGGCCGAAGATTCAAGATATATAAGTTCAGATCAATGTATCAGGATGCGGAAGAGCGCAAAAAAGAACTTGAGAAGCAGAATGAGATGAGCGGTCTGATGTTCAAGATAAAAGACGATCCTAGAATAACAAAGGTCGGTGCATTTATCAGAAAAACAAGTATTGATGAACTGCCTCAGTTCTGGAATGTATTTAAGGGTGATATGAGCCTTGTTGGTACAAGACCACCAACAGAGGGTGAATTTGAACAGTACAATCAGTATTACAGACGTAGAATTAGTATGACTCCTGGTCTTACAGGCATGTGGCAGGTAAGCGGCAGAAGTAATATAGAAGATTTTGAAGAGATAGTAAAACTAGACCTTCGTTATATAGATAACTGGTCAATTGGACTTGATATCAGAATTATTATTAAGACTGTTGGTGTAGTTCTGTTTGGAAGAGGAGCATCATAATGGCTTTAATAAGTGCGATAGTTCCAGTCTATAATGCCAAGGATTATATAGAAAAGTGTGCTGATAGTATATATCAGCAGACTTATAGTGATATAGAGCTGATTCTTGTGGACGATGGGTCCAGCGATGGAAGCAGCTCTATTTGCGATAATATAGCTAATAAATGGTCATCTTCTGCTGGAACTAATAATATATCTAATAATAGATCTGTTCAGGTAATACATACTGATAACAGAGGCGTATCTGCTGCCAGAAACACAGGCGTAGAGATGGCAAAGGGTGAATATATAACATTTATAGATGCAGATGATACCATAGATAATACTTTTATCGAAGAGTTATATAGTGTTATTGAAGATTCAGAAGAGAGTATAAGTGATGTGGTTATGGTGGATAAAACCAATAAAATCAAGTCATCTGGTGGAAAAATATCTGGATATTATTACCTGGAAAACTCTATTTTGGAAGGAAATACACATGTGTGGAATAAGTTATACAAGCTGGATTTCATACGTGAAGAGAAGATAGAGTTTGACTCTGGTCTTACTATTGGAGAAGATATGCTATATCTGTTAAAGATAGCACTGCATATAGCCAAGAAGCATCAGATTTATATACTGGAAGAAAAAGGATATAATTATCTTGATAATGAAAACGGTGCCATGAATGCATCGTTTAAAGAGAGCTATCTTGATCAGATTAAATGTTGGGAGATGGCAGAAGATTATCTTGAAGACTTGAAAAAAGAGCTATCACCATATATTTATGTTAAGCTCGCAACTATCCAGATAATGGCAGCATTTCTGGTTGTCGGAAAGCTTGCGGTTGCAGATAATGTTCCAAAAGAGTTGTATGACAGGACTATTACACATGCTAAAAAGTCCATTAAGCATGCCAAAAAAAGGAATGGCGCGGTGGCTGCATTATCAAACGGATATAAGATCAAAAATATGATCTTTGGAATAAGCGATAAACTCTATATGAAAATGTATGGAGCATGGAAGAATTAGAAAAAGCAAAGGACATTATGCTATGCAGGAAAATAAGAGAAAACACCTATTTATAGCTGCAGTCATAGGCTGCTTTATAACGATTTTTATATATAATTATCTGACTCCTATTATGTCAGATGATTTCAGTTATGGCTGTGTAGTGAATAAGGCTGATTCAATAGGCGATTTATTTGTTCAGGAATATGAACAGTATAATAGCTGGACTGGCAGATCAGTTGCCCATATCATATTGAGATTTTTCTTGTATTCAGGTACACGTTCACTGTTCAATGTGGTCAGCAGTCTTGTATTTACAGGCATGACTCTTTTGATGTATCTGAATGTAGAAGGCAGAAAAAAGTACGATCTGAGAGTTTACCTTATGGGTCTCTTACTCGTATGGATTTTTGGAGTTTCTTTTGCAGAGACAATTCTATGGGAAACAGGTACATGTAACTATCTCTTCACCATGACTATTATATTGAGTTTTATGACAGCTTATAAGAATCTTATGAGCCGTGATATAAAGGGCAGCAGGATGGCTCTTATATCAGTAGGAATGTTATTGCTGGGTATTCTTGCTGGATGGTGTAATGAGAATACATCAGGTGCTGCAATATTATATATAATGATTTTGTGGTTCATGGCTTATAGGAAAGACAAGAATTTTCATTTTGTTAAGCCTTGGATGATAACGGGAATTGTTGGTATCCTGTTTGGATTTGTAATGATGGTAATGGCCCCTGGAAATTATAAGAGAGCTCAGTATCAGGAGGAAGAACATAGCGGACTGTTCGGAATGTTCTCAAGATTCCAGAAGCTGACACTTATCACAAGACAGGAATTTTTCTGGCTGATATTACTTCTGGTAGTTCTTACAGTACTTACTGTATATCAGGGTAAAAAGCTCATGCAGATGCAGAATTCATTTATATTTACTGTTTTAACAGTTGCAACTATTTATGCGCTTATGGCTACGGTCACTCCACAGAACAGAGCACTTTTTGGCGCAGGAATATTTCTTACAATTGCCTGCATGCAGCAGTTCACATATGTGGCAGAAAGCGAAGTAATAATTAGAGCAGCTAAGACATCTGGGGTTCTGATACTTCTAATATATATGGCATTTACATATCTGGAAGAAGGTACTAATATGATCAGAATCTACAGAGAGTTAAATGAGAGAGAGAACTGGTATTATGAGTGCCTTGCAAATGGGGGCGGACATATACAGGCTCCTCAGCTAAGACCTGGATTTGAATCCAAGTATAGCATTGCTTATGATTCTGATATATCAGATTATGAAGGATACTGGATTAATCTCTTACAGAGTGATTACTATGGATTAGAAGCAATTGAAGGTATACCAAGGTCAGAATGGACTGAATATTAAGTATATAAGAAATAAAGAATTAGGATAAATGAGATGGCAGATAAGAAATCAGTGTTATTATATTATCATGCAGGCAGCATGAATCATGGATGCGAAGCTATTGTTAATGGCACCATGAATATGCTGATGGAAGATGGCAGGGTAATTACACCAGTTACTATAGTTACTAATAAGGCAGAAGAGGATAGACACTATTCTCTTGGCGAACTTGAGAGTGAAGGCAAGTGCAGGCTCATAGATGAACTTCATATGGAAAAACACTTTTTTAGCCACGTTATGTATTACATATACAGGAAGGTGACTAAGGATTATGAGTCATTTCTCAGATTCAGATACAAGAAGGTATTAAAGCTACTTGATAAGAGCACAGATAAGCCGGTTGCTGTTTCTATAGGTGGTGATAATTATTGTTATCCTGAAATGATCAGTGATCTGATGCTTACAAATGATGTATTCCAGCATAAGGGACTCGATACAGTTCTGATGGGATGTTCAATTGAACCTGAATTTATGGCTAAGGATAAAAAGCTGGTTGAAGACCTTAAGAGCTATAAGAAAGTTATTGCAAGGGAGAGTATTACTTATAATGCCCTTCTAAAAGCAGGACTTGCAAATGACCAGGTTATTCTGGCCTCAGATCCTGCGTTCAGACTCGAAAAAGTAGAACTGCCACTTCCTAAGGGATTCAAGGAAGGACAAACGGTTGGGCTTAATGTAAGTCCTATGGTTCAGGGCAAAGAGTCAGTTCCTGGTATTACAATGGACAATTACAGGGAGCTGATAAAGCACATAATAAATGATACAGATTATCAGGTGGCACTTATACCTCATGTAGTATGGGCATCTAATGATGACAGAGAACCTCTTAATGTTTTATATAATGAATTTAAGGATACAGGAAGAGTAGTAATCATTAATGATGGTTCAGCAAGTGAGCTAAAGGGATTTATCTCTAAGTGTGCTGTGTTCGTAGGAGCCAGAACACATTCTACAATTGCTGCATATTCCAGCTGCGTACCAACACTTGTACTTGGATATTCAGTAAAATCAAGAGGTATAGCAACAGATATATTTGGAAGCTATGATAATTATGTAATTCCTGTGCAGGATCTTAAGAAAGCAGGAGATCTGGTAGATGCATTTGATTGGATAAATGATAGAAGAGATGATATAAAGAGTCATCTTGAGCAGGTTATGCCAGGATATATTGATAATGCCAAAAAGAATATTGAATTTATGAATTTATAAATAATACTTATAAATAATATAAGATCAGAAGTAAGAAAGTTTTTTACTTATTACTTCTGATCTTTTTAGATTAATTGATTATGCGGTTATCTGATCTGGTGACTTATTTATATTATATGTCCTTTATTGTCTATCAGTATCCAGCCTTTCCAGTAATCATGCATTAGATCTGGGTCGCATGGCTGATTGTTACGCATTGTAAATGTACGAATTACTTCTTTATCTTCTCTTGCATTTAATCTGGCACCCCAGAAAGAGAAGGTGGAATTAGCACATATATTGCCTTTGCAGTGAGACATCAGCTGAATATCTAAGAGACTGTTTTTACCTGTGTTCCAGTCAATTATAGTATATTTGGCAGTGTCTGAATATTTCTCTTTGGCGTAAGCTACATCATTAGTAAAAATATAGAAATGAGTAGATGGGTCTTTGGTATTAAAATAGTTCATGGCACTATCGTAATACTCGTCTGTTGCTATGTTGCCAAAAAGTGCATTGTTCTCTGGTGAAAGATAGTCGCCTCTTCTTAAGTGAACGCTTACAGATGTTCTCTGGTGCATCTCATTCATTATGTCAACATTACGCAGGTGCATTTCAGAATCAGAATGAATCGGGAATGTAAACAGCTGCTGTAATTCAGGCATCAGTTCATTGTAATATTTCTGGTTAGCAAAATATCCAATAATATATTTATCTTTGATATCGAAGATTTCTGGGTGATACATTTCACTTTCCATGAATATTGTGCTCATGGATGGATTGATTCTCGAAATGACCTTATTCAGAATACTTCTGTTAGTATATCTTTCTTTTTCTTCAGGAGTACAAAATGTCATAGGGAGACCCGCAAAGTAATTGAGCTCTAAGTCTCTTGGCGCAAGCATCTTGTCCTGAGTATCTTTTTGAAACCAGGATACATCCAATTTGACTTTGGAGTTATCATCATTATTTAAATGTAATAGTTTTCTATACAGGCTGTACTGTTGCATTTGATTGCCGAGTCCACCTGCTACCTGAATGATTATCATATGTGTTGTCCTTTTATGTTAATTAAAATAAGCATCAATTCCGTTTGCTATGCCGTTTACCATTTTGGTCTGATAATTCTCTGATGCCATTAGCAAATCTTCTGCTGAGTTAGTCATATAACCCATTTCGAGGATAGTTACAGGTACCTGACACCAGTTGATGCCACTCATTGTATCTGTTTCCCATACACGTTCCTTACGACATCCTGTAGCAGAAACATATTCATCCAGGACGCAGGTAGAAAGTGATTTACTCTCTGCATATAACGAGCCATTATATGGATTGCTTGCAGTCTGACATATTGTCATGGCTCCATTTGCTGATGAATCTTCTGATCCGTTTGCATGTAATCTTATAAATGCATCTGCACCGGCATTATTAGCAATTGCAGCTCTTTCTGAGTTACTGATATTAACATCATTTGTAGTTCTGACCATTACTACTGTATAACCGCGTGATTCAAGTTCTGTCTGCAGCTTGAGTGCTATTATCAGATTGAGCTGATATTCAGCAAGTCCACTGGAAACACCTGTTGTACCTGCAGAAACTTTTGCTTTTGTTTCTGAAGCACCAGGACCAATAGGTTCCTGTTCTGTATTAGCAGTACTTTGATGTCCGGCATCTATGCAGACAATGTAGCCATTTGAACTTGTAGTATCAGTATCTGTATCAGAATCACTATCACTATCAGTATCTGTATCAGTGTCGCTATCAGAATCAGTATCTGTATCGGAATCTGAATCAGAATAACTATTAGAGCCGGTAGTAGTGGTAGTTGTTGTAGTGCCACCATCGTAATCATTGTCAGAATCTGAATCATAATCATAATCGGAGTCTGAACCAGAACCAGTTACAGATCCGCCTGTATAATCATAATCTGTAGTATCATCAGAATCATTAGAATTAGTACCGGTATCAGTATCTGTTTCTGTGTTATCTGAGTCAGTATTATTGAGTTCTGTTGTATCATCTGAATCATCAATACCATTAGTATCATCGGATTCTGAACTACTTGCTACAGTAACTTCATCGGTCTTGTTAACGGTGGTTGCATTAGTGCAACCACATAATGAAAGAGTTATAAGACCAGCTAATAATAAATATTTAATTCTGCTTTTCATGTTTTATATCCTTTGTATAATGAGTGTTGTGTAATCTCTTCCCAGACATGAACATGTATCATTATACACTTGTTAACATTTTGTAACAAGTTATGTAAAAATATAGGTCAATATCAGGTATCCTGACCATAGCCTTCAAATATTTCCTTAAGAGAATCACTGTCTTCAATGCTATCTGAAGAACCAGTCTTATTGTTTGGTTCAGCAAGCATCAACATTGTAAAGAAGTCTATGTCAAAACTGTGTGAGTTATAAAAGTTTGCATTTGCATCATACATTGTTGTGAGTAGAAGTGTATGTTCTGTATCTGGATCTGAGAAGAAAACAGCCTGACATGTAGCAGTTGAACCTTCATAATCAATATCATATTCATATAATGTAGCAGTATTAGTTCCAATACTTACTGAACTAACATCCTGCAGGACAATATCTGAACTGATTGAGTTCAGGAATATTTCAATAAAGTCCTGATCTGTATATCCTGAGTATGAGAGCAGCTCACCTGAAAATGCATAGTCAACCAGGAATAGAAGACCAACAGAATCATCTGAAATATATACCTTTCCATCCATATAGTCTGTGTCAGGAATTTGACTATCAAAAGGCTGCCAGTAATCATCAAGTGTGAAGTCATATCCTGTAAGCGAACATATATTAGATGATAATTCGGAACTATCAGAAGATGTATCATCAGAAGGTGATACATCTGCATTATCAAGGTTATAAGCGCTTATCATATCTTCATATTCAGTAGCTGTATGTGTGATATCATCAGTAGATACCTGATCAAAAATCTCTGCAGACCATCTGCTGTTATCAGATGAAAAATACAAATCCTGTGTTGGCTCAAAAGTATAAATAGTGGCGTATATATCATAATTTCTATAACTTGAATCACCGTTATCAAATAGTAATGAAACATATAATGTATCGCCATCTATACGCCATGTGCAGCCAGGAGAGAGTTCATATTTGAAATAATATTCTGCTGAACCATCAGCATGAAGTGTCAGACAGCTACCATCGTCTCCAACATAAGTACCAACAAATGTATCTGTTGAAAATCCATCAGAATTATTATCTGATTCTGATGGGTCTGTAGCTGGGACTTCTGTAGATGATGATGTATCAGCACTGTTCTCTGCATTTGCATTATCGGTATTTGAAGCTTCTGCATTAGAATTGTCTGTATTTTCAGTAGTTTCGGATGCTCCCTCAGATGAATTTAAATTAGCTTCTGCAAGTTGCTTTTCGTATTCTTTCATAACCTGATTTGTAGCAAATTTTATAACTGTTCCAGAACAACCTGTTGTAAGCATTGTTACCATAGTAGATGCCATTAATGTGGCGAGTAGTTTCCTTTTCATATTTCCTCCTTACTTATGAAAAAATTTCACTTATAACATATTATTATAATTAGTATATTTTTGCTATCAAAAAATATGTATTATTGATGCTGCAATCAGAAATCCGCACTAGCTGCGGGTTTCGTGAGAAAGTGATTCAAGTGGCAAATAGGCCCTTCGACGAAGTCGATTTCAATTGGCCTATTTGCATGACTTTTGGAACGAAGTGACAAAAAGTCATATATAGAAAAAATATTAAATAAATCTTTAAAAATTGAATTTTACAATGATTTTTAAAGGACCTTTGTTTGAACATATACAACTATAAAGGATGCAGTAAATAGAATACATGCAGGATTTATATAAATAGGTATTTATAAAGCGGCAGAAAAACAGAAATAAAAAACTCAGAGAAAATGGTGATAAATCACTTTCTCTGAGTTAATATTATGAACTCATATTTCTTGTGGTATTGCCCTGTATGAGTATAGGTAGTGTGGTATAGCTTTGAACTAACAGACTTGGATTTTCAAGCTTGCGCTGAATAGTATTACCAGCCTGGATTCCCATGTCGTAGACATCGATATCTACGATAGTTGGTACAGGATCAATGACTCCCGTATATGGATATCTGTCAAAGGTCAGAAAGGCAATATCATCAGGAACTACTAGTGAAAGCCTGGACATTTCTTTGGATACACCTACAGCTATCAGATTATTCTCACATACGATGGCATCTGGAGCGTGGTCAGATGACATTAATTCTTCTGTTGCTTTCATAACAACAGGAATTGTAGAATCCGTATAATATATGTTGTCTATATTCATCTTTTTGCCATTTCTGAGCATTGTCTGTCTAAGGCCTTTTAGACGCTGGCTGGAAATGAAGTCAGATTTTTTGCCTCCAATGAAAGCTACATTGCTGTATCCACAGTCTATCAGATGTTCGGCAGCAAACTGACCTCCCAGCATATTATTGGTATCTATCCAGCATAACTGAGATTCAAAACCAGGATTACCAATTACTACATGCGGAAAACTATGTGTGACAATATCCTGTGCTACGCCTTCATTTAGTGCGGAACCGTGCACAATGATGCCGTCGGCACTTCCTGCAGATATTATTTTTTCAACCGATTCACCTGGGTGAGTATCTTTGGAAGTATCTACAAGTGTAACGGTGTAATTATATTTGGATAATTCGTTATGAACACCGCACATAATGTCGAACATATGAGGATTCTTGTATGCTTCCTCTTTACCCAGGGATGTCAGGAATACAATATTTTTGGATGCACGCTTGGCAAAACTTACAGCTCGTGCATTAGGAATGAAGTTTAGTTCCTGTATTACCTTGTTGACTCTGGCTGTGGTTTCCGGGGATATCGTTGTCCAACCATTTAGTACTTTGGAAACAGTTGACTTGGAAACTCCAGCAGCCTTAGCTACATCACTTATTGTTATTGCCATATGAGTAAAAACCTCATTTCTTAATAATAAATATAATTATTTTCTGATAAAAAGTTTATCAGATTTTGCTCTGTCATTTCATACAAAAAGTGCACAAATTTAAAATTATAGTATAGCGGTTTCCTGACAAAGTTGATTTAAAAACACGCAAAAACGTTGAATGTTCAGCATATTGATGCAAGAATGATGTTAGAAACAAAAACGAAAACTCAATATAACGAGTAAAAGTTAGGAAACAATTTTCCTAAAAGGGAGGTTTGAAATGAAGAGAAGAATTATATCTATGTTGCTTGTAGCAACTGTGGCAAGTTCACTTATGGCTGGATGTGGAGCATCTGAACAGACTCAAGAGGAGACATCTCAGGAAACAGGAGCAGAAACTACAGAAAGTGATTCAGAGGCTGATGCTGATAACGCAGTTGAAGAGGTTTCAGAGGCAGCTGAAGAAGTAGCAGATACAACTGAAACTACAGAGTCTGCTGGAAATGCAGAAGCAGTTGAAAATCTGATTGCTGCAACTGAAGATACTGTTGATCTTACATTATGGTGTTCAGAAACTGAAGCTTATCAGACAGTTATGGCGGAACTGGTTGAAGACTTCAAAGCACAGTATCCTGATATTGATTTCAATATCACTATTGGAGCTGAATCAGAAGCAAATTGCAAGGATGATGTACTCGTTGATGTAGAGGCAGCTGCAGACCTCTTTGTATTCCCTGATGATCAGCTGGTAGACCTTGTAAATGCCGGGGCACTTCAGAGTATAGATGCAACATTTACATATGATCCTAAGACAGCTAATGCGGAAGCAACTGTTGATGCGGCTTCTATTGATGGAACATTATATGCATATCCACTTACAGCATCTAATGGATATTTCCTGTTTTATAACAAAGACTATTTAACAGAAGAGGATGTTGCTTCATGGGATAGTCTTCTTGCAGCAGCTGCAGAGCAGGGCAAGACTGTTGGTATGGAAGTTTCTGGAGCATGGTTTTTATATGGATTCTTTGCTGGTGCAGGACTTGATATGTATCTGGATGATGCAACAGGCAAGAATGTATGTAACTGGAATGCAACAGATACACAGTATACAGGTGCTGATGTTGCTACAGCAATTACAGAGATCTGTAAGAATGAGGCAATGGTCAATTGTGTTAATGAAGATGCTCAGGCATTTGCACTTAATGGCGAAATGATTGCAGATGTAAATGGTACATGGGCTACAAATGCATTTATGGAAGCATACGGTGAAGGTTATGCAGCAGTTAAACTGCCTACATTTACTGTAAATGGTGACCAGGTACAGATGGGATCATTTGCAGGATATAAGTTTATTGGTGTTAATGCTTATTCACAGAATCCAGGTTGGGCAATGCTCCTTGGTGAGTTCCTGTCTAATGAAGACAGTCAGACTAAGATTGCGGTAGCTACAGGTGAAGGCCCTTCAAATACAGTATCAGCATCATCAGAAGAAATCGCTTCAGCACCAGCTCTTGCAGCACTTGCAGAGCAGTCAGAATATGCTGATCTTCAGAGAGTTGGCGATAATTACTGGAGTCCAGCTGCAACACTTGGAGAGAGCATAGTAGAAGGCAATTATACAGATGCACAGACATTACTTGATGATGCTGTTGCAGGTATAACTCAGTAATAGCTAAGAGTTTATTACAAATAAAATAATAAAAAGCTGCCAGGTATAGCTGATTAATTTAGTAGTACTATAGCAGCTTTTTTTCTGGAGAAATGTTTATGAAAAAAGTATTGGATGCATTGAAAAAATATTTTGCAGACTTTTTTACTAGTATTAGAAAAGGCGACATATGGACAAAGCTGTCGCTCATAATAATGGGATCTGGTTATATAGCCAGAAAACAGATAATAAAGGGAATATTAATTACTGCAATAGAAGTATTTTTCTTTGCATTTACACTTGGTTTTTCCCTCGAATATATTAGTAAACTTAATACGCTTGGAACTGTACAAAGAGAGGAAAAGCTTGATCTGACAACTCTTACAAAAACAGTTAATGACTATGATAATTCTCTGCTGATTCTATTATGTGGTGTAATCGGAATATTGTTTATTGTTGCCTTTATTCTCTTATATATCAGTAATATCAAAAAAGTATATGAAGTACAGGTATTTGCTGAAAAAGGTAAGCATATAAATACATTCAGAGAAGATGTTAAAGAGCTTGTGGGATCTAAATTTCATATAACACTTCTGACATTACCAAGTCTTGGCGTAATCATTATGAATATCATACCTATCATATTTATGATATGCATTGCATTCACTAATTATGATATGGATCACCAGCCACCGACATATTTATTTACATGGGTGGGACTTGATAATTTCAAAAATCTGTTTACTTCAACTTCTACAATAACATTTGGTTATGCATTTGTAAGAATTCTTATATGGACACTTATATGGGCATTTCTTGCAACTTTTACAACATATTTTGGCGGAATACTGCTTGCCAAGTTCATAAATGACAGGAAGACAAAATGTAAGAAATTATGGAGGACACTTTTTGTTGTCACAATTGCTATTCCTCAGTTCGTTACACTGTTGCTTGTAGGTAAGATGTTCAGTGATTACGGTATAGTGAACAGCATTTGTAACAAAATAGGTCTTACTGCATTTCTTCAGGATATAGGGCTTGTAAGTAGAGGACTTTCTTATATTCCATTTCTGTCAAAGCCAGGATGGATACATGTTATGGTAGTTCTCATTAATATATGGGTCGGAGTGCCATATCAGATGCTGAGTGCGACAGGTATTTTGATGAATATTCCTGAAGATCAGCTGGAAAGTGCCAAGATTGATGGTGCAACAGAAATGCAGATATTTTGGAAGATTACAATGCCATATATGCTATTTGTAACTGGACCTAGCCTTATAACTGCATTTATAGCTAATATCAATAACTTTAATGTTATTTATCTTCTGACGAACGACTATGTAACTACTAATATGAAGTTTGCCAATTCAAATGCTAAAGAGGCGGATCTTCTAATAACATGGTTATTTACACTGACTAATGATTATTCAAATTACAAGATGGCTTCTGTAATAGGAATCTGCGTATTTGTAATATGCGCGGTACTGACACTTATAAGTTTCTCAAGAATGATAGCAGGTAATAAAGAGGAGGAATTCCAGTAATGAAAAAAACAGTAAATATGGTAATAAGACATATATTCTTGGCATTCCTTGCTTTTGTGTGGCTCATACCGATTGTGTGGCTGCTGGCTACATCATTTAGTTCTTATAAGGGAATTAATACGATGCATTTTTTTCCTACAGAATGGTCATTGGATAATTATATGCAGTTGTTCTTCAGACCAGATACTGTTGCCAATTTCCCGGCATGGTTCAGAAATTCAATGATAATAGGTGTTTTTAGTTGTATTATCTCTACAATGTTTGTTCTGATGGTGGCTTATTCTATGAGCTGTATGAGATTTAATGGTAGAAAAGCTGTTATGAGCTTTGCAATAATACTGGGAATGTTCCCTGGCGTATTGTCTATGATAGCTGTCTATTTTGTAATGAAGCTCATAGGACTTTCTAACAGTCTTGTTGGTCTAATAGTTATCTACTCAGCAGGATCCGGACTTGGATATCTGATATGTAAAGGCTTTTTTGATACGATTCCTGTTTCCCTAAGGGAGTCAGCCAAGCTTGAAGGTGCAAATGAATTGATTATATTTAGCAAAATAGTTATACCCCTATCTAAACCAATCATTGTGTATACGGTCATAAATTCATTTCTGGCACCTTGGATGGATTTTGTTATGGCCAAGCTAATGATCAGATCAAAAGATCCGGGTGACTGGACTGTTGCCATGGGATTATTTAATTTGGTTCAAAGAACACTTGTAGGAGATTATTTCTCTGTATTTTGTGCAGGCGGTATTATAGTTGCTATTCCTATATCCGTATTGTTTGTAGTAATGCAGAGATTCTATGTTGAAGGCATCACGGGAGGCGCAGTAAAAGGATAATGAATAAGGAAGCGGTTTTGCATACTCCTCTCTCACAATACGCATATGCAGTGGATGAGAGGTCACTAAATATAAGAATACGTACTGCCAAAAATGATATTACAGCCTGTTATTTATATTATGGTGACAGGGTAGATATGGTTGAACCAATTCGTGTAACAGAAGTACAGATGGAAAAAAATGCAACAGATGACCTGTTTGATTATTATGAGGCAACTGTTGCTGATAAATATTCCAGAGTCTGTTATTACTTTAAGTTAGAAGATGGAGATAAAGAGGAATTTTATTATAGCAGAGGCTTCTGCAATAATATGGAGGCACATAGAACAGAGTATTTCCAGTTTCCTTATATAAGGCGTGAGGATATGTTGGATGTACCTAAATGGGCAAGTGATATTGTAATGTATCATATTTTTCCAGACAGTTTTGCATCTGATAAGAGATCGTTATCAGGTATTGGACAGCAGGTAGAACTAAATGCTACAGAATCTGGTGAGAAGATTAAAAGCGTTTCTAACCTGGGTGGTACATTAAATGGAATTAGCGAGAATTTGGATTATATAAGAGATCTTGGGGTTAATTGTATCTATTTAAATCCCATATTCACAGCCAGTTCATATCACAAGTATGACACTATTGACTATATGTCTATAGATCCGTGCTTTGGAACTATGGAAGATTTTAAAAAGCTTGTGTCCAATTGCCATGAGAATGGTATACGTGTGATTCTTGATGGGGTATTTAATCATTGTGGATCAGACTTTTTTGCCTTCAGGGATGTGCTGGCAAAGGGGTCTGAGTCCAGATATTATGACTGGTTCTATGATATGCCTGCAAATGTTGAGTTCAAGGATCCACCAGAATATGAGGCGTTTGCTTATGTCAAAGAGATGCCTAAGCTTAATACAGGAAATCCAGAGGTTATAGAGTATTTCTGTAATGTAGGTAAGTACTGGATTGAAGAGGCTGATATAGATGGCTGGAGATTAGATGTAGCCAATGAAATAAATCATGGTTTCTGGAGAGAGTATAGAAAGGCGGTCAGAGGCGTCAAAAAAGACTGTTTCCTGATTGCAGAGATTTGGGAAGAAGCTGGGATATGGCTTCAGGGGGATCAGTTCGATTCCACTATGAATTATACTTTTTCCTATTTATGTAAGGACTTTTTTGCAACAGACAAAATATCTGTTACTGAGTTTGATGAACAGATAAATAAGATGTTCATGCGTTATTCCTGGAAAACAGATTTTTGTCAGATGAACTTTTTGGACACGCACGATGTACCAAGGTTTTTGTCTTATTGTGGCGGCGATATAGAAAAACTCAAACTGGCTGCAACTTATATGATGACTTGCGTCGGTATTCCTTCTATTTTCTATGGGGACGAATGTGCAATTGAGGGGGTAACAGAACCCGAATATAGAAAGGAGATGCCTTGGAAATATGTTGTTAATGATGACGTTTATAAAGATATCAGTGAAGACTTGGGTAAGGCAGCGAATGGGACAGATGGCAGTTCAATTAATAATGTATATGATAATCAGCATGTAGGGAATATAGAAGAGCTTTACCCTTATTATAAGAAACTTATAAGAATTCGTAACAGTGAGGTAGTTCTACGCCGCGGCTCTTATAAGACAGTCCTTACGGACGATACTGGACTTTATGTATTTGTAAGAAGTCTTGGGGAAGAGAAGATATATGTGGTATTCAACAATAGTAATAATGACAAGAGGTGTGATCTGTCTGAATATGTTGGAGATAGTGCATATGAACTTATTAGAGGTTATGTAACAGGTAAGGAATTTAGGGTAAGTGCAAAAAGTGCGATGATTATCAAGGAATTTTTAAACTAATGTCTATCGATAGAGATAGAAAATAATTTTATTTCTTTTTCTTTTTATTACTTTCTATATGAAGCGAGGTCCTCCCGGCCTCGCTTCATTGTGATTAATGTAATTTAGGCACATTTTATGAAATGGTGGTATGATAGGATATCAGTGCAAAAATAAGAAATAACAAAGGAAGTAGTTATAAGATGCTAGAATTATTAAATAATATACATGTCCCTAATATCCTGAATACTATGCAAATACAGCAGTTTATAGCTCAGCTGCAGGCCAATGTATACGTATATTCTCTTATACAGGTTGTATGCATATGGTTCATACTGGTAGCAATAGGTGAAATTGTCAGCCTGATATCAGAGACATTTATGAAGATAATGACTCTGCCGTTTGGAAGAAAAGGTGCCTTTTATATATGCAATTATCTGACATATATAGGAACAGTTCATCACGAACTAAGTCATGCAATTATGGCGACAATTACAGGAGCTAAAGTCACTAGAATAGTGCTGGTTCCTAGAGAAAAGAAACTGGGAAGTGTTGAATTCAAGACTAGTACTAATTTCATATTGAAATCTATACAGCTGGTAATAACATCAATAGCTCCGGTAGCCTGTGGAATGGTAAGTTTATATATAATGATTACTTTGATATATGGATATTGTAATGAAATATGGCAGGTAATTTTATTCTGGTATGTATTCATATCTATTATGATTCATATGACACTCAGTAAACAGGATGTATCAAATATATTCAGAGGCCTGGCCGTATGCATGGGACTGTTATATCTGATACTGATTGTGGTCCAGCTTAATTTCGGTATAATACACATCTGATATATTAGAAACTGTCGATATTTATTGATAATTAACTATATGTTTTAATGATCTAAAATGTGATATGCTTTTATATAAAATAAAAGATATTTGTTTACCGTGAAAGGAGATTTCGTTATGGAAACATGGTATTACGAAGTAGATAGTATTGATGGTGATTATGCCAATTTACGACGAGTAGATATTGAATCCGATGATTTAAAGCTTGTGGCTAGAGCTTTATTACCAGAGGGAATTGCTGTAGGAACCAAACTTAAGTACGAAATGATGCAGTATTCAATAGCCCAATAATAAAGCTTTTTATCAAAAATCTACACGCACAACACGAAAAAATGTTCGATTTTTTTAATTGGTGTGATGTGGTAAAATAGCTTTTGGTTTGTCTTGGTAATATGTTTTACAAAAGGGAGAATACAAATATTATGAAAAAAAGAATTGCCACATTTATGGTAGCGAGCCTTGCGGCATCGTCCATATTTATGACAGGGTGTAATTCGACTGCAGAAAATACAGTCGGAAGTCAGGAAAGTGATGTGACAGATTCAGCAACAGATGAATCATCAGACAGTGGTGATGCAAGCACAGCACTTACTTCAGAAGATGCAAGTGCGGCAGATGCAAGTACAGAAGGGGACAGCTCAGTAGATGCGGATGCTGAGTCAGATCTTGGTTCCAGTTCAGATGCAAGTACAGAAGCTTCATCAGAAGAAACAGGTGATCCACTTACTGCTGCAGAACTTAATACTTTTAATAAAATGATTAATGCTGAAGATGGATATGGATTTTTGTTATCTTCTTATAGTTCACCAGAGGATATTAATTGGAATGAAGTACTCTATGCCGGAGCTGGTATAGATGAAACAGGCGAATACGCAGAAGGTGAAGAAGATGCTATTCTCGCAGCACTTGAAATTGGAGAGATGTATACAGATGTTACCAGAATAACAGCTGATAAGCTGGAAGAATTCGTAGAAGCCAAGACGGGTACATCTTATGCCGATGCTAATAACAAACTCGACTGGATATATTTGTCAGATTATGATACTTATTATAATATGCATGGCGATACCAATTATTGCCAGTTCACAGTAGAGTCTGGTTATAGAAATGATGATGTTATAACACTCAGAGTAGTTCCTGCAGGATATGATGGTGAGACTGTTGCATCAACACCAGGTTCAGCATTTGAACTTACTCTTACAGAGACAGCAGATGGAAATTATCTATATACTTCAAACAGACTTCTATGGGAAGAGGGTGCACTAAGCGATATAGTAGAGACAGAACTTACAGAATATGAGGGTACTTCATATTTTGTAGCATATCCTACAACAGTTGGTACCAGCATTAGCATGAAGATAATCAATTCTGATGAAATCAAGGATATCCTTAGTACATATGCATATGAGGAAAATCCTATAACTTCTGTCAAAGATATTGATTTCATTGATTATAACTGTGATGGATTTACAGATATCATTCTGCTGGCTACAACATCTGATGGAGATAAAGTCCTCATATATGATGGATTTGATAATAGTTCAGAAGATAGTTATGGATATTTTGAGTATAACGAGAATCTCTCAAATGCAGTAATGGAGAATATTGCTTCTGTTACTATGAATAATGTCAAAAAAGTTATTTATGATGGTGAAGGCCAGTTTGAAACATGGCAGGAAGCATATTCAAATGCTGCACAGCTCTATTATATGGAAAATGGCGACGATGCAACATTTGATCTCATATATATAAATAGCGATGATGTTCCAGAACTTGTAGCTGGTGTTACAGGATATAAGACATCTATTTACACATATGTTGATGGATCTCTTGTAATGGCAGCTCATGATTGGCCATATGGAGTAGGTGGAAATTACGGATATGAGTATGCTAAGGAGCAGAATCTTATTAGAAATGTAGATAACGAATATGCTGGAGCTATTATTTATACTACATTCTATGCACTTACAGAAAATGGTACATTGGAAAAGCAGTACTTTATCAAATCAATTAACTTCGATGATGTAAATGAAAATGGCTATCTTGATGAAGATGAGGAGAGTACTGTAGGTCAGGTGGTTATGAAGGAGTACTTAAATGGCGAAACAGAAATTGATCTGGCGCTTATTTCTGAATATACTCATGCAGAGGCAACATTTGAAGAAATTAGTTCTTCTACGAGCTACCTTGATTTTATAAATGATATAAATAATACATATTAAAAATAAACGCGTTTTGAGTTTTTATTTAATATAAAACTCAAAACGCGTTTTCTTTTTTCTTTATAAGGATGTATTTATGTTCTCATCAAGTCTTAATAATAATGACCTGAGAGTATTTATCTCATCTTCTGTAAAGCAATTAGTATCATAATCATTTTCCTTTTTTAAATGCTCTCTGACAGCAGGGAACATATCCAGAGCCTTTTGAGAGGGATAGATATGATTAATACGCTTGTCTTTGGCATCCTGTTCTTTGTAGATTAAGCCTTTTTGATAAAAAGACTTAAGGACTCTTGTAGTCATTGCCTTATCAACAACAGCTGTTTTGGAAATACTGTCCTGTGTAAGGCCTGGATTAAAGCAAATGGCCATAAATAACGGATATTCCCCGGCAGTTAAATCAAACTGTTCAAGTGATTTGGCCAGGTTCATTTTGTGCTTTCTGGTTATTATGGAGATAAGTCTCATAATCTTGATATCGTTATTCATATATCTACCCCTTTACACAGTCTGCGCTTCAAGAGCTTTCATACGATGAAACTCTCTAATTACAAATAACATAGAAGTAAGTGCCGCCATAGAATCGGCTATTGGTCCGGCAAACATTATGCCTTCAATTCCCATAAACAGTGGCAGTATTAATATTAGTGGCAGCAGGAATATTATCTGTCTTGTAAGTGACAGGAAGCTACCAATTTTGGCTTTTCCAATTGAAGTAAAGAAATTTGATGTAATAGGCTGCAGGAAGTTAACCATAGTAAAGAACAGATATATTTTGAAGTATCTGACAGCAAACTGGTAGTAGTATTCATTTGTACCCTTACCAAATATAGATATGATTTGATTTGGGCAAAAGAAGAATAATATCCATGCAGCTATTGCCATAATAGCACCTACGGAAATTGTCTTGATATATCCTTCGCGTACTCTTGAATATTTTCTGGCTCCGTAGTTAAAACTTGTAATAGGCTGAAGTCCTTGTGACATACCTATTACAAATGACATAAATACCTGATTGACTTTAGTTGCAATACCTACAACTGCGATAGGTGTATCTGAACCGTATACGGAAAGTGCTCCATAGTATTTGAGCGAATTGTTCAGAACAATCTGTACTATCATCATTGCCAGCTGGTTACTACATGGAGCAACTCCAAGTGACATGGTTGGCAGTATGTATTTGGCTTTTGGTAACAGATGCTTTTTTTCAAGCTGAACTGTCTTGCCATGAGCAAGGTACCATATTGCGAGTCCGCCAGAAATGTACTGTCCTATAACAGTGGCAACAGCTGCACCTGTCATGCCCCATCCAAATCCAAAAACGAAGAGGGCATCGAGAACTGTATTAATAATTGCACCAGACAGATTACATATCATACTGATACGTGGACGACCATCAGCTCTTATTAAATGTCCGCCGGATGAAGTAAAAATTAGCATTGGAAATCCTAGTGCTGTGATTCTTGTATATTGCTGTGCATATGGAAGGATATTGTCTGAAGCTCCAAAGAATACCAGCAGATCTGTCAGAAACAGTTCGGCAATAAGTGTAAGTACAATACCTAATAAAATAGGCATTGTAGCTGCATTACCCATATAATATTTTGCTTTTTCTTTTTCTCCACGTCCCATAGAAAGGTTAAATGTAGATGCACCGCCTATTCCAAATAACAGTGCGATAGCTATACATGATGTAGAAAAAGGAAAAGCTATATTAGTAGCTGCATTACCAAGTTCTCCAACCTTCTGTCCGATAAAGAACTGGTCGACTATATTGTAAAGTGAACCTACCAGCATAGAAACTATACTTGGTATTGCAAATGATCTTATAAGACTGCCCACAGGCTTTATGCCAAGTGGATTTTGATTAGTTTTGTTAATTTCTGTCATAATAAAAAACTCCTTTTCCAAGGACTAATGTTAAAACTAAATAGTTGACATGTCAACTATTTTTATAATAAATAAAAGGACTATGTCAGATCATAATGTGATGACCATGACATAATCCTTTTTATTTAATCACAATTATTATTTTATAAGTGAATGCCATTCCTGAAGTGACTTAATCTCAGTATTCTGGTGATCATTAACATATGAGATTCCTTCTGCGGCAGCCTTTGCAGCAGCCATAGTAGTAATATAAGGAATCTTGTATTTGATAGCTGATTTTCTGAGGTAGCTGTCATCGTGGATACTGTCCTTACCAATAGGAGAGTTGATGACCAGCTGCAAATCTCCATTTGTCATCATATCCAGAATATTAGGTCTTCCTTCATATAATTTATTTACGCGTGTAGCATTTATTCCGGCATTTTGAATAAGCTCACATGTTGTTCCTGTTGAATAAATCTTAAAACCTGCTTTATCAAAGGCTTTTGCGATTTCTACAACTTCTGGTTTGTCCTGTTTATTAACAGAAATCAGTACATTACCTGCTTTTGGAAGAGTAGCCTGTGCTCCTTCCTCTGCTTTGAAGAAAGCTTCACCTGTTGTACTTGCAAGTCCGAGTACTTCACCTGTAGATCTCATTTCTGGTCCGAGGACAGGATCTACTTCCTGGAACATGTTGAATGGGAATACAGCTTCTTTTACACCATAATAAGGAATTGTTCTGTCACCAAGTTCAGGTACTGGAGAAGGTCTTCCTGTTATCTCTGATGTAATAATATCAGTTGCTATGGGAACCATCTTGATTCCGCAAACCTTTGATACAAGTGGTACAGTTCTGGAAGCTCTTGGGTTGGCTTCTAGTACGAATACCTTATCATTCTCAATAGCATACTGCATGTTCATAAGACCTACGACATGCATCTCTTCAGCAATCTTTCTGGTATATTCCTTGATTGTTTCAAGAGCCTTTTCTGGAATGTGCTTGGATGGAATGATACATGAGCTGTCTCCTGAGTGTATACCGGCAAGTTCAATGTGTTCCATAACAGCTGGTACGTATGCGTGATTTCCATCGCTGATAGCATCAGCTTCGCATTCCATGGCATGATTAAGGAATCTGTCTATCAGAATAGGTCTATCTGGTGTTACACCAACGGCTGCCTTCATATAGTCAGTCATATTAGTGTCATCATATACAACTTCCATTCCGCGTCCGCCCAGAACATAAGAAGGACGAACCATAACTGGATAACCGATTTTATTAGCTATTGCTATAGCTTCATCAACTGTGGTAGCCATTCCTGACTCAGGCATAGGTATTTCGAGCTTGTCCATCATGTTTCTGAACAGGTCTCTGTCTTCTGCAAGATCGATAACGGCAGGAGATGTACCTAGTATCTTAACACCATTTTTTTCAAGGTCAGCAGCAAGATTAAGAGGTGTCTGGCCACCAAACTGAGCGATAACGCCAACTGGCTGCTCTTTTTTATAAATGCTCAGAACATCTTCAAGTGTGAGTGGTTCAAAATAGAGCTTGTCTGAAGTATCATAATCAGTAGAAACTGTCTCTGGGTTACAGTTAACAATAATAGTTTCAAAGCCCAGCTTCTTAAGAGACATTGCAGCATGTACGCAGCAGTAGTCAAATTCGATACCCTGACCGATACGGTTAGGACCACCGCCGAGGATCATGATTTTCTTCTTATCTGTCTTTACAGGATTCTTATCTACATCATTATATGTTGAATAGTAGTATGCGCTATTCTCAGTACCACTTACGTGAACGCCTTGCCAGCACTGTGTCATGCCAAGTGATTCACGCTTATTACGAATATCATCTTCAGATACGCCGAGAATTTCGCTGAGATACTTATCTGAGAATCCGTCTTTTTTAGCCTGCTGTAGCTGTTCATCTGATGGAAGAGAACCTTTTGATTTGAGAAGTTCTTCCTCTTCATCAACAAGTTCTTTCATCTGTTCGATGAAGTATTTTTTGACATGTGTCAGATCAAAGAGTTCATCTATTGTTGCACCTTTTCTAAGGGCTTCATACATTATGAAGTGACGTTCGCTTGATGGTGTTACGAGCAATTTGAGGAGCTCATCTTTAGTAAGATTATTGAAATTCTTGACAAAGCCAAGACCATAACGGCCTTTTTCAAGGGAACGAATAGCTTTCTGGAAAGCTTCTTTATAATTCTTGCCGATACTCATAACTTCACCAACGGCACGCATCTGAGTTCCAAGCTTGTCTTCAACGCCTTTGAATTTCTCGAAAGCCCATCTTGCAAACTTAACTACTACATAGTCTCCGTCTGGTTTGTATTTATCAAGTGTACCGTATTTGCCACAAGGTATATCTGCAAGAGTAAGACCTGTAGCGAGCTTGGCAGATACAAGAGCAATAGGGAATCCCGTAGCCTTTGAAGCAAGAGCAGAAGATCTTGATGTACGAGGATTGATCTCAATTACGATGATTCTGTCTGTCTTAGGATCGTGTGCGAACTGTACGTTAGTTCCGCCAATTACACCGATATGTTCTACAATCTTGTAAGCCTGTTCCTGAAGTCTGTTCTGAACATCCTGTGAAATAGTGAGCATAGGAGCTGTACAGAATGAATCTCCAGTATGAACACCCATAGGATCTACATTTTCGATGAAGCATACAGTGATCATGTTGTTGTCTTTGTCACGAACAACTTCAAGCTCCAGCTCTTCCCAGCCTGTAACGCATTCTTCTACGAGAACCTGATGTACGAGAGATGCCTGCAGACCTCTTGCACATACAGTCTGTAATTCTTCTTTGTTATATACAAGACCGCCGCCTGCGCCGCCCATAGTATAGGCAGGTCTTAATACAACAGGATAACCAAGTTCATCAGCAATTTTGAGTGCATCATCTACGCTGTATGCAACTTCACTTTTGGCCATTTCAATACCGAGACTGTTCATAGTATTCTTGAATTCAACTCGGTCTTCACCACGTTCAATGGCATCAACCTGAACACCGATTACTTTTACATTGTATTTGTCGAGGACTCCAGCTTTATAGAGCTCTGAACACAGATTAAGTCCTGACTGACCACCGAGATTAGGCAGAAGAGCATCAGGACGTTCTTTGGCGATTATCTGCTCAAGTCTGTTTACATTAAGAGGCTCAATGTATGTTACATCAGCCATTTCAGGATCTGTCATGATTGTTGCTGGATTAGAATTAACTAGTACAATCTGATAGCCAAGACTTCTAAGGGCTTTACAAGCCTGGGTACCAGAATAATCAAACTCACAGGCCTGGCCGATAATAATAGGACCAGAACCGATAATTAATACTTTTTTGATATCTGTTCTTTGTGGCATTACAATAGTCTCCTTATTTTTATAAAATATGTATTCTTGCAACTTCAATCAGAACTCCGCATTAGCTGCGGAGTTCGTGAGAAAGTGATTCAAGAGGCAAATAGGTCCTTCGACGAAGTCGATTTTAATTGGACTATTTGCATGACTTTTGGAACGAAGTGACAAAAAGTCATACACTAGAATGTATTCTAACATAATAATTATAAAAATATTAGTACTAAAATGTATAAATATGCAAAAATATTAATTTGATTAAATCCTGCTTATAATCATAGTAGAAATACTGGCAATAAAAAAGTAAAATATACTTTGGTAATAAAAAACTGTAGAAATGACTAATGAATGGAGAATATATTTATGAAAATTGTAGCAGCAGAAATTGATAGTGTTGGGCATGATATTGAATATAGTGCAATAGAAGGCGCAGGAGACGCTTCTTTTTATAATGACAAGATAAATGCAGATAATGCAGAAGAGAGACTTAAGGATGCGGAAGTACTATGTATCAATAAGACTAAAGTAACAACAGATATTCTTGATAAGGCTCCTAATCTCAAGCTTATCTGCGAGTTCGCAACAGGATTTGATAATGCAAATATTAATGAATGTAAGAGCCGCGGAATAAAGGTTGCAAATGTAGCTGGTTATTCAACAGCTTCTGTAGCACAGCATACATTTGCTCTATATTTTTATGTAGCAGAAAAACTTCGCCACTATGATGAGTTCGTAAAGTCTGGGGCATATGGTGCACAGAGTAATTTCAGTTGTCTTGATATACCTTTCCATGAAATAGAAGGACAGGTATGGGGAATTATCGGAATGGGCAATATTGGACGCAAGGTTGCACAGATAGCAACTGCTTTTGGTGCTAGGGTTATATTCTATTCAGCATCAGGTAATAGCACATGTACTGATTATGAGCGTGTTTCATTTGATGAGCTTCTTGAGAGAAGTGATGTAATATCTCTTCATTGCCCACTTAGTGATAAGACAAAAGGAATAATGAATAAAGATGCATTTAAGAAGATGAAAAAAACAGCATATTTAATTAATGTAGCGAGAGGGCCTGTTGTTGAAGAACAGGATTTGTATGAAGCACTTGAAGAAGGAGAAATTGCAGGTGCGGGACTTGATGTATTATCTGTAGAGCCTATAGCCAAGGATAATTCTCTTGGCAAGCTGATGGACAGCAATAAGCTAATCATCACAGCGCATATGGCATGGGCCAGTACAGAAGCAAGACAGAGATGTGTCAACGAAGTCGCAGAAAATATCAAAGCATACGCCAGAGGAGAGAATAGGAATATCGTAAATCTCTAATTTAGAGTGACAGACTAGTCTAATAATGTTAAATTATTATTTGTTGTGATCATAAGCTGCGTTATTATAAAACTATGAAAAAAATAATTGAACGTATCAAAGAGAAAAAAGACGGAATACTTGCATTTATTACAGTTGCGATTGTATATATGGTGATGGCTTATATGGGAGTAGGATGTCCCATAAAGTTTTTAACAGGTATATCTTGTGCAGGCTGTGGAATGAGCAGGGCATGGATGGCTCTTTTACATTTAGATATTGTTTCAGCGTTTTATTATCATCCATTGTTTTGGATGCCGGTATTTGTTCTTATATTATATGTTATGAAGAAGAAAATACCATGGATTCCAATAATTGTACTGTTTATCGTAGTCTATATTATCAGGCTGACAGATAGCAGTCAGGACATCGTAGTTGCGAATATACATGATGGATTTATATGTAGCAGGATTAGATTTTTGTTTAACTTGTTTTAAAAAAGGAGAGTTGGTAGAGTATGAATTCAAATAATTATAATCAGGGAAATCAGAATGGTAACCAGTACAACAATCAGGGATACCAGAATAATAATCAATATAATAACGGTCAATATAATCAGTATAGTAATCAGAATTATCAGAATGGTAATCAGTATAATGGCCAGTACAATCAATATAATAATCAGTACAATCAGAACTATCAGAATAATGGTCAGTATAATAATCAGTACAACAACCAGTACAGTAATCAGAACTATCAATACAATAACCAGTATAATGGACAGAACAATATGTACTATGGCGGATATAATGGACCACTTAAGACTGACAGAAGTCTTTTTGCATATATAGCGCTTGGAATCATAACTTGTGGAATATATGATTTATATGTTCTGTATGATATGGTTAAGTCAGTAAATACAGCATGTGCTGGCGATGGAGATGATCTTATGGACTTCTGGCTTGCATTACTGCTCACTATGGTTACAGGTGGTATCTTTGCTTACTACTATTATTACAAGATAGGTCAGAAATTATATAATAATGCAGGTAGATATGGTTTATATTTCCAGGAAAATGGTAATACAATCCTTCTGTGGATGCTACTTGGTATGGTTTCATGCGGCATTTGTTCTCTGATTGGAATGTATTATCTTCTGAGAAATACTAACCAGCTCTGCGCAGCATATAATGCCTACAATTTAGGACAGATGCAGTAATATAATATGTGTTATTTATAGAGATAAAAAAAGACTATCAGGAATTGACCTGGTAGTCTTTTTTTAGGATTTTATAATTAGCTTTTGGCTTAAGCTCCATATAATATGAATCTGCGTGCATCATCGAGGATATTTCTCTCTGAATCTATTCCAGATATAGGAACATCTGCGATGTCACCTTCATCTACAAGGAAAGTATAACTGCGGCGTGCAGTTTCTCCTATAGCTTCATTCGGATATAATTCAGCCTTACATGTGCCGCCTGCCTTGAATAACAAACTCAGGAGAGGAGCTATCTGCTGTCTTCTAAGAGGTGAATCTATGCGGACATCCTGATAGTCTTTGAATACTGACCAGTATGGACCTGGCTGAAGATAATCGCCTCTAAGAGTTATACTGATGCTGGTCATAACAGGATATCTTGTAAGATAATTCTGAATTATAAGTGACCTTGAATTATCAACTTCTCCGTCATATTCCAGCTTGTACAACATTTTTTCAATAGCATAGGCCTTACCTAGTTCAATTACAGCTGGTTTGTTATTCTGGTATTCTTCTATTTTACAATGAATTTTATCTGGAATATCTGTGTTAGTAGCCTGTTTTGCAATATCATAAGCTACGTAGAATCTATATACGGCGTCTTTTACTTCATCTGGAAAATTATTAGCATCG